>DASUTF010000188.1:0-26223 GCA_036374695.1 Pyrinomonadaceae bacterium
TGGGCTCGTGCCGTAGCCGCGCCAGTGAGCTTGACGACTCCATAGCGCATTTTTGACAGCGAGCATCTAAGGCCCGATGTGAACATCGCCGGCTCCGGATGATATGCGGCAGGCTCGGCCTGCCATGCCAGAGCGTAACCGGCCGACGGGAAGACAGAGTCGCGCGATCGCGCGCTCACTTTTCTGCGGAGAAGCTCTACCGGATCGCTAATCTCACTCGACTGGTTTGCGACGTTCGCAGCCAACTCTTCCAACTCGCGCTTAAAGCTGGTTTGGCGAAAGCGGGCCCGAAGTGAGGCATCGCTGATAGTTCCCGCAACTCTGGAATCAATATCATCCCATTCACCTGCGGCTTTTAGCTTTGTGATGACGCCGCGCAGCGCATTTTGCACCTCTGCTAAGCGGCGCTTGAGATCGTCGGCGCTACCCTTGAGCGAATCGAACTCCGCCTGATTCAGAGAAGCCCTTTTGCTGAGTTCACCTGTTTTTCGATCGAGTTTGAAAAGGTCATCCACGAACTTATCAAGTGTGCGTGCCTCGTTAGCTATTTCCGCTTTTGGCGCCGCCGCCGTCGAGCTCGGCCCCAACTGGGCAAAGACCGTCACTGCTAATGAACAAAGAGCGACGAACGTGCGGCGGCTTAGTTTTGCTCTGCTGTTTCTCATCTCTTCTCCTTCTCTAAAATGCATGGTTAATTCGCCCGGGCCTGGTCATTCGTAAATCTGCTGACTGAAAAGCAGCTTGCGCGACAGGCTATTGAATTGAGTTTAGATTTCGCCGAGCGCTGGCCGTGGCATTTCCGGAATTCTGAAATGCCACGCGGTTCAAATCACTTAGGCAGATTCGGCGAAGTGTAAATGATTAGTAACCTCAAATAATCGATCGCCGAGTAGCAAAGGCAGGAACCTAGCGGCACAACTGCCTCCGCTTAAAAGTACTTGGCCGCGTTGACGTCCGCAGGCACGGTATGAGAGTCATCGCCAGGACTGCGGCGACTGCTGTAAATCTAAGGTAACTGAATCCTGACATGATGATTATCTGTCTCCTTATCAATTGATTTCGATATGGGCGTTAACCGTCGGTTGGCAAAAGGCAGAGCCGCTATCGGGCGCAGTTTCCGCCTTTTGCTTTCCGATGGGTCAAAACGCCGGCACAAAACGATCAGAAGGGACTAGGAGTGCCGGGCGCATGGCAGGCCTCAAACACGCTCTGGAGAGTGGCGTTGGTAGCAACCCCGCCGAGCCTCTTAATAAGCTTCAACTTCCCCACCCCAATCGAGCATTTCACGCTATAGAAAGCCATCGGAGCGGGGGCTTCGTAGCCGGCCCGAACAAACCGCACCTCACCGCCCGTGTCATATCGGCTGGTCAACCTCTTGCGCAGGTTTGTTACCGGTAGACTTATCTCGTCCTTGTGGCTGGCAAGGTTATTGGCGCCGTCTTCCAGAAGATCCTTGAAGCTGCTTGATAGGAGGAATGACCTCTCTCTTTGATCCGTGATGTTCGCGGCTATGCTGGTGTCCAGATTGTCCCACTCGTTCGCAGCCTTGAGCTTTCTGATAATCTCGCGAAACACGTTTTGCACTCCGGGGAGGCCACTCTTCAAGTCATCTGACTTACGCTGAATCGCGTCGAGGTCTGTGCTGACCAATCTCGCTCTCTTGCCGAGTGTAGCGACTTCCTTATCGTGCGCGACCAGGTCGTCGAAATACCGGCCGAGGGCTCTCTCTTCATTCGAGAGATCAACGCCCGGGGCCGAACTGGGCGTCGACAATGGTTGGTTTGTTGCAGTTGATGTGCGCATGAATCCTACAAGCGCCATCGCCAGAACGGCGACAACTGCTGTGAATTTCAAGTAACTGAATCTGTTCATTTCTTTTTCTCCTTCTGTGTAGAACTATCGTCGTGATGTCTGGCTTAGTGGGTTACTGCCCAAAGCGCTCATGTTTCAAGAACGGGCGCACTCTAAAGGCAAAGGAAAGGTACAGCTGTGTCATTTCCGGAATTCCGAAAATGCCACGGTGGAATCGGAGCGTTTTGAGGACAATGAACAGTTGGCAGGATCGAAAAACTTGCGGTGTTAATCCGTGACGAAGATACTAGCCGCGCTTCTTGACGTCACCACAAGGCGCTCAGAAAAGAACCTCGACGGATGGCCCAGATATCTCAAGATGAATTACCAAACCGGGCTTTTCAATTAGCCTACTTCCTGCATCGTGAGCGAACGACGGCGCTGGAGATTGCGGTGCGCGCGCTGAATAAGCTGCAACTGGCGGCGACCGCGCAGGGTAAGCGTCTCTACTATCGTTTGACCGGGCGCTCGGACGCTGCTCGCAAAGCCCGCAGCAAGGTATCAGTGGAAGAACCTCACCTGCTCCAGCGTCTGGTTTATGTTGAGTCCGAAGAATTTGAACGCCGCAAAGAAGCAGCAGCGCAAAACTCTAACGCCCACGACGAGGTCACACCGGCCTGCCATTCCGACCTGGTGGTCTTTTTCATTAAGCACCTGGTGCGCATCACAACCCGGCGCAACTCGTTCTATGTAACGTTGGGCCTGGGCCGCTTGCTCTACAACTACACGACGCCTGAGACGATGGAGCTTTACAACCTGGTCATCCAGGACCCCGATCGAGTCCACGATGATTACTACTATCGGTCACGCAAAGGCGTGCTGTTGAAGGAGCTCAAAGAACGCTTCGGCGAACTAATTGAAGTAATGAAGGGCCCACGCGGTGAGCAACGCTGGCGAACCGGCGAGAGTAATTCAGGTCAGGCCGAGCTGGTGCGCGAATGTCTAACGTGGTTTACGCCATGGTCAACGCCCTGTGTGGTGCCCGAACGATTTAACCCGTTGAACGATCCGATCGAGAAACTAACTTTTGCCGGCCGTCATCCCGATGACGAACATGAGGTTGAAGTGAATCGAATACATGCCGCACTGCATCCCGACTGTTTCGCTCGTCTGGCCGCAGCCAATGGTTTGACGGCGCCTGACGAGCGACTGGAATTACCGCACTTCTTCCTGGCCGATGCGCACGACGACTCAGACCAGGATTCGCGCAGGCCGCCGAATCTTTCTGAGGAAGACCTGAACACCATCAACAATCTGTTGGCGCAGGAGGCCGGCCGGCGAAAGGCTGCTTCGTCCGGTTTCTTACGGGTGCTGGTAGATGGCACTGAGATGGCTGAGATTAATACCCAGCGTTCGGCTTCAGCCCGGTTCGCGATACCCGAGGAAGCGGAAGTCGTCGAGGTCTATGGCAGGGATGAACAAGGGCCGCTCCTCCTCGCCACTCATTTATTGAATTTCAACGGCCCGACGAACCGCGACTTCACGATCACCGCGGAAGGCGGCCAACGTATAAGTTTCGCGGTGCAATTACTTCGCGATCACGACGGATCAGCCGGCGCACAATTGGCTGTGACTTATGCACAAAGTGGAGTTGAAGGTACGGGTGCGAAACTCAATCAACTTTCAACTTCGATTTTCAATGCGGTTCGGGATCTGAGCTCGGCAGGCTGGTGGAAGCCCGCGGCGGCATTTTCTGCCCTCGTGCTTTTATTCGCCGGAGCCTGGTGGGTGTGGAGTGACCGTCAGAATCAGAACAATGTGGTAAGCGTCGCGCCAACGCCGGCCCCATCCGTCCCCCTGGCGGTGACGCCAGAGCCATCAAAGAGCAACGAAGCGCAACTCGCTGCGGATTATCCGGAAAAGAAAGCCACTCCGGGTGCGAATGCCGCCACCCCAACGCCTCTGCTGGCGCGGCGAGAGCCTAATGAAACTTTTGTCTCGCGCACACTTATGACCGACAACGACGTCGACGCCGAACCTGGGGCAGAAGACACGCGCGGACCCTGGAATCGGAATTCGACGGGTAAATCACTGGCCGACGTTCGTCGAGTTTACGTTCAAATGAAATCAAGCGCGGCCTCAAGCGCAGAGTTCCAAACCGAGTTGCGAAAGGCCCTGGCAACCAGCAACAATTTGCAGCCGGCTGACGCCGATCAAGCGGATGCGGCGTTGAAGGTGACTGCTCGCGCGGCTTCGACTCGACCAGAAGATCCGCGCATCATTGTAATTGTGCGCGCGGTCAATGCAGACGGTTATGTCGTTTGGCCGGCCACGCGTCGCAGTTCAACCTGGCGGTATATGGGCCGGCCGCGCTATGTGGCAGAACGAATTGTGGCAGATTTAGCGAAAGACAAACGGAGTGGAAAAGGCCGGTAGAATTCTAGTCTGATTATTGAGGCTCGCCCTGGATAGTGAACGCGGCCCAAAAATACGGAGCAGACCAGCGCTTGTCGCGCGCCATTGATACTTGAGCTGCCCGCAGGGCCGCCGCGGGCGAGACCTTTTCGCCGCTCAACAGACTGCTATAGAAATGCTTCATTAATTCGGCGGTTGCTTCGTCGTTAACATCCCACAGACTGACCATCACTCGAGCCGCGCCCGCATGCATGAATGCGCGCGTTAGTCCGAGCAGGCCTTCGCCTCTCACTTCTCTTCCCAAACCGGTGCGGCACCCGCTTAATACAATCAACTCTGCCGGCAATTTCAGATCATAGATTTCGTGAGCTCGCAAAAATCCGTCTCGCGCGCGACCTTTTTCATCCACCAGCGACAGGACAATGCCGGACAACTCGGGATGACGGCTGTTCAGCAGCCCGTGCGTGGCAAAGTGCACGATTCGATACTGCGAAAGCTCGGGGTCGGTGGCGCTGGCCCGACTCGCGGCAAAATCCAAATCTTGTTTGCGGTAAGCCGCGGGCACGAGCGCCGCGATTGCATCCGCCTCTTTTCGCGTGAATGGCAAACGCGACGCACTCAACGACTCGCCGTTCCAACCGGACTCGCTGGCCGATCTCTGCAACTCGTGAGTGCCGACGAGGCTTCTCCTGGCCACCATTGCATCGGTACGCGTCCCTTGATTCCGGGCCAGCGAATCCTTAACCCGTTGATCGTCGGCATTAAAAACCGGATCGGCAAGCACGGCGACCGTCTTGGGCGCCGGCTGCCGCTTCGCCAGCTGTTTCCTCAGAACTGCCAGAGTAGAGGCGGACGGCAGGCTGACGATTTCATTATTCAAGGCCAAAGGTTGAAAAGACGAGCCAGTAGCTTTGGGACCAGGCAGCGCCGCGAAAGGGATGTACTGCAGGGCGCCGTCGCTAACAATCAACAATCGCCGGTTGCCGAGCTGATCGGCGACTGGTCCCAGCACCGCGCGACTCAAGGCCGCCGCCGCGGCCGGGTAGTTTGCATCCGCCGTCGCGATGCGCGCGCGCCGCTCCTCATTCGTTTCGAACTTTACCCGGCGACTTCGCGCCGTGAGTAAGTCGTAAACTTTCCGCGCCTCGGCCTCAATTGTGGCGCGTTTTGGCAGTTCATAGATCTGAATCTCAGTAGAAGAAACCGCCCAAAGATAACTGCGCTCGACGCCGAGATAATATTCCAGGAGGAGAGTCTGACCATCAATAACCTGGGTGCGCATTTCGGCTAACGACAGCGGCCGAGGCTGAACAAGTTCAGCGTACCGAGGACTGGCGGCGCGGACTTGCGCCTGCACCAGTTCGTATTCGGCAATTAAACCCTTCAGTTCTTTGCCGCCCTCGTCACTTGTTTTGGTTGAGCGAGTCAGTTCAGACGCTTTTAATTGAAGTTGTTCCGCCAGCTCTTGCTCACGCTTCAGAAGGGCCGCCGGAACTCCGCGACGAATATCGACGCCGGCATCAGTTAGGGTCTCGATCAGAGATCTGGCCCGTGCTTTTTCGCTGGTTTGTAACGCAACGTCAGCATAACCCCTGGCTGGATCGAGTTTATGCAGACGCGTCAGCACATCAATCCTAAGCTCAAAACAGTCCTGCACGATGGCCAGGTATGAAGCTCTTAGATCCGGCCCACCCGCCTGCGCCCGAACCCACTCGATCACGTTAATCGCAGCTTCGGTCTGAGCCAGGGCAGTTTCAAGATTGCCCCGACCGCGTTCAGCGCGGGCGAGTTCGCGAATTGTCGCTGCGATATTTATGGGGTCGCCTCTGGATTTCCACACCAGAAGCGCCTGGTTTAAGTAATCGATTGCTTTCTGATATTCGCCAAGGTCGGTATAAGCCTTTCCCAGATTGTAATGGGCTCGAGCGGCGCCCGGCGCCGGATTATTGACGTCCTTCAAGAGCCCGAGCGACTGATCGAGTAATTCAATCGATTTCTTAGGCTCGCCCATCGAACGGTAAACGCGCGCAATGGTCTGCAGGGTGCTGGCTTCATCCGCCCGGTCGCCGCGATCTCGTGCCAACCGCAAAGACTGATCCAGGTAGTCCAGGGCTCGCTGGTGATCACCCAATGCGTTGTAAACTGCGCCGAGTTTACCGAACAGGATCATCTCCCAGCCCTGTTGTTTGCCCGCCGTCGCCAAAGCCAGTGCCTCTTTCCACATTTCGGCGGCCTTTTCGTTGTCGCCCGAAACATAGTAGGCGCCCGCCGTCCCGCTCAACGTCGCCATTTCACCGCTCTGATCAGACAAGGCCCGGGCCAGGTCGAGGGCCCGGTCAAAGTAAAACAACGCCTTATGCACTTCGCCGGTGCCGTAGTGGAGCCTGGCGATGATATTCAACGCTTCGAATTCCCCTCGGCGGTCCTGGATGAACTGCCAGATTTGGATCGCTTGATTCAAATACTCAAGGGCCTTGCCGTTCTCGCTTGTCAACCGGTAGGCATCGCCCAGGTAAGTAAGCGCCACGCCTTCTTCGTGTTGGTCTCCGGTGGCCCGGACCAGCGCCAGCGCTCGGTGGTGATAATCGGGGGCCTTCGGATATTCGCCCGACGAAAAATGGGCTCGACCGATCTTGTTCAGCACGATTGCCTTCATTCGTACGTCAGACGATTCGTCGAATAGAGCCAGGGCCTGCTGATATTTCGCGATCGCTTCAGTTGTGGATTCTTTTGTTCGCCGATCGGACAAACGGTTCGCCTCTGCGATCAAGGTCGCCGCAGAATTCGCAGCTCGATTCGCGGCGCTCGCTCCTTCCAGCTTTTCGATTCTGATTTCGTAACTCGCTGGCGGATCGGTCTTCCGCCTCGAACGAACTTCAAATCGATAAAACCCGGGAAAGCCGGCGATTACGGAAATGACTTCTGAGCCCCGATCAGTCTGCGCCAGATCGCTCAGGACAATTGGGTCGCCGTTTGGCGCAAAAGACGACACATTCAGGTCGATGCCAAGTTGCTCGACGACGACCTTGAGATACTGATCAGAGTTCATCTGAACTTGATAGAGGTGAGTTTCGCCGCCGGCGAGTTTGCGGGTCAGGGGTTTTCCGGGCAGCAGTGATTCCGCGCCTGTTGGCGAAGCCTGGACCACGTTCCCGCAGTCAGAGTCCACTCGCCCTCGCGCACTACAGGTCAAGAATAAGCCGGTGATTATGACACCCGACAGAATGCTGCCAACGGGGGCCAACAACCTGAGTGCGACGATAGACATGAGGCGAATGTTCACCGGGCGCGGATCATTTCACAGGCATTAGGTTGATTCAAGCAGGAAGATGGTTGCCGCGGCTTTGAATCCACGTCAATGCAAAGAGGAGACCAGTCTCGATTTCTGCTGCGGATTGGGCCTGAAGTAATGTAGTCGAGTCTTGAATACGCCAAAGCCGCTGACCGTGATGGAACACGATCAGCGGCTTCTGCAAAGAGGAATAGAAGATAAGGCTAAGGCTGCATGCCGGGATCAGCTTCCACCACAACTTTCGTCGTGAAGTCCTTTCCTCCAACCGACAGCTTCAAGTTGTAAGTGCCTGGCTCGAGCAGCGGCCCTTGGGTAAAGAACTGCCCGAAGCCACCACCGCCGCCACCGCCTCCCCCGCCGCCGCCGAACCGCGGCAGATTAGCGGGCCGTGGTGGGGGATTACCGCGCATGTTCCATTGCACCCGATTGAGCCCGACTTCCTTCGTGCCGGTGATGTTCCGCACCACCCTGCCCGTGTAATCTGAGATGGTTATGGTCACCTCACCCGCCGGTACGGACTTCAGGTAATAGCTGATTGCGGTTCCCGGCGGTGGGTTGGGGGCGCGATAGAGCTTCGAGCCGCCACTGTAACGGCTCAAGCGAACGTCGTTGAGCCACTGCGTCGCCGGCCTGACGTCGAACAGAAATGATTCGGTGTCGAGCACTTTACTCCGCGTGAGCTGTTGCAGCGCCGTAATGTCGTCGAGGATGTAAATCCCCCGACCGTGAGTGCCGACGATTAGATCATTGTCACGCGGATGAATCAGAAGATCGTCCACGCGCACGGTCGGGAGTCCCGACATGAATTGTCGCCATTCGCGGCCGCCGTCGATCGATACGTACAGCCCGAATTCGGTCCCGACAAACAGAAGATCCTTGTTCTTTGGATCTTCGCGAATGACGTTCACGTTACCCACGGTCGGCAAGTTACTGACGATTGAACTCCACGTCGCACCGTAGTCACGCGTCACATACAGATACGGCTTCAGATCGTCCAGACGGTGACCATCCACCGCCAGGTAAGCAGTGCCTGCATCGAAACGGGAAGCCTCAATCTTGCTTATGTGATACAGCTCGCCTGACTTTTCGGCGAGCACGGGAACCTTCTTTGAAAGGTTAGTCCAGGTCGTGCCACTGTCACGACTGAGTTGGACGGTGCCATCATCAGTTCCGATCCAAATGATGCCAGGCACGGCCGGCGATTCAGCGATCGAAACCACATAACCGTAGCCCTGATAACCGTCGTTCTTTGAAGCCATCGGCTCGCTGCCTTTCACACCCATTATGGAAAGGTTGTTGCGGTTGATTCGCTTCGTCAGATCGGCTGAAGCAGTCCACGTGTCGCCCCGGTCGAGCGAGCGGAAGAACCGATCGCCTCCGGCGTAAAGGATTCGCGGATTGTGCGGCGACAAAACCATCGGCGTGTTCCAGTAGAAACGGTACTGCTCGCCGGGTGAAGGCGCGGGCACCACATTGGACTGTAAATTGGCGCCGCCGAAACCCTGTTGCGCGGCAAACTGCGCCAACGCGGTCTGCGGATCAGGCGCCGCCGGAGAAGCACCCGGGGAGGGTGACGGCCTCGCTCGCGGCCTGCCGCGCGGCCTAATGTTGACGCTACGGCCGGTGCGCAGGTCGACTCGATTCATGTTCCCCTGCTGCGACTCGGAGTAGACAGTGTTGTAGTCCGACGGATCAGCGAGTGTGTAGAAACCGTCGCCGCCCCCCACGCGATACCAATCCGCGTTGGTGATGCCCGCCGGATTGCGCGTCTGGCTCGGCCCACCCCACGAACCATTGTCCTGCAAACCTCCATAGACGAAGTACGGCTTACGCATGTCCACGCCGATCGCATAAAACTGCGCCGCGGCAATCGTGTTGATGAAGTCCCAGTGAGTCCCCTGGTCGTACGTGACGTTCAATCCGCCATCGTTGCCGACGAGGATGTGATTGCCATTCTTCGGATCGATCCAGATCGCGTGGTTATCCACGTGCGCAATGTTCGCTTGCATCGAGGTGAACGTCTTGCCGCCATCCGTTGACTTGCTGAAGTTCAAGCCCCCCACATAAACATTTTCCGGGTTGGAAGGATCGACGCGAATCTGGCTGTAGTACATCGGCCGGTTGTTTTCGTTACTAACGATGCGCCAGGTTTTGCCTTTATCGTCTGAACGCCACACGCCCGATCGCTTTGGATTCGGAGTCGGCGAACCAACCGGCGTCGCGGTTGGACTCGGAGTGGGAGTGGGCGTCGCTGCACCTGGCGTCTGTTCCTCGCCACCGGTACCGGCGCTCGCGCCAACTTCCATCTGCGCATAGAGCACGTTCGAATTTGATCGTCCAAGATCCAAACCGATGCGGCCGAGAAGGCCTTCAGGCAATCCGCTACCTTGCAGCTTCGCCCAGGTCTTTCCCGCGTCCGTGGTTTTCCAGATTCCGGAGCCCGGACCACCGCCATTGAATCCCCACGACGTCCGTCGCCGTTGATACGACGCAGCGTACAGAGTCTTTGGATCAGACATGTCCATTACGAGATCGGTGAAGCCTGTATCTTCATCGATGAACTTCACGTTGTTCCAGGTCCTGCCGCCATCAGTCGTTTTATAGATGCCCCGCTCTTTGTTCGGTCCGAACAAATGTCCCAGCACCGCCACGTAAACTGTGTTCGCGTCCTTCGGATCGATCACGATGCGGGCGATGGACTGCGAATCTTCCAGACCCATCTTCGCGAAGGTCTTGCCGCCGTCCGAAGACTTGTAGATACCGTCGCCAAAGCTGGAACTTTGACGGTTGTTGGGTTCGCCAGTGCCCACCCAAACGATGTCGGGGTTTGACGGCGCGATTGCGATATCTCCAATGGATGCAGAGGTATAGGTGTCGAAAATGGGCTGAAACGTCGTGCCATTGTTCGTCGTCTTCCAGACGCCGCCCGTCGCGAATCCGATGTAGCAAACATAGGAATTCGTTTCGACGCAGGCGATGTCGTCAATGCGGCCACCCATACTGGCCGGCCCGACGGCGCGAAACACAAATCGGCGCAGGAGCGGATCGTTCGACCAATTGATGGGCGTCGGCGTCGGCGACGGGGTTGGCGTCGCCGTGGCGGCGCGCGTGGGCGCCGGCGTTTGGGTTGCGGACGGCGACTGAGAGCCGGCGGGATTCTGTGCGCCTACAGCCAAAGCACCCAACGTGACTGCGGTTAACGCGAACCCAGCAATGGCGAGCAGCAGACCACGGAGATCGCGAGTCGAACGACACGTGTCTTTCATAGGGGAATTCCTTTCCGTTTAAATGTGAAAGAAAGTGCAGCCACAAAGAACTGGCGGCCGCATCGAAGAGCAAGCGCTTCAGATCAGAAAAACGTTATGGCGGGCCCTTCGGTTACAACTTCGGCGTACAGCAAGCTTCAAAGCGGCAAACATTTATCCGATCAGCGTCAGATAGTCAACGCCGATTCGCCTCTGGCACGCGCATCTTGCGCGTGAGTTCAAGGGCGATACGTCCGTGTCACTTCTGAAAACTGAACCAGTTCGCCGCGCGCAGAAATCCTTGACGATTGAGACACAGCGAGACTAGAATCGGCTCGACTTACGAATCAGGTTTCCTAATGCTGCCGCGAACGCAACGTCAAAAAGAAGTTCTGGATTACATCACTCGCTTTTTGGCGAAGCATGGGCACGAACCTTCGTACGCACAAATCGCGCGACACTTCGGTGTCAGTTCCAAGGCAACGATCGCCAAACACATCGCCGCACTCGAAAAGCGCGGTCTCGTCAAACGCCAACACGAACCGGGTCACTTCACCCTCGCGGTGAGGTTTGAGGAAGCGGCGGCTGACGCAAGTTGCGAGGTGCCGCTCGTCGGGCGTATCGCTGCCGGAGTACCCATCGATGCGATTCAGGATGTTGAGATGATTTGCGTGCCGCGCTTCCTGCTTGGTCGCGTTCGCCCTGAAAGAATCTACGCGTTGCGCGTCAAAGGCGATTCAATGATCGATGAGCACATCTGCGACGGGGACATCGCTTTGATCGAAAGCCGTAACGAAGCGCGCGACGGAGAGATCGTTGTTGCGCTCATCGATCAAGCGCGCACGACGTTAAAGCGTTTGTTCCGTCGCGGCCAGGAAGTCGAACTCCGACCTTCAAACGCGGCCGTGGAACCGATTCGCGTGCATGCCTCCCGGGTCGAAATCCAGGGCATTTTCCGCAGCCTCCTCCGGCCTAACGCCTAGTCAAAAAAACGTGAAAAGCCCACAAAACCAGCGTGTTTTAAGGACTTTCGCGTCTGTCCCTGGAAAATGATTCTCACGCTGCTCCATCACGAGTCCCTGTTTCAAGGCGCGCAGATCCTCCAAGCTGCGCTGGCTCTGGGCTGGATGGCGCTCGGCTGTGGCGCAATCAAATTGTGGTGGCGAAAAAAGTAGGTGGTCTGCTCCCTACCGACGCTTCTTAACCGTCTGCTCCGTATCGCGCTCGAATTCAAACTTACAATCCCGGGGCTTCTTGTCTTCGCGTAACCCGACGAAGACCGGATGTCGCATTCGCTCGTCAGCCGTCCACTCAGAAAACTTCACTTCCGCAACCAGCTTCGGCTTTACCCATTGCACGGGTTCGTTTGTCCTGGGCTTGACGGCGAACGGACACTTATCAGTCTTGAGCGGCTGAAGGAGTTTATGAATCTCACGTAGCTTCTGTTCATTGAACCCGCCCCCCACATGAGCCACATAGTGAAGTTTGCCCTCACGGTACAATCCCATCACCAGCGAACCGAAATACGAACGAGCGCCGCGCGGTTGCGTATAACCGCCGACAACGACTTCCGATCGCTGAACTGTCTTTACTTTGAGCCAATCTGACGTGCGCTTCTGCGCGTACTTACTGGCCGCGCGTTTTGCGATCATGCCCTCCAGACGAAACTTTGCGATCTCGCGAAAGAAAGCTTCGCCATCGCCTTCAAGGTGATCGGAAAATTTTATGAAGCTCGCCGGACGCAGGATCTGCTCGAGCTTTGCCTTCCGCTCGACGACCGGGCATGACATCAAGTCATAGCCATCCAGGTAAAGGAGGTCGAACGCAAAATAGACGATCTGCGCAGTCCGCGCTTTAGCATAACTGCCACTCCTTATGCGCAGCTTGTTCTGCAGCAACTGAAACTGTGGCCGGCCATGTTCATCAAGCGCGACGATCTCACCATCGAGAATTGCTTCTTTCGCATCGACCTGTTTGGGGACGTTTGCAAGCTCGGGATACTGCGGCGTCATCTCGATCTGATTGCGCGAAACGAAGCGCGCATTTCCCTTGCTGACAAAGCAGACGGATCGAAACCCATCCCACTTCGTTTCGAAAATCCATTCCGGATCAGAGAAGGGTTCATCAACCAGCGTCGCCAGCATCGGGTGAATGATTTCCGGCATGCGTGCCTTGCGCGCAGCTGAGCAGAGAGCGCCGTCCCGGTTTTTCTTGCTGGATTTTTTGGAAGCCATAACGTCGACGATCAAGTCTGCGTGTTAGTCTAAGAGCCAACCATGGCGGTCACCAAACCGTTCAAGCCAACCAGGCAGCAACTGGTCGAAGCGGCCGGGAAGAAAGTCCCGGACGTGATCGCGCCCAATCTAAAAGTGCTGTTTTGCGGAATAAATCCGGGGCTTTACACGGCTGCGGTCGGTCATCACTTCGCGCGGCCGGGCAATCGGTTCTGGCCGGCGCTATTCAAATCGGGCTTTACGGATCGTTTGGTCTCGCCGTTTGACGAGCGCGAGCTGCTTGCCAGCGGAATCGGAATTAGCAACGTCGTACCGCATGCGACAGCGACGGCAGCGGAGTTAACCAGAGAAGATTTCATCGCCGGCGGACGCGCGTTAGCGGCGAAGGTTAAACGATATCGACCGCGGGTCGTGGCGATCCTCGGCGTCGGCGCTTACCGCCACGCATTCGCGAAACCCAAAGCGCAGATCGGCGAGCAGCCGGAAAGAATTCACGACGCCCGGGTTTGGGTCTTACCGAATCCCAGCGGCTTAAATGCGAATTACCAGTTGAACGATCTTGTCCGCCTGTTTCGTGAGCTTCGACCTTTCTGCTGAAACTCTCAGAAAACCCTTTACACTAACGGCAGAGTCGAATAGGCTGAGCCGGTTTTTCTTATCACCCTTCACTGCGCTTCGCGAATAGAGCGGTTTCCCAGAACAGCTCCGTGATCCCCAGCGAAACCAAGGAGAAAGAAAATGGCTACAAAAAAGGCCAGCAAAAAGAAAGCCGCCAGGAAGAAGAAAGGTCGCCTGATCGACGATCCTCCGATCATCGTCGGCGGCGGCGGTTCGGTAGATGTCAATTTCAATGACAATGCCACGCCCGTTTCTCCACCCCGTGGCCGGAAGAAGTTTCGCCTACCGAACAACATCACGTTGGTTATTATCAACGATGGAATCAACCCGGAGCTTCAGCTGGTGCGAGTAGCCGGTGCGTTCAAGGTGTCGTTCTTCTAGCGTTGGACTTGCCTCAAAACAGCTCAGGCAGTTCATGGGAGAAGTCTTATCGGATCTGAGTTAACTGGCTGCGCAAAGCCTGGATGTTCGGCCGTTTGAGATAGCTCTGAAAAACTTCCGCGCCCCATTTCTGCTCGAGGCTCGCGAGCACCTCTGCCGCGCGGGTAAGACACGTCCGCGCTTTCACGGCGTCACCAGCCTCCTGGGTCGCTACTCCTTCAATCAACCAAGCGCGCCACTCAGATTCCGTAAGTCCGGCGCTACTAAAAAAGGCCCTTGACTGTTGGGCACTGGCGATCGCGCGTGCGGTATCACGTGCAGCCAGCGAAGCTTCAGCAAGTGCGAGCTCTGCTCTGGCAAGCAAAAGCGGATCGCCCAACGGCCTGGCATCCCTTGTTGCTTCATCACACAGCGCCTGGCCGGCGCGAGTCTGGCCCGAAAGGGCTGTGGCTAAGCCTTTAAAGGATTTCGCACGCACATTCACTGACCTGTTCTGCGCGCCGACCAGATCAAACGCCGTCTGGCTTTTGACGATAACTTCCCCGAACTGACGCTCAGACAAGGCGATCTGCGCCTCGGCCAGCGCAATTAAGGCCTGCAGCGTCTTGAAATTACTGTCGTCTCGCTTAGCGATCTCGGAGGCCTGCTTTAGATCTCTCGTGGCTTCATCTCGGTGGCCAAGTCGCCAGTGTGCCATGCCTCGATTCAAAGACCCGTAACCGAGATTCAGTTGATTCTTGAGATTCGAATTTATTTCGTAACTCTTTTCGAAGTGTTGCAGCGCCTCTGCATACTTCTCCTGGTCCGAGAGCAGGGTACCCATGCTCATGTGCGCGGCGGCCATCTGGGCTTGATCGGCGCCCTGCTGCGCAAAGTTGAGTTGTTCTTCGAATGTCTGGAGCGCGGACTTGAAATCCCCTTTCTGACGATAGAGCCGCGCGCGCAGGTTCAAGGCTTGATTGGTCTCAGTCCGATAGCCGCCGCTTCGGTAAAACGCAAGAGCCTGCTCCTGATATGGCAGCGCTTTATCCAGCTCGCCGGTCTGCTCGTACAAGCTCGCAAGCGATAAACGGGCGCGCGCCTCGTTGAACCGGGCGCCTGACTTCTGAGCGGATTGCAATCCTTGTTGGAAATTGCGCTCGGCGCTGGCGTAATCAGGGAGCAAAAAATCAACGTAGCCAATTTCAATGTACCCACGCGCGGTGAGGGTTTCCATTTGATTCGCCTGAGCCAACTCCAACGCCTGAGTGGCGAACTCTTTGGCCTCAGCGCCCCTGGTTTGTTTCAGCGCCACAATGCTGAGCTGAAAAAGCACTCGAATTTGTTGGTAAAGGCCGTTGACCACCTTCGCCATTTCACGTGCCTGCTCTAATTGGACCCGCGCGTCGTCTGGTTTGCCGACGATATCATTGAGCAACACCCCGCGCTGCAAGGCCACCTCGGTGCGGCCTTCCACGTTGCCCAACGTCTGGTAGATCTGTTCAGCCTTATCAAACGCGACTTTTGACGCGTCCATGTCTCGCTTTCGACCGTAAAGGACTCCCAACCGGAGAAACGCGGAGGCGTTTTGCGAATCGCGCCTGGTCGCTTCCACATAACTTTCAATCGCTTTGTCGGACTGGTTGGTCTTCTCATAGGCCCGGCCGAGATCGACGTGAACATCGGCCTTGTCAGGTTCAAGCCGGGCAATCTCGGAATAGGCGACGACTGCTCCGGCAAAATTCCTCCGGACCGTGGCGGTGAGACCGTCGAGGTACAACGAGTCGACCTCGGATAATACAGATCGGTCGCGAGTCAACTCAGAGGCGCGCAAGATCTCATCTTTAGCTCGGTCGAAATAGTCTAGTTCCATCAGAGCGTCAGCCAGCCGCGCATGTGCCAATGCGAATTCGTCGTCGGCACGGGTGGCGAGCTCGAGAGCTTTGCTGGCCTGGAAGAACAATCCGGCTCGAATTGCATTTGTGCCGGTGTTGTACAGTTGCAGCGCCTCGGGCGTGGGCTGATGAGGCCGTGCGCTCAACAAGTACCACGCGCCGAACGCCAGCACCACGACCCCTACCAGGCCGGCAGCAACATAACCAATCGGCAACCTCGGCCGGCGGAAAATATCTGAAAGCGTAGCCAACGCTCCCGTCGGATGGGTGCCCGGTTGGGGGACGATCATGCGCGTCACTGTCCGATCGAGACCCATGATGCGTGAGTGTGTGCTTTCCAGGTCTCCGATCATTTCGTCGGCCGTCTGATAGCGTGCTTGTGGTTTCTTCGCCAAACCTTTGAGCACGATGCGATCGAGTGCTTCTGGCACGTCGGGATTCAACGTCGAAGGCGGCGTCGGATCGTCGCGAATGATCTTTGCGCAGATTTCGGCGGGGCTGCGTGCGTCAAAAGGTGACTTGCCGGCGATGCATTCGTACAGCAGGCTGCTCAAAGCAAATAGATCGCTCCGCGTATCCACTTCGACACCCATCGCTTGTTCAGGTGACAGGTACAGCGGTGTGCCGACGATCATCCCTTCCCGTGTTTGCGCAGTCAGCAGCGTCTCCAGGTTGGAATCGTCCGCGCTACTCGGGTCCGGGTCGAGTTGTTTCGCTAACCCGAAGTCGAGCACTTTCACGTTGCCACGCTCGTTGATCGCGACATTGGAAGGCTTAATGTCACGGTGAATGATGCCGTGACGATGCGCCTCGCCAAGGGCATCGCCAACCTGTTTGATGATTTCAATGGCGCGCGGAATGGTCAGCTTCCCTTTGACGATCAGGTCGCTGAGATTCTCGCCTTTGATGAGTTCCATCACGATATACGGCTCGTGGTCTTCAGTTTCGCCGTAGTCATAGATGTGAGCGATGTGTGGGTGAGAGAGAACTGAAACTGCGCGCGCCTCGCGCAAGAACCGCGTGCGGAAATGCTTGTTGTCAACGCCGCGCGTATTAAGTGTTTTAATCGCGACGCGGCGGCCCAGCAGGGTATCCTCCGCAATATACACGACACCCATCCCGCCCTCGCCGAGCTTTTCAACGATGCGATAATGCGAAACGGTGCGACCGATCATGGCTGAAAATTTACCCGGAAAACCCGCGCGGTAAGAACTTCATGGTGGCCGTGGTGGACTTAAGCAGCGCGCATTGTCCCTCGAAGCTGCAATAGATTCAAGCGGCACAGTTTTTCAAAAAACACTCAAATCCACTCGCGGTTCTGTAACCGGCAACTCCTATGCTTAAATGGCGGTGAACCTTTCATGACTGACTTTCTCGCGCAACTCAATCCTCAGCAACGCGAAGCCGTGGCGACCGGCGATGGGCCACTGCTGATACTGGCGGGCGCCGGGTCGGGCAAAACCCGCGTGATCGCTAACCGGATTGCTTACCTGATCGCCGAGCGCGGTGTCTGGCCGCGGAACATTCTCGCGGTGACTTTCACGAATAAAGCCGCCGAAGAAATGCGTAAACGCGTGAGCAGACTGATTGAAGGTCTGGAGATCGGCAGTACGCCGCTGATTTCGACGTTTCACAGTCTGTGCGTGCGCATTCTGCGGCGCGATATCGAAGCGCTGAACGCCGGCTACACGCGCTCGTTCACGATTTACGATCAGGATGACACGGTGCGGTTGACGCGAAACTGCATTCGCGACCTGGGCATCGACGACAAACAACTTGCACCTCGTTCGGTGCAATCGGCGATCAGTTCCGCGAAGAATCGCGGCGAAGATGCTGAGGCGTTTGCGGCCAAAGCGCAGTACGTTGACGAACGCCGGGCGTCGATCGCGCGCGTGTTTCAGCTTTACGAAGAGCGTCTGCACAAAAACAACGCGCTGGATTTCGACGACCTGCTGATCAAAACCGTGCGGCTGCTGCGCGACGTCCCTGAAGTTCGAGAGCGGTACAACGAACGCTTTCATTACCTGCTGGTGGATGAGTATCAGGACACAAATCAGCTTCAATTCGCGCTGATTCGACTACTGACAGAGCGGCAACAGAACATTTGCGTGGTCGGTGATCCGGATCAATCAATTTATCGCTGGCGGGGCGCGGACATCAAAAACATTCTCAAGTTTGAAGAGCATTTTCCGTCAGCCAAAGTAATTCGCCTCGAAGAGAACTATCGTTCGACGCAGAACATCCTCGACCTCGCCAGCGGCGTCATCAAACACAACATCGAGCGCAAGGAGAAAGCGCTTTGGACGCAGAATCCGGCCGGCGAGAAGATCCGTTACTATCAGGCCCTCGATGCCGACGTGGAAGCGCGCTTCGTCGCTGGGAAGATTCAAGAGCATTTGCGCGCCGACCGTGATGTGCGCGCCGCCGTGCTCTACCGCACCAACTCGCAGTCGCGTGTGTTTGAAGAGGCGATGCGGCGCGCCGGCCTGCCGTACAACATCGTCGGCGGCTTCTCGTTTTACGAACGAATGGAAGTGCGCGACATCATCGCTTATTTGAAGCTGGCGCTGAATCCGAACGACTCGATTGCTTTGCAGCGCGTTATAAACACTCCGCCGCGCGGCATCGGCAAAGTGACGATCGATGAAATTGAGATTCGCGCGCGCGCGGCCGGCAACTCTTACTGGGATGCGATCTCGGAACTACTCAGCGAGGGAGACCGGCTCTCGCCGCGCGCGATCACTTCGCTGACAAATTTCCAGCGCATCATTCGCGAGCTCAGCGCTAAAGCGAAAGCCTTCGGCGCCACTGCCGAGGGAGAGTCTCAGGTCGAATCAACCTCACCCGTTTCAGATCTGGTGAAAGCGGCAATCACTGAAACCGGCTACGAAAACGCTTTGAAGTCGGAAGACAGCGAGGAATCCGAAGGGCGTCTGGAAAACCTGCAGGAACTGGTCAACGCCGCGGTGGATTACGACGAGCAGGGGCCGGACGGCATTCGTGAGTTTATCGATCATTCAGCCCTGGTCGCCGACACGGATCAATACAAGGCCGACGTGCCGGTCACCTTAATGACCGCTCACTCGGCTAAGGGACTCGAGTTCCCGGTCGTTTTCATCGTCGGTTTGGAAGATGGCCTGTTCCCACACTCGCGTTCGCTCAGCGACTCGTCGGACATCGAGGAGGAGCGCCGGCTTTGCTATGTGGCGATGACGCGAGCCGAACGGTTTCTGTATGTAACGCATGCGGTGAAGCGACGGGTTTACGGCGAAGAACTCGCGGCAGAGCCCTCACAGTTTCTCAACGAGATGCCGCTCGAGTTGATCGAAGACCTGTCCCACGGCCGGTCCTGGCTTTCGTTTGCCCGCGGCTCGACCGCGGTGGACGGGCAATTGACCGCCCACCGGGAAAACAAAACGCGCGCGCGGTACGAGGGAAAGACCTACGACAGCGCGCAATCGGTGGCGGAGTTTTTCAAGAACCGGGCGACCCGCATGGGTCAGCCGGAAAACTTTCGATCTCCGCAAAAACCTAAACAGACGGCGCCAAGCGGCCCGGCCGCGGACGCCCTGCCAGGGTCGTATGTGCGTCATGCGAAGTACGGACGGGGTCTTGTTCTGCGTCGAGAAGGCTCTGGCGACCAAACCAAGTTGACCGTCAGTTTTCCCGGCTACGGCCAGAAAAAATTGGTCGAAAAATACGCCGGGCTGGAAAAAGCCTAACCATTCCATCAGTTACTCCCAGGCCTCAATATCCACCGACCGAAATCACAACTCACCAACAGAGTTTTTGCAATGAAATCGTACACTGCGTGAGCCGCCAATCGTTGGACACAGCCAGATCCGTGTGCTAGCCTTTTGCTCGTTCACAAGGCGAACTCTCAACAAAAGGGTTCGCTTTTTTTTGATTTCTTAGGCTTTATCCAGCTTAGGTCATCGCCGCCCGACGCGGGCGACTGACAGGTCTTTTCAGCGCAGCGTTAAATAGAGAACTAAGCCCTAGCTTCGGCTTTCACTGCTTCAGTCTCCAAGCCGGAGGTCGAGTCACAGAATCCCGACTCGCGCGCCCGCTGCTGAAAAGTTGGCACTAAACCATCGGACAGGAGAACCCGACTTGAAGAAGTTATCCATCATTCTGGGAAGCGCTTTTGGTGTGCTTCTCATCTTTTCAGTAATTTCCTACGCCCAAAAGTACATTCCGCAAGACCCGAAACCGGCCGTTAAGCAGCAGCCGGTTCTGGAAGTTGCCGGCCAGATCCCTGAGGACGAGGCGACGCCCACTGAGACCCCGAAGACGGCACCGGCGGCAAAGCTGGTTGACGTTATCGAGAGTCCAACGGAAACCTACTCGGCCACCGCCTACAGCTTGCGCGGCCGCACGGCTAGCGGACAGTACGTTACGCGCGGTTTGATTGCCGCCGACCCAAGACACCTTCCGCTTGGCACCCGTGTTCGGCTTGATGCCGGGCCGTGGAGTGGCGAGTACCTGGTCGCCGACACCGGCGGCGCGATAAAGGGCCGGAAGATTGACATTTGGACTCCGTCCACGCGAGAAGCCTTACAGTTCGGCCGGCGTAATGTGAAGCTGACGGTCCTGTCCTTGCCGGTCAAACGCGCCAGGACGAGAGCGACGCGCGCGCGCACGGTGACGCCGCCCGCAGCACTGACAACGGCAGCGAAGCAGGAGAAGTAAACCGCGGCGTTCACGCAACCGTTCAGGGAATTCACAAAACAGTGTCGGTTGAAGCGGGAGCAATCCCGCTTTTCTTTTTTCTCACGGCAACATTAAGATGCTGGCATCGTGTCCAACACAGATTGCGCAGCTCCTCTGGTCGAAGTATGGCGCGGCCCAATCGTTGAGTCGTTGCACCGCGGTCACTTAATCGCCGTCGATGGGGCCGGCCGGGCGGTGGCGGAACTCGGCGCGCCGGAGACTGTCACTTTCATTCGTTCTTCAGGAAAGCCGTTTCAGGCCATTCCGCTAATCACTTCCGGCGCTGCCGATCGGTTTGGCTTCACTGAACAGGAGGTTGCCGTCGCCTGCGGATCTCACAGTGGCGAACCGATTCATGTCGAAACTGTCCAATCGATGCTGAAGAAGATCGGCCTGGCCGAAGACGCGCTCAAGTGCGGCGTGCATGAGCCATTTAGCGTGGAAGTCGCGCGCGAACTGGCCCGGAAGCAGCAATCGCCTAATGTCCTGCAAAACAATTGCTCAGGGAAGCATGCCGGAATGCTGGCCGTAGCGAAGCACCTGGGTGCGCACCTCGAGAGTTATGACGAGCCTTCGCATCCGGTTCAGCGATTAATTCTGCAAACTGTTTCGAAGTTTTCAAATATTCCACCGGATCAAATAGTAATCGGCACGGATGGTTGCGCCGCTCCGGTCTTCGGCATCTCTGTGCACGCAATGGCCTTGATGTATGCACGGCTGGTGAGCCCCTCGGCCGATTTCGAGCCGCCGGTGAAAGACGCTGGCCAACGCCTCGTCAATGCGATGATCCGGTTTCCGGAAATGGTCGGCGGGTCTAAAGATCGTCTGGACACAGAGATGATTCGCGCGGGAAATGGCCGTCTTATCTCGAAAATTGGCGCTGAAGGCGTGTACACCGTCGGCGTTTTGCCCTGTACCGATTGGCCAAATGGACTGGGTTTAGCGCTAAAGGTCGAAGACGGTGACGACCGCCGCGCGCGCCCGCCGGCCGTAATTGAGGCGCTCCGGCAACTGGGCGTGCTCGACGAAAGCGAGATCACGGCACTCGCGGCGTACGCGCCAACGCCCATCACAAATCGACGGGGCCAGCGTGTTGGCGAAGCGCGTGCGGCCTTCTCTCTCAACCTCGTCCGTCACAAATGAGCACGCCAAACGAACCCGCTCTCTTGCGCGATGCCGCTGGGCGCATCGACTACGATTCGATTCCGGACGTCATTCAATGGTTCCTCGACTATGACGATAGAGTCGCAATCATCAAGCATCCAAAGATTGAAGAGCTTTTTCAGTGGAAACAGCAACAAAGTCGGGAGGCCGGTGAAGAGGTCTTCAATTTCAATCGCGCCGAAGATCGCCTGGCGGTTGGCATCATTCAATCGCTCGCGCACAACCAGACCGAGGAAGCGCTGCACGGTTGGATCGCGCAGCTTCTGAACGCTCTCAATACGGCATCGAAAGCAACTGAGGATGTCGCGCAGGCTTACGCTCTGGAAATGAACAAACCTTCCGTGGTGGCAGAGTCGGCCAAGATTCCCGCGGCGTCGGAACGCGCCGATTTTCTCTTCAATTGCTGGGTTGAGACGCTATGCACGGCCGAGGTGCGCGTGCTCGGATGGCTTTATCGAGAGTTCTACAACCGGCCTTTTCATCCCGAGAGCTTCTGATCCACAACGCCCGAGCGGTTTTAGTGCGAAAATATTGTCGCCTGTACCGAACACTTACAACGCGATCGCAATAACTCGAACGTCCCGTAAACCCGTTCGCTCGATTTCTTGAGAAAACCGAAACGAATGTGGTGCGCAAGGCACTGGCACAACCGTTGCTAAAGCTGAACTCGACTAAGAAGGACCGAAGCTAAAATCGGGTCAAGGCTCTGAGACAAGTTGAGAGGCGCTTTGGGGGAGGCGCTTCACATCTTAAAAGTGATGGCGACTCTTTCGGGGGAACAGAGTAGCCAGGACAGTCGCAGAGCGAAAAGGCAGGGCTGCTGATAAACGGCTTGCAGAGGCTAGGGGGAGCCTCGCAGGAATTATCAGCAGCCCTAAGCCTTTTTAGGGAAAGTCGCAACCACCTGCATTAGCGGGTGGTTTTTGTTTTGACCTTCGCAGTCGCACGATCAACCAACCGGTATCCCGTGTCCTAATTTCAGTTCTCTCTGCGCAGTCTCTGCGATCTCCGCGTCTCCGCGGTGAAGGTCCGGGAAAACTCACTACCGACCCGTCGGGATTCTGACCCTGAATCTGATACACTCTCGCTTCCGTTCTACTATTCACGATTTACCATTTACTATTCACCAGAAGTGTCTGCTCCAAACATCGAGACAATCGTTTCTCTGGCGAAGCGTCGCGGCTTCGTCTATCCATCTTCAGAAATTTATGGCGGCCTCGGCAGCGCCTGGGACTACGGGCCGCTGGGTATTGAACTGGCCAACAATGTGCGCCAGGCCTGGTGGCGCTGGATGGTTTACGAGCGCGATGACATTGAAGGGCTCGATTCGTCAATCATTCTGAATCGGCTGGCTTGGAAGTATTCGGGGCACGAAGATACGTTCAGCGATCCGCTGGTTGACTGTAAGGAATGTCACAGCCGTTGGCGCGCGGACAAACTTGAAGGCGGCAAGTGTCCCAACTGCGGCTCAACCAATCTCACTGAACCAAGACCTTTCAACCTGATGTTTCGCACGCATGTCGGTGCGACGTCAGAAGACGATCCGGCCTCTCTCGTTTATCTCCGGCCGGAAACCGCGCAGGGCATCTTCATCAACTTTCTTAACGTGCTGAACACCAGCCGTCGCAAACTGCCCTTCGGCGTCGCGCAAATCGGTAAATCGTTTCGCAACGAAGTCACACCCGGCAACTTCATCTTTCGCACGCGCGAGTTCGAGCAGATGGAGATGGAATACTTCGTCAGACCAGGCGAAGACGAAACTGCGCATCAGGAGTGGATTGACGCCTGCAATCAATGGTTTCAGGACATCGGCATTTCCAGCGCGAACCTGAGGCTGTATGAACAGCCGAAAGAAGAATTAGCTCATTACGCAAAGCGCACGGTGGACATTCAGTACCGCTTCTTTCCTGAGCGCGAGGAAGACGAACGCCAATGGGATGAGCTGATGGGCATCGCTAATCGCACCGATTTCGATCTGAAGACGCATTCGAAAAAACCTGAAGACGCAGAAGGCAAGCGCCTGAATCCGGATTCAACGGAAGATCTTTCGTACTTCGACGAGCAGACAAAGCAGCGGTTCTACCCGTACGTCATCGAACCGGCCGCCGGCGTCAATCGCACGGTGCTCGCGCTCCTGATGGATGCCTATTCTGAAAAGACGAATGACAAGGGCGAGATGCGCGTCATTCTGAAGCTTCATCACTCGATGGCGCCAATCAAAGTCGCCGTGCTGCCGCTCGCGAAAAATAAACCCGAGATCGTCGGCATGGCGAAAGCGATCAAACGCTCTCTACAGCCGGTGGTGCGCGCGGTTTACGACGACACCGGCGGTATCGGCAAGCTCTACGCGCGACAGGACGAGATCGGCACGCCCTTCTGCGTCACGGTTGATCACCAGTCGCTGGAAGACGAAGCCGTGACCGTTCGCGACCGCGACACTTGGGAACAGGAGCGGGTGAAAGTTGCTGACCTGCCGACGTATCTGCTGCAACGATTTGCGCCGTAGCCGGCGCAATAAAGTAAGAGCTGCGCCATGAGGTCAGTACCACCTGCGTTAGCGGGTGGGTCAAATGCGCAACTTATCAGATAGTGTCCGACCCATCCGCTAACGCGGAGGGTACTGACCTCATGGTCAGAATGGAGTCAGATCTATGAGCAGCGCGAACAGAAAAGACATCGCCATTTCCTTTCTGAACAACGCCGCCTCGGGAAAACTGGACGAGGCTTATGCCCTCGTTAGCGATGCGTTCCGCCATCACAATCCCCATTTCAAAGGCGATGCTGAATCTCTTAAGGCCGGTATGGCGGACGCGCACAAGAAGTTTCCCGCCACGACGCTTGAAGTGCAGCACGCCTGGGAGGATGGTGACCTGGTCGCGGTTCACTCACGCGTCTCACACGCACCAGACCAGCCTGACATCTCGGTAGTTCACATGTTCCGGTTTGAAGGCGATCGCATCGCCGAGCTGTGGGACGTGGGGATGGAAGCGCCAGAGGATTCGCCGAACGAGAACGGAATGTTTTGAGGTTGGTCGCGATTAGGATCGGGGCAGTAGTCCGACCTATCTTGGTGCTTTCTTCATCCTTACCCAGCCCTAAAGGGCTGGGCTACTTTCAAGCGTCCGCTAGGCGGACTCAGGTAACAATTCTAATCAAGTGATAGTGCTTCGCGCCCTTTCGCAGCACCAGCAATTGCCCATCAATAAAATCCGACGCTGAGATCGACTTGCGTGCGTCATCGGCGCGCACGTTGTTGACGGCCACCCCGCCACCCTGCACCAGTCGCTTCGCTTCACCCTTCGAAGGTGCCAATCCGGAAACCACCAATGCGTCGCTCAAGGTGAAACCGTCACTGTCCAACTTTGATTTCGCGAGTTCAGTAGAAGGCACGTCGGCGAAGATGTCGAGAATCTCGTTCACACCCATCCCGCTGATCTCTTTTCCAAAAAGAACTTCGGACGCGCGGACGGCCTTCTCCAATTCTGTTTCGCCGTGCAGCATCGCTGTCACTTCCCTTGCCAGACGCCTTTGCGCTTCGCGTTTCTCCGGCTCGGTCTTCACACTTTGCTCCAACGCCTCGATTTCGTCTTGTGAGAGCCAGGTAAAGAACTTCAGGTACGTGGTCGCATCGCGGTCGTCGGTGTTCACCCAGAATTGATAAAAGCGATATGGCGAAGTTAACTTCGCATCCAGCCACACGGCGCCTGCCTCGGTCTTCCCGAATTTCACTCCGGTCGCCGCGGTGACAAGCGGAAAGACCAGCCCATGCGCGCGCGCGCTGCGCAGACGCCGGATCAGATCGATACCCGCGAGAATGTTGCCCCATTGATCGCTGCCGCCCATCTGCAGCGTGCACTTGTGGCGATCGTGAAGCACGAGATAGTCGTAAGCCTGCAACAGCGGGTAAGTAAATTCCGTGAACGAGATCCCTTCTTCGGATTCCAGGCGGCGGCTGATGGCTTCCTTGCCGAGCAGATTGTTCACGGTGAAATGCTTTCCGACGTCGCGCAGAAACTCCATCATCGTGATCGGCCCGAGCCAATCGGCGTTGTTCACAATCCGGGCAGGATTGTCCTTCGCTTCGAAATCCAAAAACCGGCTTAACTGCTCTTTGATCCCGACGAGGTTCTCTTCGACCTGTCCGTGATCCAGAAGCTGGCGCTCTTTCGTCTTTCCGCTCGGATCACCAATCAGTCCCGTGCCGCCGCCGGCGATCGCAATCGGCGTGTGGCCGAATCGCTGCAAACGCGCCAGGCCCATGACAGGCAGCAGCGATCCGACGTGCAGGCTGGGCGCGGACGGATCAAAGCCGATGTAGGCGGTGACCTTTTCCTTCGCAAGCACCTCGCGCAGATCAGGCGTCGCTTCATACAGCATGCCGCGCCATTCAAACTCGTCGTAAAGGTTCATACGTTCCGAAAAGAGCACGATGATAACATGGGGCAGTAGCCCGACCGTGAGGGAGGGCGTAATGATTTCGCGGTCGCATGCCAGCC
>DASUTF010000189.1:0-6487 GCA_036374695.1 Pyrinomonadaceae bacterium
TCCTGCCGCAATTCTTGCTGCTTGAAACGAACCGTTGTTCAACGTTCACTCCGTGGAAATATTCCGCCCTGATTTCCCGGTACTTTCAATGTAAAAATTCTGTCCGATTTGGTGGCGCAATAGTATGCGACAAGAATCAGACGTGCAACCGAATAAATTGAGGCTTTTAGTTCGAGAATGGACGCAATCACATTAAAAAAGGTCTTTGGTTCCAATGGTGCGCAGTTCATAAATCTGACCGGGACTCTAATCGAAGCCATTGAAAAGGAACCTTCGATCTACACGTACATGGCTCCCGACGAGTTTAGTTCGCTGATCGAAACGGACTGGAAAGCCGGCACAAAAATCTATTGGGAAGAGCTGTTAGGGCGAGCTCATCTCGCGGCGGTGGCTTCCATTATTCGCGCATACCGATGGTCATGCGGGATGGCCGTGTGCTATTCGAGCGACCTTTTTTCTTCCGTTCTGTGCCAGCTTTCGCGCACTGATCGAATCTGCCGCTGATGGTTATGATGCGCTGATTATGTAGCTTCTACGCTTGCTGAATATCGGGAGATTGTGAATCAAAGCCTCCAATGGAAAACCGAACAGCCTGTCCTGGCAGTGGAGTTGGAAAATCAACTGATACACTTTTCTCACGCGCGAAAACTGTCGAAGGGGGATGCTTCACCCGTCAGTCACAAGGCAAAACAGACCGCAGATTACGTCAGGTCATTGGAGAAAGCGGACTTACCGAGGTTATATGAGTGTTATGCTCAGCTGTGCCAATACACGCATCCTGCGGCGCATAGCGTTTCACAATTATTGATCCCGCTTTCGCCGGAAAAGTTCCAGTTGTTTCCTGGACAAGATAGATTACGAATCGACGGATTTATTAAGGAATACAACAGCCTCTTAATTCCCTTATTAATGATTGCATTCAATCCTGGGGCTTTGATCCTGAAAGTTTTGCTGTATTTCGATGTACCAGAGTATTCGCAGGGTATAAATCTTTTCGATCTTCGCGGTATCAGTGCTGCGCGCCGCGATCACGAATCAGAAACTGACACGAGATTTCGTGACGAGCTGGAGATTCTACGACCGGTAACAGGATTACAGGATTTTTCAGGATTAACATGTAAATCATGTGTAATCCTGTAATCCTGTCCTCACTTACGGTATTGGAGTTTCAGTTTGACGAAGATCGGTTCAGTTGGTTTGGCGCTTGGGCGGTAGAAGAGAAGTTGTGGCGCCGGAGCGCTTGCGGTTAGGGCGCGCGTGCCCGCGTTCTTTTCTTCCATCGTCTAGGCTTGGCCCGCTGTCGACATCTCCAGACGCCCAACACTCGTGCTCCACGCTTTTTCCCAACTCGCAACCTGCGTATCCGTAAGCTTCTGCGCCTTCTCCGTGATCTGCACGCCTTCGAGCGGTGCCGGCGTGACAAGCACACTCAACACTTCGGCGACGTGATCTGGACGGCTCTTCCGGATCGTGAAAAATGGCGGACTGTCGTCCTGCGCCGGAATCTCGAGCAGCCTGCCGACTGATACCTCGTTGTTTCCGCCTCCTGTGCGAGTCGTCGGGTAAATTAAATAAGGCTCGCCGACGCTGCCGTCCGCATACTGCTCACGATCGATGACGTAGAGATAACCCGCGCGTGCGGCTTCGACACTGATGCGCAGTCGATCGCCCGGAAGAAGTCTTGTGTTTGCAGAGATCCGTTCCGGCAACCACTCTTTCGTAGCGTTGTCGTCGTGAACGATTAACCGCTCGCCCGAATCGGATCGCCTTGCAGGGCGCAGTCGCCAGATCGTGACACCCACAACCGTGTCGGGCGCAACGTTATCAACGGGTACATTCGGCGTTGCGTTGCGATAGCTGCGGCGCTTTGAAGGCTTGCGACTATTCGACGGCGCGATAAAGGCCGTGTCCCACAACTTTCGCGTCGTTTCGTCGCCGTTCTGGGCCATCACTGACGATTGCGGCTCCGCAACTGCAAACAAAACACACAATGTCAGTAAAACCAGAAATACAAAACTCACGATGACTCTCATAAAAAGACTCCCTCTGCCCCCAAGACCAACTGCAATCAGTTCCACTCGCCCTGCATCACAAACGCCGCCCAGTAGTAAGGTGATTCCCACTGCTTGGTCCGCAACATCTCGATCTGCGCTGCGCGCAACGCAGCCGCCGGCGTCTTATTTCGCCGTAACATCTCCACATAAACACGCTGCATTAACGCGGCTGTTGCCTTGTCGTTTACGTTCCAAAGACTGACCACCACGCGACGGGCGCCGGCATACATGAACGCACGCGTCAGCCCCTCAAGACCTTCACCTTCGATTTCTTTTCCGAGTCCTGTTTCACACGCACTCAGTACCACAAGCTCCGCCGGCAACTTGAGATTGTAAATATCGTGTGTGCGCAGAAATCCGTCCTGCGGTTTGCCTTCCGCGTCAACCATCGAGAGCACAATCGCAGACAGACCTGCGCGCGACGTGTCGAGGTAACCATGCGTCGCAAAGTGTACGTAGCGGTATTTACTCAACTCGTCGCTCGCTACGATCGAACGGTTCGCACGAAAGTCGAGTGCCTTCATGCTGGAGTTCGGCGGCGCCACCGCGATGATGTCGTTGGCTTCGGATCTGGTAAACGGTAATCGCTGAATCGAGAGTTGACCGTTCGGACCACCGCCGGGCAGGTGCTCAATGATTCGCGTGGAGTCTTGCGCGCTCGAATCTTTTGCGTAAGCCCCGGCCCTGAGTCGCGGATCGTTAGCGGTGAAGACCGGGTCTGCAATCACGGCAACAGCTTTTGGCGCCGGTTTGCGATTCGCCAAATTCTGACGTTGAACAGCAAACGATGAGACTGACGGAAGGTTGATGACTTCGTGATCGAGAACGATCGGACGATTTGACGCGACGGACAAAGCCGCAAACGGCACATACTGCAAAGCGCCATCAGCGACAATAAGCAAACGTTTGTTTCCAAGCTCACCAGCCGCAGGCGCGAGTATCAACCGGCTCAACTCAGCCGCAGTTTGCTGAAACTTCGCATCTCCAAGGGCTATGCGTGCTCTTCGTTGCGCTACTGTCTCGATCGACTTCACAACACTACGAGCCACTAACGAATCCGAAACCTGTCGCGCAGCTTTATCGATCTCTGCTCGTTTTGGCAGCTCAAAGCTTCGCAACGAATCATGTGTGACGACCCAGAGATAACTTCGCGCATCGCCAAGAGCGTATTCGAGCAACACAGTGCCGGGATCCAACAGCGCCTGGATCTCTTTCAAGCCAAGTGCTTGCGGCTGAGTCAGAGCTGAATACTGCGGACTGCCTTTGCGAATCGCTGCCTGCACTTGTTGATACTCATCTTCAAGCGCACTGATCTCTTTCTGTAGCGTTGCGATCTCATCAGGACTTCCCTTGCGCGCCTTGAGCGTCATCTCACGTTGCGCTTTGGCGTTCATCACGCGCTTTAGATCGCGCTCTTTCTCGAGCAAACCGGCTTCAATACCCTGACGAATGTCGATCCGCGCCTCGCTTAATTTTTCCAACAGGCTGCGTGCGCGTCCTCGCTCGGTGACTTTCAAAGCCTCGGCATCGAATCCCGCGGAAGGGTTCTTTGCGTGCTGCTGCATCAGTAAATCGACATAAAACTCGTACGCTCTTTCGACTGACGCTCTATAAGAAGCGCGCAATTGCAAACTGCCCGAGCGCGAACGCACGGTCTCAATCAGCGCCAGCGACTCCGCGATGTTTTTGCGAGCTTCCTCGAACTTACCTCGTTTCTGCTCAGCACGCGCAATACCTTCCAACACTGTCGCAGCGCTACTCAGATCACTGATATTGCGGAAAATCGACAGTGCCGGAGCAAAATGTTCCAGTGCCTTATCCGGCTGTCCCAGAAGATTGTAGACCTCGCCAACATTTCTGAGCGCGACCGCTTCGCGACGAAGATTGCCGGCGGTACGTTCAATCTGAACAGCCTGGCGATGATGCTCGAGGGCTTTATCATATTGACCCTCGTCAGTGAGGACAGTCCCAATCTGGACGAGCGTCTCGCCGTGGTGTAATTGATTACCAGTTTCGCGCTGAATGGCTTGGGCCTCGGTAAAGTACTCCAGAGCTTTCTTGTTTTCACCCGACCGTCTGTACACGCGGCCAATGTTGAGGAGCGTAGAAACCTCCGAATTCTTGTTTGCAAACGAGCGATATAAAGGAAGTGACTGCTTTAAATAGTCGAGCGCCTTTGAGTGTTCGCCCAACTCCGAATACTCCATTCCGATGTTGTTCAGCGTGATGGCCTCGTTTTCCTTACTTCCAAGGCTCACATAAACGGCGAGCGCCTGCCGGAAGAATTCAAGCGCCTTTTCCCAATCGGCAGCATCGTTGTAAATCTTGCCGATGTTGCTGAGCGCATTTCCTTCTGCTAAACGCCAGCCGCCTTCCCGCGCTAACTTAAGGGACCGATGATGATGGTCCAAAGATTTGCCGACCTCGCCGATGAAGTCGAGCATTCCCCCAACAAAGGTTTCAGTTCCTGCTTCGAGACGTTTATCCCCCATCGCCACCGCGAGTGCCAGTGTTTGGTTAAAATAGTTGAGCGCTTCTCGAAATTCATTTAGCGGGTAATAGGCGATACCGATGGCCATCAGCGTGAGGGCACGACGATATGTGTCGCCTGCTGCTTCAAAGAGCGGGAGCGCCTGTTCGCATTTCTCGATCGCGGCGCGTCTTGATGCCACAGTCTGCTGCGCTCTTAATTTTCTCGCTTCGTCAAACAGGGCCTGCGCCTCAGCGTGGCCTTTATCGATCGAGGTCGCTTCACGCGAAGCGATAATTTTTATCTGGTAACGCCCGGCCGGAGCTTTGTTATTCGAAGATCGCACATCGACGCGATATTCTCCGGCTGTTCCGGCGACCAGGATAACGGGTTCAGTGCCCCATCTATCATTAGGGCTATTGCTCTCAGTGAGCTGCTTACCGTCTGGGCCAAAAACGGACGTCATTACGTCTATGTCTTTTTGCTCGACAAGTGCGTAAAGAAACTGGCCGGAGGTGAGTTGGACTCGAAAAGAATGCGTTTCCCCGCCTTTTAGGTCGCGTTCGACGTCGGATAGTGCCGGCAGTTCGTTTGCTGTTTGCGCGAGCAGTGACGCGACGCAAATCAACACGATCGCCGGAACTTGAACAACTAATTGAAAGAATTTCTTTTTCACGAGATTTACAGGATTACAAGATTAGACAGGATTTATGTTAATCCTGCTAATCCTGTAATCCTGTCTCCGAACGCTATGCTGTTGCTGAAGCAGCATCTTCTTCTGGATCTGTCGAGGTGCTGACCTGACCCTGGAAGGTTCCACTCTCGCCGTTACTTTGTCTCTGGACCCCATTATCGTTGTTTTTCCAGCTTCCGCCGGCGGCCTGACTGTTAATCCAAAAAGGATTTGTTGGTTGGGCGGGATCCGGAACGTTCCAAGTGAAGGTATCAAGGCTAAACGAGAAGGACCCTCCACTGGTGATGCCGCTTGCTAGTATCGTCTCCACGCCGTTCTCCTTCTTGTACAAATCGTACGTGGTACTAGAAGTTGGATAGAAGAAACATTTTAGCAGGTCGTCCTTATCATTACCGCCGGTTACGGTTTTGATCTTTATTTTTTGAGAATCGTTTAGAGGCATGATTTTCTCCTTCTTCTGGGCATTTGTTTTCGTTAGCACAGCCGGAAAAGCTGTGCGCTACAGCCTTGCGAATTAATAGGCTTACGCTTGCTTCATCTATTAACGCGGGAACTACTCAGGAAAACCACCACGCCCACCGGGCGGGCGTGAAAAGCCTTTGGAAACCTGAAATGAGAGGGTAAAAGCTTACGTTTGGCGGAAAGACTATCACAGGATTACATGATTGTCAGGATTTACATGTAAATCTGTAAATCATGTTCTAATCTATAATCCTGTACAAAAAGGTTAGTGGTGCTCGAGATTTACCGCGTACACAAGTAACTTGCTGCGGACCTTCAGAGTCGTCTGTTTGTCGTCTTTCTCATGTGCCGGCTTGGAGACGGAGTGAGTCGTGAGGAAGTTTTGCACGGCTTTGTTCCGGGTTGAATCGGTAATTAGTCCACGCGAGCGTTCGTTGACGAATTCCTTCAAATCTTCGAACTCGGGCACCCTTTCTTCACTAAACACCAACCACAACTTTTCAGTCCCCTGCTGTGTGTCAACCTTAAACCACGATTGTATCGGGAATCTGGACCAGCTGATCGGCGGCCACGCGGGACGACCCTTCATTCGCAGTCGACGACGGGAACAGCACGACGAATTGAACCGGCGCTGACCCCTCCGGCGGTCCTTCGTTGAAAATGTACAAGTAACCTGATTGTGGACTGCGAACGTTCACGCGAATCCGGTAGTCAGCCTCGAAAATGCAGAACGGCTTTATCGAACGATTCAATCGCAGCTACCAGGAAGCAGTGCTCGATATGTTTGTCTTTCAAAGTTTGGCAGAA
>DASUTF010000190.1:0-8067 GCA_036374695.1 Pyrinomonadaceae bacterium
GCTGCCATCCTTCAAACGAATCGTGTCGGCCAGCACGGGCAGGGTCAATCCTAAACCTACGACCACGACGATGGCCGAGCGCAGCAAAAGCCTTTTCATAGCGACCTCCAACTGAAGAAAGAATGTGTTTGCCGATTCGCGCCACGCAAATCGAGGAGAGCAGTACTGTTGTAGTTGATGACTAGCGAAGTGAATTGGTTGCGAAAAATGTGACGAAAGGGCGCGCAGACCAAAGCGAAAAACATGCAAACCCGCATTTCCAGCACGGGCAAGTTTACCACAGCAAGAGGTGGCGGCCGATGCCAAATCGAAGGAGGGTAGTGGGTCAGTTTGAGGTGGCACGCGCATCTTGCGCGTGATTTCACGGACAGGACGCCGGTGACACACTTTCGAACTGAACCACTACCCGAAGGACTAGTCAGAAACTATCTGGCGAAGTGAACGGGCTTGACGGCGGCGGCCACGAGACTTCGCAGCGCGTCATGAGAGGCACGCGCCGGATCGGATTGAAAGGGAATGACCACATAGCGCGCGTGCGCGCCGCCGGCCCGAAACGCATTGTGATACGCGACGTAGTGCTTGCCGCCCGTCAACAGCCCCAGCGTCGACTCGATCTCCGGATCAAAAAACACGAAGTAGATTCGGTTGGCCGATGGTCCAGGTAACGCGTTCGAATCAAACATCGCTGCAAGTAATCGCTGAACATCGAGATCAGAAAACCGGCGTGACGCGATGTCGAGTCGCTCGACGCTGGTGGTGGGGCCAAACCGGTTCTTGATCCCAATTTCCTCAAGCGCTAAAACTTCCGCTTCATCCGTGAGGTTCGCCAGAAGGCGCTGCAGTCTAACTTGCCGTTCGCGCAGTGCTGGCGTTTGCCATTGGGCCCCCACGAAAACACTGTATTGCTCGGGCGCTGAAATCGTACCCTTGCGCGGCCGGCCATATGACGACAATTGCCGCGAACTCCGCTCGATAATAAATGCCTGGCCGCCGTCCTCGTTGGCGACCGCGCGATCATAGCCGGGGGTCAACGGTTCCGCCGTCCGCTGTGCCTGAGCCGTTAGCGCACACAGAAACATCAACGTGATAGCGCGAGTTTTGACCGTCCACATTTCCATTCGTTCTCCGCTTCTTTAGGGCGTCGTCACATTGAACAGAAAGTCATCAACCACAAACGAGGTCTTCAGGCTCTGGTCCTCAACCCCTTCCAGGTATATCTGAATCGTCTGTCCTTTATACGCGCTGAGGTCGAATGACACCTGCGAGTATCCGGCGGCCGCATTCAGGTTCGAATACGTCGCAAGCGTGGCGATCACGCTTCCGGCTGAGTTGCGAACCTGCAACTTGAGCGTATCGAACGACCTCGTCCTGGTCGTTTCAGTGGTGTCAATGTGCAGCCAGAACGAGAGCGTCGCCTTCGTGCCATTCGCAGGAATCGCGACGGTTTGCATGAGCGTGTCCGTGTGCGGGGCGCCGTACCCGTTCAGCCAGGCCTTCCACGATCCGCCATGCGCCGGTTGCGAAGCGGTGTTGTTGTCGATGACGCCCGCAGTTACCGTCCACGGCGACGGATCTGACGCACCGTTTTCGAAACCCGGGTTGCCGAACAGCTGTGCCGTTCCGCCACCCGGCGGTGGAAGCGCCGACGTGGTTGCATACAGCGCAAAATCGTCAACCACGAATGAAGTCTTCAAACCCGCGTCTTCAACGCCAGTTAAGTAAATCTGGACTGTCTGGCCTCTGTAGCTTGAGACGTCCAACGAAACCTGTTTGTAACCGGCCGCCGCCTCAAGGTTCGAATAAGTCGCAAGCGTCGTCAGCACTGCGCCGGATGAATTCTTCAGTTGCACCTTCAACGTGTCGTACGCGGTCGTCGTCGAGGTTTCAGTTGTGTCGATGTGCAACCAGAACGACAAGTTGGCTTGCGTGGTCGTCGCGGGGATGCCGACGGTTTGCGCCAGCGTATCGGTGCGGACTGCGCCATAGCCGTTTAGCCAGGCTTTCCATGCGCCGGTGTGCGACGCTTGAAAATTCGAGTTGTCGATCACGCCCGAGGTCGCCAACCAGGGCGTCGGGTTCGAGCCGGATTCGAAGCCGGTGTTTCCCATCAACTGCTGCGTTGTACCGCTGCCGGCGGTCACCGTCAGATTAATCGTCGCCGGGTGAGTTTGTCCGCCGCCAGTTCCCGTGACGACGAGGTTGTATGTTCCAACGGGCGTAGAAGGCGCGACGGAAATCATCAACGTCGATGATCCGGAGCCCGGTGCGTTGAAAGTCGAAGGCGTCAACGAAGCTGTGGCGCCCGGCGGTAAACCCGAGACTGACAGCGCGACTGAACTATTGAAGTTGCCTGACAGCGTCGAGCTGATGGTGGTGCTGGCAATGCCGCCCCGCGCGACGGTAAGCGCAGAGGGCGAGGCGGAAGTCAGGAAGAACGGTCCGAACTTGATGTCGATGACCGGATGCAGTTCGATGCCGTTCGGCGCGATACCCTGCTGGCCTTCGAAGTAATCGAAGAAGCCGACACCGGTGATCTGTACCGGCACATTCGCGATTTGGAACTGACTTCCTGAGGTGAAGACCGCATTGAATTGCTGGCGTGCTCGCGCGATCCCGGTTGCGAATGGACTGCCGGGGCCGACGCAGTTGGGCGACGGAATCTCAACGATCATCGTCCGACCGGCGCTGTCGACAATTACCATGTGGTAATCCGAATCATAGGCGCGCACGAACTCGCGCAACGTCGCGTTGACAGTCCAGATAGTGGTTTCGGTCGGCGCGATGCGGTTGTTTTCGGGAAGCGTCGCCGGCGTGGCTATCGATGACAGGTTCGCGATTGTCGTGGTGGTGATTGAGTTGAGATTTACCAGACCCGCGTCTGCATCAGTTCCGGTCTTTACTGACCAGCGCTCAACACCGCACTGCGCGACCGTGGAATCCGGCAGCGCCAGCAAACACACGACGGCAAAGATGAACAGGAAGAACTTCACTTGAGCAGTTATTTTGCGACTGCCGCCAACTCCGCAATCGTCTGATGCTCGAAAAGTTGGACGGGTGAGAGCTTCAGGCCGGCCCGCGCTGCGCGCGCGAGGATGAGCGTTCCCAGAATTGAATCGCCACCGAGATCGAAGAAGTTATCGTTGATGCTGACGTCATCCACTTTCAGAACATCGGACCAGATGCCGGCGAGCGTCTCTTCGGCCGGCGTACGCGGCGCGATGAAATCTCCATTCGAGATGAGCGTACCGGACTGTGAGGCAAGCGCCTGACGATCAATCTTTCCGTTAATGGTGAGCGGCAAAGAGGCGAGCCTGACAAATGCGGCGGGAACCATGTAATCGGGCAGCTTCTCGTGCAGCGCTTGGCGCAGGGCCTTTTCATCCCACTGTGCGCTCTCGTCATTCTTAACGAAAGCGACCAGTCGCTTTTCATCGGCTGCCGTCTCGCTGGCGACAACCGCGCAATCTGAAACGTCTAAGTGCTGCTTCAGCACCGTTTCGATCTCGCCTGGTTCGATTCGATAGCCGCGAATCTTGACTTGATCATCAACCCGGCAAACGTACTCGACGTTTCCGTCGGGCAGCCGCCGCGCCAAATCGCCGGTGCGATAGAGTTTTTCACCTGCGGCAAACGGACTCGCGACGAAACGGTCGCGGGTCAGCTCTTCACGGTTCAGGTAGCCACGCGCGACTCCATCTCCACCGATGAAAAGCTCTCCCGTTTCACCGTCCGCGACCGGGCTCAGATCTTCATCGAGCAAGTGCAGGGTCGTGTTGGAAATCGCATGGCCAATCGGGACCGGGCCATCCATCGGATCGTGCGGCGCAACTTCGTAAACGCAGCATCCGACGACCGTCTCAGTCGGACCGTACTCGTTGATGATTCGCGTCGCGGGCGCGTGTTCGCGCCAGAATGAAAGGCCCTGATAGTGAAGGGCTTCGCCGCCGATCACGAGCGCGCGCACACGGCCGGCAATCTGGTCGGGCGGCAGGACTTCGGCCAGCGCGCGCAGATGCGCGGGCGTGATCTTCACCAGGCTGTAGTTCGTTCGTTGCAACAGCGCGTCGGCCAGCGACTCGATGCCGTCGGGCAGGAGAAAAACGCTGCGGCCGGCCAGCAAAGGCGTGAACAGACTGGTGACGGTGAGGTCGAATGAAATCGAGGAATGAACCGGCGCGCCGCATCCGTTCGCCACGTCATAAGCTTCAACCGCCCACTGCAAGTAGTTTGTGAGTCCGCGATGCGTAATCATCGCGCCTTTTGGATTGCCCGTGGAGCCTGAGGTGTAGATCACATAAGCGAGATTCTGAGGAGCGATATCGATGTTGAGATTTTCATCGGCGTGTTTCCCGATCTCTTGCCAATCGGAATCCAGACAGAGAACTGCTGGTACGCATGCCTCCGGCGTGGTCGGTACGCATGCCTCCGGCATGCTTAGCACGCGAGAGGCGTGCGTACCCGTAGTCAGCACGACAGTGGCGCCCGCGTCCTGGAGCATGAATCGAACGCGCTCCATCGGGTAATTCGGATCCAGGGGAAGGTAGGCAGCGCCGGCTTTCAGCGTGGCCAGCACGGCAACGACCATCTCGATTGAACGATCGAGACAAATTCCCACCAGCGGTGCTGCTCCACTTTCAATAGGCTCGGCCCCAAACGAACGGGTTCCCCTCTCCGCTTGCCGAGAGGGGTTAGGGGAGAGGTTAGGGCGCGCGTCCAACCCCACCCCAACCCCTCCCCGCGGGCGGGGAGGGGCGGGCCAGAGAGCGCGGAGACAGCGCGCGAGTTGATTCGCGCGCGCATTCAACTCGCGATAGCTGAGTTGCGCGTCACCGAAAACGACGGCGGTTGCTTCAGGAGTACGTGCGGTTTGCGCCTCAAACAACTGCACGCAGTTCGCCGAGCGCGACCGAGTTTCCGTTTCTGTGATTTCGCGCATCGCGCCACGCAGCGTGTTGGGCGATGGGTTGTTCGTGAGTTGACTCAGGTTCTGCATAACTTGTTTCTACTTCGGTTTGTGTGCGGCCAGTGGCAGCGAGGTCGAGGCAAAGCCGTAGCTTTTCCGCGAGCACCTGCACGTGTGGCTCCTTGATCATGTCCAGGTGATTGCCGGGAATCTTGTGAACTTCCAAATCATCTACGAGTTGTCGCCAGCCGTCCTCAACATCGAACGATGCCGTTAAATCGGTTGCGGAAAAGAGAGTGGCGCGTCCGGAGTAAACCTGCGGCAGGTATTCGCGCGCCGCCATGAAATTCAGCTCTTCAATATTTTTCAAAGCTGCCGGCAGCGGCCGGCCGATGCGTTCGTACAATTTGTAAGCGCGCCGGTACGCTTTGTGTTTGATCTTTGCCGGGGCGTATTTGAGTTTGGTCGCAACGTACGTGAGCCTGGCGGCGAAACCGAGTTCGCTCAGGTTCGCGACATGTGCGCGAAAGCGTTCCCGCATTTGCTGCATACGGCCACTAACTGACTGTGGCAAAAGCTTGAAGTAGCCGGCTGGATAAGTATCGAGCAGTGCGAGCAGTGCCACTTCTTCGCCGGCGGCTTTCAGTTGGCAAGCCATTTCGAAGGCGATGGTGCCGCCGGACGACCGTCCGCCAATGAAGTATGGGCCTTCCGGCTGAACGTCGCGCATCTCTTTGATGTAATGAGCGGCCATTTCGCGAATGCTGGTGTGCGGTTCTTCCTTGCCGTTCAGACCCTGCGCCTGTAATCCGTAAAACGGCTGATCCGGACCAAGGTGTCGCGCAAGGTCGTAGTACTCAAGCACGTTTCCGCCCGCCGCATGAATGCAGAAGAACGGACGCTGCGTCCCGCCGCCGTTAATCACTACGAGCGATGACCACGCGGCCGGCCAGGATTCCCCGCGCATCACTTCGGCAAGCGCGCTAATCGTGGGCGCCTGGAACAACGTCGCCAGCGGCAGATTTCTCTCTAACGTTTTTTCGATCAGGCTGAACATCCGGACGGCGAGCAGCGAGTGGCCACCGAGATCGAAGAAGTTGTCATTCACGCCGATCGGCCGCACCGGCAGGACCTTCTCCCAGATCTTTGAAAGCTTCAGTTCCAGTTCATCGCGTGGTGGAACGTACTTCGAAGTTGCGGCCGCTTCAGTTGTTTCCGGCACCGGCAAAGCGCGTCGATCGATCTTTCCGTTGGGCGTTAAAGGCAGAGACTCGAGCCGCACGAACGACGTCGGCAGCATGTATTCCGGCAGCTTGTTGCGCATGAAATCGCGAAGATCGCCGGCATGCGCCTGGTCCATTACGGTCGAAACGAAATAAGCAATCAGACGTTTGTCGCCGTATTCGCCCTCCACGACGTTCACGACGCATTCGGCCACAAACGGATGCTCAGCGAGCGCCGCTTCGATCTCTCCGAGCTCGATCCGGAATCCGCGAATCTTCACCTGATGATCCCGGCGGCCGACAAACTCGATGTTGCCATCCGGCCGGAAGCGGGCGACGTCGCCCGTTTTATAGAGCCGTTCGCCGGCCTTCCAGGGGTTCGCGACAAACTTTTCGTTCGACAGTTCAGCGTGATTGAGGTATTCGCGCGCCAATCCGTCGCCGCCGAGGTAGAGATCGCCAGGCACGCCGACCGGCACCGGATTTAAATTCGTGTCGAGAATGAAAGTCTGAGTGTTCGAGATTGCGCGGCCTATCGGAATCGTCGTCGCATCCGCGGAAACCGATTCAACCAGGTACGCAGTGGCGAAGGTCGTACTTTCAGTGGGCCCGTAGACGTGCACCAGGCGCTGGGGCGATCCGTGCGCCACGATCTGCTTCACTGCGCTTACGTCAACGGCTTCACCACCAAACATCAGTTGCCGCATCGTGGCAAACGCGTCGGGCACGTCGCGCGCAATCTGGTTGAAGAGCGCGGTGGTCAAAAACATCATCGAGATCTGTTGACGCCGAAGCTCTTCCGCGAAACGACTGGGCGCCAAAGTCACGTCACGAGGAATTCCAATGAGCTGCGCGCCGTGAAGTAGCGCTCCCCAGATTTCAAACGTCGCCGCGTCGAATGAAGCGTTCGATGCCTGCGCGATTCGATCTCCGGAAGTTATCTCGACATAGTTGGTGTTGAAGATGAGCCGGTTGACGGCCACGTGCGGAACGGCGACGCCCTTCGGAGTTCCGGTTGAACCGGAGGTGTAGATGACATAGATCAGATTGCCCGGCTCATTCACATTTTCCGGCGCGATGTCGCTGAACGAACTGATCAGCTCCCGCTCGTCATCCACGCAGACCGTTTTGCCGTTGGTCTTTGGCGAATCATCGAGCAGGCTCTTCTCCGTCAGCAGCACGGGCGCCTTCGCATCCGCAAGCATGAACTCCATGCGCTCTTTCGGGTAAGCCAGGTCGAGCGGAAGATATGCTCCGCCTGCTTTGACGATTCCGAGCAGCGCCACGATCAGCTTCGCCGAGCGTTCCATGTGCACGCCAACCAGCGTGTCCGGACCGACGCCGAGCGTGCGCAGGTAGTTCGCGAGCCTGTTCGCGCGCCGGTAAAGCTCGGCATACGTCAGTTGTTCGTCATCGAACGCGACCGCAATTGCGTCAGGCGTACGTCGCACCTGCTCATCAAATAATTCGTGCACGCATTTGTTAGCCGGATAGCCGGTGGCCGTGTCCGTCCATTCATCGAGTAACTGGCCCCGTTCGTCCCCAGTCAGCATCGGCAGCCCGGAAATCTTTTGCCTGGGATCCGCGATGATGCCGGCAAGCATTGTTTCGAAGTGACCCATCATGCGTGTGATGGTTGCTTCCTCGAACAGATCTGCGTTGCTTTCGAATTTGATCAGGTACTGGCCGTCGCGCTCAACAATGTCGAGCGTCAGATCGAAATTGGTGGTGACGTTCTCGACCTGAACGTGAGTGCTCTTTATTCCGGCGAATTCAAGCGTGGGCATCGGCTCGTTCTGAAGTACGAACATCGCCTGGAAGATCGGGTTATGCGTCAGCGCGCGATCAGGTTGCAGCTCGCGCACGAGAGTTTCAAACGGCAGATCCTGATGCGCGTACGCCCCCAGCGCCGTGTCCTTCACGCGCGCTAACAGTTCCCGG
>DASUTF010000191.1:0-6161 GCA_036374695.1 Pyrinomonadaceae bacterium
GACGAGGCGCCCGTTTCGGCGATTGCGGCCGCGACCGCCTGGTCGATCTCTTCCTGAGAGGCAGACTGGGGCAGATAGGCCTCGATGATGGCGATCTCAGCCTGCTCTTTGTCAGCCAAATCCGGCCGGTTGGCCTTCTCATATTGCTCGACTGAGTCACGCCGTTGCTTCACTTGCGATCGCAGCAGCTTCTGGATGTCCTCGTCGGTTAACTCGCCGCCCCCGTCCTTTTCGCGGTTCATGATGGCGGCTTTAACCATGCGCAAAGTCGAGGTGCGCGCCGCGTCCTGTGACTTCATCGCGGCAGTCATGTCGGAAATGATTTGATCTTTCAGGCTCATAGGCTGTAGCGAAAACTCTAGCGCATCTGCGGTGATTTCGCTAAGATGCCGCGCTCGTGTCAATTCTCCGCTTGGTTGTTCTCTCGGTGTCTCCGTGCGTGCTCGGTGCCTCTGTAGTGAAACTGCCGGTACAATGACTCACCACTGAGGCACAGAGATTTCACAGAGACACAGAGAGCATCTGGACAAAGGCACATCACGCGGGTGGGATCACTTAAAGGAGAATTTCAATGCACATAATCGCGAAGCTGTCTGCCGTCTTGTTCACTATCCTTTTGCTGTTAACGTCCACCGGTGCTCAACCGAAGTGCAAGAAGCAGCCGATCAAAAACCTGGTTGATGCATTCGCGGAATCATTCTCGAACAAGACGATGGCCAGCCTCGACGCTGCTCGCCCGTACCTCGGCCGCTTCACGATTCGTATCGAACATTCACTGGCCGACGATAACGACCCGCAGAGATTTGAAGTGAGAAGGTTCTCATCCTTCGCCCGCGCGGAAAAGTGGCTCAAGAGCCGGGAAATCGAAGACCTGCCCGGCCGCTACACACGCCCGCTGGAAAAGTGTGCCCGCGGAGTCTGCACCTATAACACTGGCGGCGGCATCAACCACAGATCGCTCTACCTAACAAAGATCACGTACGGCATTCGCAACGGCTGTCCGTACATCAAGACGATTTACCTGCTCGACGGCGACTGAGCGATAGTCTGCCGGTTTTCCGTACTCGTGCACCGCCGACCATCGACCGCAAAGTCTAGTCAACATCAAGGAATTCCGCTAAGATTCGCTCCAACTAGCGCGACAGCAGGTCTGAAGTAAGAGACATGCTTTCCCCCAACACAATTCTCCGCGAGCGTTATCGCATCATCCACCAACTCGGCCACGGTGGGATGGGCGCCGTATATCAGGCGATGGACGAGAACCTCAGTTGCGTCGTTGCCGTCAAAGAGACCTTCGCAGTCAGCGATGAACAGCGGCGCGCATTCCGGCGCGAGGCTGAGCTGCTGGCGAACCTCAGTCATCCCACTCTCCCACGCGTCATGGATCATTTCACCCACGGTGACGGTCAGTTTCTCGTCATGCAGTTTGTCCCCGGCCATGATTTGGCTGAGTTACTAGACCTCAGGGAGCAGCCCTTCTCAGTAGCGAAAGTTCTTGACTGGGCCGACCAGCTTCTCGATGCGTTAGAGGAATTGCATTCGTCGAACCCGCCGATCATTCATCGCGACATAAAACCCGCAAATCTCAAAGTAACACCGAGAGGAAGAATTCTTCTGCTTGATTTCGGTCTGGCGAAAGGAATCGCCGGACAAATGTCTACCGCTGAGGTGGACAGCCACGGCCGCAGCATCTACGGCTACACCCCGAATTACGCACCGCTCGAACAGATCCGAAACGCCGGCACAGATCAGCGTAGCGATTTGTATTCGCTGGCCGCCACACTCTGGACTTTGCTGACCGGCAAAGTGCCGCCCGACGCTCTCGCGCGGGTTGGCGAAAAGGAAGATGGCAATCCTGATCCACTCCGCCTCGCGCACGAAATCAACCCGGATGTTCCGGTAGCGGTTTCGACGATCCTGGGTCAGGCAATGGCACTGAATCGCAATCAGCGACATGCGAGCGCGATAGAAATGCGGCAAGCTTTGCGTCACGCCCGCGAAGCTGAGTTTGATGTGCCTACGTTGCGCAAACCGGAACCTGGCGCTCCGCCACCCACCGAACTCCGAAAGGCAGCACCGGGATCGACCATCCGACCTCCGGACAATCAACTACCTCAGCAGAAGCCTGGTGAGCCGCACATGCCAACCATTCGCGTGGACTCGCCGCCCGCGGTTCCTTCATGGGGAGGGGCTCCGACGGTTAATTCGGTCGCAGTCGAGACGGGGAGTCATGCACGGACTTCCAAGCGTATTGCATTAGCGATCGCCGCCATACTCGTAGCTGCAGGCGCAATAGCTTTAATCGCGTGGCAGCCATGGAAGGGAAGCGAGGAGGCCGGCAAAAATGATCAAACCCAAGCGTCAAATAGTACGGCCAGCGCGTCAAATCTCAGTGTGGCGAACAAAGCTCCGAGCGGGATGGCCTACGTTCCCGGCGGCACGTTCATGATGGGCCGCGATGACGGCGATGAATACGAGCGGCCCGCGCACAGCGTCACGGTCAAACCATTTCTCATGGACATTAACGAAGTGACCCGAGAGCTGTATCGGGAGTTCGTAAGCAGAAGCGGCCATGCTGCGCCCGTGAACGGGGCAGGGAAAAGATTCCCTTCCGGCACGGCTAAGTGGCCGGTGACTGATGTGACTTGGGATGATGCGAACGCCTATTGCAAATGGGCCGCCAAGCGTTTGCCGACTGAGGAAGAATGGGAGTTCGCCGCGCGCGGCACTGACAACCGGCGGTACCCGTGGGGAAGCGTTTGGCAGGCAGGCAACGCCAATGCTGATGACGCCAGCAAGAGCTTTGCGGAGGTTGGATCTTACAAAGGCACGTCGCCGTACGGGGAAACCGACATGGTCGGGAACGCATGGGAATGGACCGCTACCAAGCTGGCCGCGTATCCCGGTGGAGAATTGTCAAAGCCGGTCACTGGCGACATGCGAATAATTCGCGGCGGCTCGTATGCCGAGTCGAGGGATGAAGCCACGACGACATATCGCCGTGGCTATCCCGCGCGTGGGAATTATGATTACGCCAATACTGGCTTTCGCTGCGCGAAGGATGTACTGCAGTGAGCGCGTCAGCAAGGGCAAGTCTCGTGGGAAGAACTATGAAAAAATCTCGCAACCCATTCCTAAATCGTATTAACTTAATCGCCTTGTCTACTGCGGGTTTGTTACTCCCGATTTTCGTGACCGCGCGCGCGGCTTCGGTCGCACCACAGGGCAAAGGCGGCGAGGTGATTACCAAGCCAACGACCCCATCAAAGAAAACCACTCCTCGAAAAAGCACGCCCGCGCGCACTGCGAACAAGCCATCGGCGGCCAACGCAAAAACCACTTCGGCGTCGAAGCCCGCCGCCAACGCGGCTTCCTCAGCCGAGGCCGCTTTCTGGAATCTGATCAAAGACAGCACGAACGAAGAGGATTTCAAAGAGTACTTAAAGAAATATCCTAACGGCGAGTTCGCGGAACAAGCGGCGACCAGATTGAAGGCTATGGAAGCGGAAAAGGCAGCTTCGACAAATCCAAATCCAGCCGACACAGGCGCGCAGAAGTACATTCAAACAGGCGATGATCTGACAAAAAACAGTAAGCTCAAGCATGCTGAAATGGAGTACCGCCTCGCGGTACGGATTGATCCAAACAATAGCCAGGCACATTTAAAGCTAGGGACTAACTTATTAGAGCGATCCAAATTCACCGAAGCGGAAGCAGAGTTGAAAGAGGCACTACGGACACAGCCAAATAATTTCGAAGCCACCTTCTATCTCGGCAGTGTTTTCTCCCAACAGAACAAGAATAGGGAGGCTGAGGCAAAGTTCTTAGACGCCTTGCTTCTGGCTCGGGAATCCCTAGCGCGAAATCCAAAAAGCGCTGAGGCACACCGAAACGTAGGCCGCGCCTTAAATACGCTGTCGAGATATTCAGAGGCTGAAGTCCAGTTGCGGGAAGCAGTGAGGCTAGATCCATTAGATCCCCTGACGCATAGATTGTTAGGTCGCGTATTACAGAATCAGAACAAATATCCGGAGGCCGATGCCGAATGCAGGCAGGCCCTCAAGCTCAACCCGAGCGATTCGAATAGTCACGCCTGTTTGAGTGATGCGCTTCACCGGCAAAAGAAATTTAGTGAGGCGGAGACTGGGGCCCGAGAAGCCATTAAGCTGAACCCAGAAGGAGATTGGTTTCACTATTTACTTGGCCGGGCATTATTAGAGCAAAAAAGGTGGACGGACGCTGAGACTGCGTCTAGAGAAGCGCTTCGATTGAATTCAGCCTACTATCACGCTCATGGATTGCTCGGTACCATTCTCTGGCGGCAGAAGAAGTATTCCGAAGCTGAAACTTCACTGAGAGAGGCTCTGCGGCTTAAATCAGATTTGGCCCTTGACCACGACCTGCTGGGTCATGTTCTTTTCGATCAAAAGAGGTTCAGCGAGGCGGAACAATCGTTTCGGCAAGCAGTGCGACTCGCTCCGACTGACGTTCACCCCAGAATTGAACTTGGACTGGCGCTGCATGAACAAGGAAAACATGCAGAGGTTGAGTCGGTATTGCGAGAGGCGCTTCGCTTGAAGCCATCGGAAGCTGTCGCCCACAACAATCTCGGAATTGCACTTGAGAACCAGAATAAGTTAGCCGAGGCCGAGGCGGAACTCAGAGAAGCCGTGCGACTCGAGCCGACAAATACGCTTTACAGCGAGAATCTAAAAAGAATACTCAAAAAACAGGGAAAGCAGTCATAGAGTCTCGAAGGGGCAGCGTTTTTTGACCCTTGGCGGTCCACGGAACATCGGGAATAAAGCCGAACAGTGTGAACAATCCAACCCGATTTCGGATGTTCAAGAGACGCGACCGTTGGAGCGTCTGAGATGCTCGCGCAGATACTTTCCAGTGTAAGAGGTTCTTACTTTCATTATTTGTTCCGGCGTTCCCGTTGCGACCACGTGACCACCCCCTTCGCCACCTTCCGGACCTAAATCGATTACATAGTCAGCCGTCTTGATCACGTCGAGGTTGTGTTCGATCACGAGCAGTGAACCGCCGGCACCAATGAGCGCGCGGAAGGCTGTCAGCAGTTTGTTGATGTCGTCGAAGTGAAGACCGGTCGTCGGCTCATCGAAGATGTAAAGCGCCCGCGCGCCGGCGCGCTTCGAAAGATGGGCTGCGAGCTTCACGCGCTGAGCTTCACCACCGGACAAAGTCGTCGCTGACTGCCCGAGTCGCAGATACCCGAGACCTACCTCATCAAGCACGCGCAGGCGATTCGTAATCTTCGTGACGTCGCGGAAAAAGGCAATCGCTTCGCGGACAGTCAGGTTTAGCACTTCGTGAATATTCTTGCCGCGATAACGCACATCCAAAACCTGCTGCTTGAAGCGCGTGCCTTTGCACTCTTCGCAGACGAGTTCGACGTCGGCGAGGAATTGCATTTCGACGGTGACGGTGCCGTCGCCCTGACAAACTTCGCAGCGGCCGCCGGGAACATTGAATGAAAAGTGTGAAGGCTCGAGGCCGCGGGCTTGCGCCTCACGCGTGTTCGCGAAAGTCTCGCGGATGGCGTCATAAACTTTGATGTAAGTAACCGGATTCGAACGCGGCGTGCGGCCAATCGGTGATTGATCCACCAGAATCACTTCGTCGATGTATTGTCCGCCCTCGAGTTTGTGAAACGCGCCGACGTGTCCCTGCCAATCGCCGCGCTGCTTTTTCAGCCCGGCGTAGATGCAATCGTGAACCAGGGTCGATTTGCCGGAACCGCTGACGCCGGTGATGCACACCAGCATGTCGAGCGGAATATCAACCTTGATGTTCTTCAGGTTGTGTTCGCTCGCGCCGCGAACATTCAGTTGCTTTAGTTTGAGCGGCCGGCGGTGTTTGGGTTCTTTGATTTCCGCATCGCCGCGCAGGTAACGCGCCGTCAGCGACTGCGAACTTTTCATCAGACCGGCGAAATCGCCTTCGTAAATCAACTGCCCGCCGAGTTCACCTGCGGCGGGGCCAATATCAAGCAGGTGATCGGCTGAGCGCATCATTTCTTCGTCATGCTCCACGACGAGAACCGTGTTACCGATATCGCGCAGATTGTGAAGCAGACGAATCAGTCGATCGTTGTCACGCGGATGCAGCCCGATCGACGGCTCGTCCAGCACGTACAA
>DASUTF010000192.1:0-7036 GCA_036374695.1 Pyrinomonadaceae bacterium
CGTTGGATTTACGCTCGATAACTATCATCCTCCGATGTTCATCAGCGGCCGGCTCTACTTGTTTTACGAAGGCGCGACTTCGTTTGAAGCGCGCACCGGCAAGGAACGGACGCGCGAAAAATACAAAGTTAACGAAAGCGGATTGGCGTTAACCGAAGCCGCGCCGGTCGGTGATGAAGCGTTCATCTACACGTCAGGCCGCGGCCATGTACGCGCCATCCGTCGCGACAGCGGCGAAGTCGAATGGGAAGCGAAAGATATTGGTGTGACGCCGGAACTTGTGCTGGCCGGCCGCGTCATTTACGCACGCACTGGCGGTCAGTTCACGCGTTTGAAGGATGGTGAAACTGTCGAGCGCGGCCCCTACGGCGTAAGCGCGATCGATTCGCGAACCGGAAAGATCCTTTGGCGTTACAAGGGCGCGGACAAGGGAATCACAAACGTCGTCCTGCCGGACGCGAGCACGATTGTGATCGCGGATCGCGACGACCTGATCCTGGTTGAGGCCACCAACGGCAAGCGACGCAGCCGCGCGCCGCATAAAATCAAAGGCGCAGCATTCGCGCTGCTTAACGAACGGAACGAAGTTGTTATCGGCGGACGTGAAGAGATCGCCGCATTCGACCACGCATCCGGTCGCAGCGTCTGGCGCGCCAAGTACCCGCCGCCGGGCCGAGGTCTCTTGCGGACGATTGCCGCGGTGGCGGCGCGCGCGGCGTCGGTTTACTTCCGCTACGGTGGCGTCGCGACGACTGCATTTCGCGGCGTGCAGATCGCGCGCGGCTTGTCTTCCCTGAGTTCGTCTTTAAGTTGGTCTGGCTTGGCCGGCCGCTCATCGTTTTCCAACTTGCAGGCCCTGGCCACAAACTCCGCGCGTTCATACGTGACGAATCGGTTCCGCGCGTTCGGCGTGGCGTCTCGGGTGCGAACTAATATCCCAAACATCGGTGTGCGCGACCGTTTCACGAAACGACCTTCAGTAAATATCGAGGAACGCCTGCTGGATCGTCTCGATCCGGCGCGGCAGCTTGAACGGCTGTCACGGTTCCTGTGGCATCGCGAGCGTCTGGCGGCGCTGCGTGGCGATCGGATGTACTTCTACACTGATTTGAAAGGCATCGATGGAAACGGTTTGGCCGGCGTCAACATTCACACGGGTGCGACTGATCGCGCCATTCGCATAAAAGACCTGGACGAGCGGTTCGTCACTGATGAAGTTGTTGGGATCCTGTTTTCGGCTAGCGGGAACCGTTTGCTTGGTTACTCGGTGGCGGCAGGTTCGTCGAAGTTTTTACTGCCACAGCCAGAGAATGCCATGACTTCCGCAGCAGCCCGGTAATCTTCGACCAATCTTCTTCAGACATGGCGGCGCCGTTTTCCGCTTTCGTGTCGCGGATCTTCATCGCTTCCGCGCGCAGCCGCCCGTGCTCCAGCACTTGTTCGACCGGCACTCCGTAAATTGCTGACTGAAGTTCCGCGAGCGCGCGCGGCAGCTCTTCTGCGCCGCGTTTCCAGCGCTCGCGATGAACAATCCACCATTGCAGTTCCAGACGCGCGACGCGATCGACGTCGAACGGAATGTCGCTCATCTTCCGAATTGCGCCGTAGAACTTCACCAACTCAGGCAAAGCCTTTTCATAATCAGCCTGCGTCTTGCCGTCTTTGAAAGCGAAAGCCGCATTGGCGGCGTAGTAAGCGACCTGGTTCGATCGAACCAGCGGCATGTGATATTGCGTACGCAGCAGTTCAGACAACTGATTAAAAAGCTGCACCTGCTTCTTGTCGTAATAGGAACGCCACATCGCCGTCTCGAGCCGCGCCACCTCGTTTGGATCGAACTCGCGCATCTTCGCGCTGCGCGGGTAATACAGATCATAAAGCAGCGCGCCGACCAGCAGCGTCAGCACGACGGCAATGGAACGAAACACGATCCGTTTCATTTAACTGAGTAGCTCAACTTGTACGTTGCGTTGCCGCGGGTGGGGCCGACGACGATGACATATTCTCCATCCGTCGGAACTTTGCCGGAAAACTTTTTCGCGTCGTCCATCTCGCCGGCGCCGGGAAGCGTGCCTTTCTCGCCGGGTAGATAGATCTGAAACACCGCATTGTCTTCCTCAGACGTGACGTTCACCTCCAGAGTCTGACCGGCCTTGGCACTGAGTGCATGCCGCGCGCGCTCGCCGCGGATGACTGAGCCACTGTGGAAGCCGGTGCGCGTCCTGGATAAATTCAATCCACTACAACCAATTACGGAAACACAGAGCAGCGTCAGCAAGGCAAAGAAAGCTGTTGTTCGTTTCATGTCGTTCTCTTTCGCCAGCGGTACTTACGCCTCCGGCGTCCTGTGAGCAGGCCAGCGGCCTGCGTGCCGAATGCCGGCCTCACACCTCGTAAGGATCCTTGTCGGTCAGGTAGGCAATCAACTCTTCGCGATTTGTTTTCGTATCCAGCCAGTGCCGGATGCGTTTGATTTCCTCGTAGTCTGCTTCGCCGAATCTATCAATATAGATTTGCTGCAGACGCTTCTTTCGCTGCTCACGCTGCGCGCCCGCTTGCCAGAACTGAGTGAAGATACCATGCAGATCGTCGTGCAGGTTGCGCTTCTTCAGCGCTTCCCATTCATTCCGATCCAGCCAGATTCCTTTGCAGCCGGCACAATGATCGACGGTGAAGTCGAGCCCGCGGCCGACGAGATACTTCACCATCCGAAAGCGGCATTCCGGACAATCAACCGGCAACCCAGGTTCGGCAAGCGAAAGCGTTTCCTCGTGGTGCAGGCGCTCTGCGCGATCAGTCGCGTGCTCTTCGAGCCATGCCCAGTATTCTTTGCCGCGAATCCAATGGCCTTCGCATTCGTAACAACTGAACGATGACAGATTTGGCTCCAGCTCCGTGCGCAGAAGTTCGGCGTTCTTATCGACCGGGCAAATCAATTTATTTTTAGGATCCATAAAGCTTAAAGATCATTGAAAGCGAAAAGGCGGTAACTCTCTGATTGATCCTGGTGAGAGCATCCATGGCCCCATCTCATAAACGATCCGGTGAACGCAGTCGGGTTGGACGACCACTTTGATTGACGCATCACCGCACGTCTGCATCCACAAGTAGTGGAAATAGATCCGCACGTTGTGCAGGCCGCCGGCCGTGGGAAAGCGGTGTGTGCCCCAGGCGCGTCGCGTCGGCTGGCCATCAATGATGATCGTCGGCGTGCACGCGTAAAGAATAAACGACAGCGGAAAAAAGCTGGTTTCGATTTGGATGCCGGTCCAGGGTTGTTGTGCGGACATGTTCGTCTCCCCGCATTCAGGATTGCGTCGCCGTTGCGTGGGATTCAGCCGGCGCCGGCTTCCAGCGCAGCACCGGTTTGCGCGCGGCGGCGGCTTCATCCAGCCTTCCGATGCGAGTTGAGTGCGGAGCATTTAGAACCAGTTCGGGATCCTCGAGAGCTTCCTGCGCAATTGCACGCATGGCCTCGATGAACTGGTCGAGTTCCTGATGGCCGACTGATTCCGTGGGCTCGATGAGCATGGCGCCGGAAACGATCAGGGGAAAGTAAATTGTCATCGGATGAAAGCCGTAATCGATCAAACGCTTCGCGATGTCGAGTGTGTGCACGCCCTTGCGCGCCTGGCGTTTGTCGGTGAAGACGACTTCGTGCATCGGCGCGCCCGCGAAAGGTTTCTCGTAGTCGGACACGAGGCCATGGGCAATGTAACGCGCGTTCAGCACCGCGGCTTCGGTCGCTTCGCGCAGTCCGTCTCGCCCGTGGGTCAGGATATAAGCGAGCGCGCGCAGCATCATCCCGTAGTTTCCGTAAAACGCTTTGACGCGGCCGATCGATTGGGGGTAATTGAAATCGAGTTTGAAGATCGGGTAGGTCCCGGTAGTGACCACGCGCGGCACCGGCAAGAACGGCTCGAGTTCTTTCGTGCAGCAGCAAGGACCTGAACCCGGGCCACCGCCGCCGTGCGGCGTCGAAAAAGTCTTGTGCAGGTTCAGGTGAATCACATCGACGCCCATGTCGCCCGGCCGCGCGACACCCACCAGCGCGTTCATGTTTGCGCCGTCCATGTAAACCAAACCGCCGGCGTCGTGAACGATGTCGCAAATTTCGCGAATGTTTCTTTCGAACAGGCCGAGCGTGTTGGGGTTCGTCAGCATCAAGCCCGCAACGTTGCCGTGCGCGCACAGCTCGCGCAAGTGATCGAGATCCGTCAGGCCTTCGGCAGTCGATTTGATTGTTTTAACAGTGAAGCCTGACAGGTGCGCTGAAGCGGGATTTGTACCGTGAGCGGAATCGGGAATCAGCATCGTGCGGCGTTGCGCCGACTTTTCCTTGCCGTCGCGTGCGTCGATGAAGGCGCGGATAATCATGATGCCGGTCATCTCGCCGTGCGCGCCGGCGGCGGGTTGCAGCGAAATACCCGGGAGGCCCGTGATTTCGGCAAGGTGCTGCTGTAGTTCGTAAATGACTTCCAGGGCGCCTTGGGCTTCGGCCTCGGCCGCGAGTGGATGTAAGTTCGCAAAACCGGCGATCCGCGCGACCTTCTCATTCAGCCGCGAGTTGTACTTCATGGTGCACGAGCCGAGCGGATACATACCCAGGTCGATGGAATAATTCCACGTGGAGATACGCGTGAAGTGACGAATCACGTCCACCTCGCTAACTTCCGGCATGCCCGCGAGCGCGTCATCGCGCTGAAATTCGCGCGGAATGATTTCTTCGAGGGGCGTTTCGTCAACATCCAGCGGCGGCAGACTAAAGCCGGCGCGCCCGGGCTGCGAGCGCTCGAAGATGAGTTGCTCGTTAGGGCTAATGTGGGTTGTGACCTTGGTAATCATTTAATCGAATTCAAAAAAAACATGCGACTTACGGGACTTATATGACTTATGGGACGCATAGGTCCTATATGCCCTATAGGTCCCATCACCGAGTGAGCGCATTTAATCCCTCGACCAATTGATCGATCTGCTCCCGTGTGTTCGTCTCTGTCACGCAAACCAGAAAATCGTTGGGACGACGAGGGTCGTAACGCGACAAGGCGATTCCACCGTCGATCCCTCTTTCGCTTGCGAGCCTTGCCAGGACGGACGCCGCTTCGCCCGGCCCGCTTACGACAAACTCGTTGAAGAACGGAGCGGAGAAGGGAAGCGAAAAGCCTTCGACCTCCGAAATTCTGCGCGCTGCATAATGCGCCTTCTGCGCGCATTGCTTCGCGACTTCTTCAATGCCACGGGGACCCATCGTTTCCAGGTAGATCGTCGCCGCCAGCGCAATCAGTCCTTCGTTCGTGCAAATGTTCGAGGTCGCTTTTTCGCGGCGAATGTGTTGTTCGCGCGTGGCCAGCGTCAGCACGTATCCGCGGCGACCTTTCGCGTCGAACGCTTCGCCGACCAGCCGGCCGGGAATCTGCCGGGCGTATTTTTCGCGCGTGGCGAACAAACCAACGTAAGGCCCACCAAAAGAAAGCGGCACGCCGAACGACTGGCCCTCGGCGACGACGATGTCTGCGCCGCAGGCGCCGGGCGGCTTCAACAAACCAAACGAGATTGCTTCCGTGACCACCACAATCAACAGCGCGCCAACAGCGTGAGCCTTGTCGGCCAAAGCCTGCACGTCTTCGACACAGCCTAAGAAGTTAGGCGACTGCACTACGACTGCAGCGGTTTTGTCGTCGAGGCCGGTGAAACTGTCCGCCGGTGTTGCCCCGGTCTCGGTCGAATACGCCGAGTGTTGTAATTCAATGCCTGCATGCTGCACGTAAGTGTGCGCCACTTGCAGGTACTCAGGATGAATTGCGGATGACGCGATGACCTTCGAACGTCTGGTCACCCGCTCAGCCATCAGGACGGCTTCGGCCATTGCTGTCGAGCCGTCGTACATCGACGCATTCGCGATATCCATGCCGGTCAACTGACACACGAGCGTCTGAAATTCAAAGATTGCCTGCAGCGTGCCCTGGGAAATCTCCGGCTGGTAAGGCGTGTACGCGGTAAAAAACTCTGAACGCGAAATCAGGTGGTCAACGATCGTCGGACTGTAATGCGAGTACGCGCCGCCACCGAGAAAGCTGATGCGGCGCGCAGCTTCGTTATGCACCGCCATCGCGTCGAATTTCTTCAACAACTCCAATTCCGAAAGCGCGGCCGGAACCGCCAAAGGTCCGCGCAGGCGCAGCCCTTCCGGAATTGAATCGAATAAATTTTCTATTGAATCGACGCCGATTTGGCGCAACATCTCGGCGCGTTCGTCGGGCGAGTTGGGAATGTAGCGCAACGCGTTTACTCTTCGGCTTTCGTGAAATCTTCGTACTCGGCGGCGGTCAAAAGGCTGTCCACCTCGCCGGCGGCGTTCATCGTCATCTTGATCATCCAGCCTTCGCCGTACGGATCCTTGTTCACTTTTTCGGGCTCGTCGTTGAGCGAATCGTTCACTTCAGTGATTACGCCCGAGATTGGCGTGAAAATTTCCGAGACGGCTTTGACCGATTCGACTGAGCCGAATGATTCGTGCGCCGGAAACGATTCGCCCACCTTCGGTAGTTCGACGTATACCACGTCGCCGAGCTGTTCCTGAGCGTGATCAGTGATGCCAACCACCGCCGTGTCGCCTTCGACGCGAACCCATTCGTGGTCTTTGCTGTAGTGAAGATTATCCGGAACGTTAGCCATTGACTCTCCTCGAATCAGAAGTCAGAAATCAGAAGTCAGCAAAATTACTACTACTTTGGCCGCTTGTAAAAAGGCAGCGGGACAATTTGCGCAGCTACCAGGCGCCCGCGCACATCGATTTCGATAGCCGTGCCAACCGCCGAAAGTTCCTCAGGCACGTAACCCATCCCGATATTCTTTTTCAGGAAAGGCGCCGGGCTTCCCGAAGTAACGCGGCCGGCACGTTCACCGTTTACCAAAATATCCTGTTCGTCACGCGCGATGCCGCGATCGGTGACTTCAAAACCGATCAACTTCCGTTTGATGCCTTCTTCTTTTTGTTTCGCGAGCGCCTCGCGCCCGATGAAGTCGCCCTTGTTTA
>DASUTF010000193.1:0-2885 GCA_036374695.1 Pyrinomonadaceae bacterium
AGAAAACTCTCCAGGGTTCGCCAGTCGCACATTAAGCCGCAAGACACTGTCGATTATTCGTCGTAACAAAACAGGCGAGCCGTGACAATGAAATTCAACGACGTCTTCGCCGGTGAATGAGTGCGGCGCCTTGAAGTAGCAGACGAGCGCGTGGTCCAAAGCCTCACGTGAAACCGGATCGATCACGTCTCGCAGCGTCATGTAGTTTGGTTCGGGATCGACCAACTCTGGATTCGTCATGCGGCGAAGGATCGACAAAGCGGCGGGTCCGCTGACGCGGATGACACCGATCCCCCCGCGCCCCGGCGGCGTGGATAAAGCCACGATCGAATCCTCTGGGAAACTCATCGGAAACACGAGGAGGGAACTTAAGTCGAACTCGGAGAAGCCTTGAGACTGACGCGCAGGCGCCGCGCGTTTCCTTCGCCGATGGATTCCGTGTAGAGATCAGATTCCTCGGCCAGGGTGAGATGAATCACGCGGCGTTCGTTCGAATCCATTGGGCCAAACACGAACGACGACGACGTGGAACGAACCTGCCGCGCAGCGTGCTGCGCCATGGCGCGGAGCTCGGCTTCGCGCGCCGCCCGGAAATTGTCGGCGTCGCAGACAATCCGTTGGCCTTTCGGCAAGTCGCGCCCAAATGCCTGATTAAGAATTTGTTGAAGAGCATCGAGGAGTTCGCCGCCTTGATTTAACAGGAGACCGTTGTCCGGCCCGTCGATCGAGAGCAGACAACCTTGTTCGGAATCCACGGCTGAAGCGCGCAGGTCAAAACCCGCTCCTTGAAGAATGCCGTTGGCCAACTCTTCGGTTTTGGTAAAAATTTCCTGCATTTAGGTAAGGCGTGATTGTACCGCAACAGGAGACGAAGTCTCCAACCGTGGAAGTTCGCGATCGGCCGGTGAAGCGGTAGAAAGATTACTCTTTCTTGCGGACGTAGATGTCGCCGCGTTTCTTCAGACCCGCTTTAGTTGCGACGGTGTACAGGACTGAATCGATGAGATCTTTGTTATCCAGACGAAAGCTCGTGACACCGGCGGCCTTACTATCGGGGTCATCGTATTGGATCGTCAGGTAGCGCACCTTGGTTTTGATGAAGCTGGCCGGTATACCGTAAAAAGGCACGTGGCTCACGACGGTGGCTGCGGCGGGTTGCTTGTAGTGAGAATCGCCGTACGCCCCGGTGATTGAGCCAAAGGGAATGTGAAACATTTCCTTGCCCTTGCCATCGCTGAACACCAGGCGATTATTAGTGGTGTCGATCGTGAGTGTGCCGGTCTTCTTCTTGTTATAACCAAACACTCCGCCTTCATACTTGGCCCTGACGGTTGGGGGAGCCGGAGGCGGCGGTGTCACTACCCGGTTGGGATCATCGGTAGCCGTTCGCGGCCGTTGTGCCGCAACCGGCGCAGCGTTGATTACGAAGAAAAGCGCGAGCAGGACAGCAAAAACGTACTTTTTGAGCATGGGTGAAGAATCTCCCGTCGAATTGTCTGGACGTCTCGTTGAAAGACGCGTTACACGAGGTTGAGGTTGCCACGCGTCCGGCTGAATTACCTTCCGCGCGCGCGCCCAATCTGGTTTTCCGAGAAGGTGTAGCGCGTGGTCTTGAGTTTTCCGTTCAGGAAAGTATAGACCACTCCCTCTTTCAAGTTTCGAAAAATCAGCGCATCCCCGGCTTCTTCGCGTGTAAAGGCACGATTCTTTGGCAAACCCATCGAGTCCGGCGTATCAGATGAACTTTCATGCTGAAGGATGATTTGCAGAACTGTGCCTTCAAGTTCGGGTTGTAGTTTTTTGGCGCGAACAAAGTTCGCATCGACAAAGCTGACAGACGCCGTACCGCCGAGAATCTTGAAGGTCAACGGACCACCAAAAGGGTCGCTGAGCGGCTTTCCTAACGCCTGAAGAACGTCGGCGCGACGCGACTTGAATGGTTCGAGCCCTTGCCACGATGCGGCCCTGACCGCGTTCGAACAGATCGCGACCGCAATGACTGCGATTGAAAATCGGAGAGTAAGCGTCCAGTACGCGCGACTTGTTTTCATGCGACAGATGCTAATGCAGCCTCAGGATTTTGCAAAGGGACGGACGCGCTCGGCCGATTCCTTCAAATCGGGATCGTTCGGCGCCAATTGCAGTCCGCGCTCGTACGCGACCAGCGCTTTTCCATATTGCTTCGAAACTTCGTAGTCGTAACCGAGCATGCGATAGATGTTCACGTCGTCCGGTGTCTTTTGAGCAGCGCGCTCCAACGCGAGAATTGCCTTCGGATAATTCTTCGTCTGCGTATGTGATACGCCGAGCAAGTACAAAGTCGTGCTTCTTGTGTCTGGCTTCGTCGCGTACGGCTCAAGCACCGTGGCGGCCCGCGCGTATTGCTGTGCGCGAATCAAAGCCTGGGCCAGCAACGCGGCCGAGTTCTCATCAGGTCGCAGGCGCGCGAGAGTTTCACCGGCACGAATGGCCGACAAAAAATCGCTTTCGGCTTTCGAGCCTGAAGCTGCCGCGCCGCGGTTCAAATACGAATACGTCAAAAGCGACCACGCATCGGTCAGTCGAGCGTCGCTCGTCGTGGCCCGGTTGAGCCACGCGATCGCTGCATCGAAATCCTTCCGTTCATACGCCAACCGGCCGAGATAGAAAAGCGAAGCAGTGTTGCGCGGGTTGGCCTTGACGGCTGCGTTGAAAGACTTTTCTGCGTCAGCAGTCTTCCCGGTCTTGAATTCTGCGAGGCCGCGATAGTAGAGAAACAATGGATCGGGAGTCTTGCCCGGTCGATTGATGATCGAATTCAGCAACGGTAGCGCTTGTTCAAAACGCTCGGCCAGCACGTAACTTTCGGCCAGCGCATCGACGGTGTTCGGATCTTCTTCTTTCGC
>DASUTF010000194.1:0-3077 GCA_036374695.1 Pyrinomonadaceae bacterium
CTTGAAATCGTGTGGGGTTGGTTTAAAGGAACAAGAGTCGCGACTGCCGCAAAGCGAGTCTCAAGATGATCGAATGCTGCAGGGAGATACTGGGCCGAGAAGCGTTCCAACGTTTTTCCATGCAACAGCCGAGGCCAGAATATGGATCGTGCCATATCAGCAATTTCGCGCCAATCCATTCCAGCTGCGAGGGCTGCGCCGACGATGCTGCCAACGCTGGTTCCCGCAACGACAGCAGGCCTGATTCCGTTTTCCTGCAAGGCTTTGATAACGCCGATGTGCGCGAGTCCGCGTACGGCACCGCCACTAAGCGCCAAACCTACGCATTTATTTTGAAGTGAGTCGAAAACGTTTTGCATGTCTCGCAATTATCACATTGACCGACCGGAACTAAAAACTCCCGCCCAGGCGGCGCGTGAGAGGCTCGACCGTGTTTACTGCCTATTGCCGAAGTTAGAGAGTACAAAAGATAAGCATTTTGATCGCAATGCTTTGACGCGGGCGGTCGATGCTTCGTTTGCTTTTGTTCGTAAATATTTACCACCAATTCATTGGTTCTTTGCGGCCATGACCGCAGTGTTGATGTTTCTCTATGCGCAAATCGTCGCGGTGACTTCCCGCTTTGATAGCAGGGGCGCCGGGGGTTGGCCGCATATACCCGCTCCGTGTGTGCTCGCTTTGTGGCACCGGGACGCGCCCTCGCTGCTGGTGGCATTCGCTAAGCGGCCGCCAAAGGTTCGAACGGTAATCATGATTGCGAGCGACCCGCGCGGGGACTATTTAGCGATGTTGTGCCGCATGGTCGGTATGGGCGTTGTCAGAGGAGATAGTGAGTCAGGCGGGCGTGAGGCTTTGCGACAGTTAGTTAATGAGCTAAGCAATGGCGCCTGCGTAATCCTGACGGCAGATGGTGGTGGACCAGCACGAATTGCGAAGGTTGGTGCTGTGGTGTTGGCCGCGAGTGTAGGCGCACCACTAATACCGCTGGCCGCTGATTGTCATCCGGCAATTGAAGAGCGACATAAATGGGACGCGGCACGCAATCCGCTACCTTTTGGGAAGTTATTTGTGTTGATTGGACCAGCGCTTCGAGTGCAACCGCTGCTGGATTTGCCATCGCTAGAGGAAGCCAGAGGCCGGCTTGAGGTAACGCTCAATCGTTGCCATCTCGACGCTGTTGCTGCGGTTAGATCCTCGTAGAACAAGTCGTTGCACTATCTGATAATCAGGGCGCCGAAATATTGAGAATGAACATCTTTTAAGGGAGGCTGATTATGAAAACATTGATGGCGACCGACGGATCACGTCAGGCAACTACCGCGCTACGCGCCGCAACTCGCCTCTTGCGCAAGAGCGACAACGAAATTCACGTACTCTGCGTTGCGCCGGAATTCTCTGAATCAGCACCCCTGAAGAAAAGTGAGCGCGTTCGCGATGACTACATTAAACGGATGGCACGAGAGACCGAGATGATTCTGGAGCGTGCCCGGGAAACCCTGCGCGCGGAAGGAGTCACTGCAAAAACACTCGCCGCCACCGGGTCGCCAAGCAAAGTGATAGTGGGCCTCGCTGATAATTACAACGTAACTGTCCTTGGAGCCACCAGCCAATACGACACGACCCGGCCAGGCATCGGTTCTGTGGCAAGCAGAGTAGTTGAACACGCTTCGGGGATTGTGCTTGTATGCCGGGAACCACGTGGAGGAAGCAGCCAACGTATCTTGCTCTGTGTTGATGGTTCACGAGCGTCGCAGCAAGCTCTCAGTGCGTTGACGACTTATTTCAATACTGAATCTGCTGAAGTCACCCTCATGCACGTAGTAGAAACCCCCTGGGTAAATCTCAGCCTCGATCGGGATTGGTTTGAGGAGGGTGGAGAAACGAGAGAGCAAAAGAGCTCAGAGATTCAGTTGGAAGAAGCGCTGCAGAGCAACGCTAACGAAATCATCAATGACGCGACGGACCAACTTACTCGACACGGCCTTGATGTAACACCCGTTATTGCCGAAGGGAATCCAGCCACTGAGGTTTTGGGACAAGCGGAACAGGGTGAATACGACCTTATCGTCCTTGGGGCCTCTGGTGCTGACGATATGAAACACAAAATGCTCGGAAGCGTTTCAGCGAAAGTGACTGGACAAGCGCCCTGTTCGGTGGCAGTTGTTAAGCAGTAGAGGACTCGTCGGCAGGTTCGACTTTACCTGATTAAATTCCCAGGTAAGCCAGTTGATCAATCATTTGTCGTATCCGCAACGTCGCTTCCGAATGAGAAGCTTCCAGTTGCGCTACAGCCTCTTTTAATCGCTCACCCAGGTCACGGTAGTGTTCCGCCCCTTCATCTTGCCGCGCCAGCAGGGCCTGAATGTCGCTGGCTACTTTCTGAAGGATCTCCCGTTGGTTATCAGAGCATTCCACCTGATCGAGTTCAGCGTGTAACTGCTGTAGTTTCTCGTGAAGTTGTTTTTTATTCATCGCCCTTTTCCTGGCAAAATCAGAATTCCTGCCGCTGATGGATTGCTATTCAATTGCCTGTCCGCATTTCATCAAGCATCTGTTGAATGCGTCGTTTTAGCTCTGAGGTGACTTTTTGATAAGCGGCGTTTTCATCCAGCTCGTCTTTTATTAATTCTCGGGCGTTAATAGGTTCGCCGAACCTTATTCTTACTTTCGCAAATCGAAGGCGCCAGGACTTGCGCGGCAGAATACGATATGGACCATCGAGAGCTACCGGCACGATTGGTAGATTCAATTCCGACGCCAGGATTGCGGCGCCTTTCTTGAACTGGTGAAGTTTTCCGTCAAAAGATCGCTGGCCCTCAGGGTAGATATTGAGAATCTTTCCCGCTCGCAGACCGGCGGCGCCGGCACGCATCGCACGCAACAGTTGCGCATCCGGATCGATCGGAACAACGTTAATCAGTTTCGCAAGTTGAGCCATAACTGCGTTTGTAAAGTACATGCTGGCTCCAACATGAAAAGTGTTTTGCAGCACGCTGCGCGGATACGTTGAACATACGAGAAACGGATCAATGTAGCTCTGATGGTTCGGACAAATAAGGTAAGGCGGTTTGAGTTGC
>DASUTF010000195.1:0-24943 GCA_036374695.1 Pyrinomonadaceae bacterium
GCATGCTGCTTAAATATTTTTTGATTAACGACGGGCCGTGGTCTCGCCTGGACGAGAAGCATCCTTTCATTGACGACATCCCAACGAAGCTCGCGGGCGCCAATCATTATCCCGAGGACATGACGAAGGAAGAGTTCGAAGCGTGGCTGAACACTTTGTCAGCGGCCGAAAAGGAAAAGGCGACCGGTTACTTCTACGCGATTCGGCGGAATGCGAACCGCACGTTGAAACTCGTGCCGTACAACGAAGAGTATCGGGAGTTTCTCGAACCGGCCGCAAAGTTACTTCGCGAGGCTGCCGCGCTGACGACGAACGCAACGCTGCGTGATTATCTCAACAAGCGTGCCGCGGCCTTCGCTTCCAACGATTACTACGACAGTGACGTCGCCTGGATGGATCTGGATTCGCCGATCGACGTGACGATCGGGCCGTACGAAACTTACGAAGATGAATTGTTCGGGTACAAGGCCGCGTTCGAAGCTTATGTCACGCTGCGTGACGATGCGGAAACAGAGAAGCTTCGCAAGTTCAGCAACTACATGCAGGAGCTGGAAAACAATCTGCCCATCGATCCGAAGTACCGCAATCCGAAGGTGGGCGCGTCATCGCCGCTGCGCGTCGTCAATGTTGTTTTCAGCTCTGGCGAAGGGAACAGCGGCGTGCAGACCGCTGCTTTCAATCTGCCGAACGACGAACGCGTCGTGAAAGCGAAAGGCTCGAAACGCGTGATGCTGAAGAACACTCAGCACGCGAAGTTCGATAAAGTCCTGCAGCCGATTTCTCGCGTTGTCCTCTCGCCGGCCGACCAACGTAACGTTGCGTTCGATTCATTCTTCACGCACATCCTGATGCATGAAGTGGTTCACGGCCTGGGGCCGCACAACATCACGGTAAACGGCCAGCCGACGACGCCGCGTCTCCAACTCAAAGAAAAGTATTCTTCGATCGAAGAAGCGAAAGCTGACGTCACCGGCCTGTGGGCTTTGCAGTATCTGATCGACAAAGGCGTGATTGATAAGAGTATGCAGCGCACGCTATACACGACTTACCTGGCGAGCATGTTTCGCTCAGTTCGTTTCGGCATCACCGAATCGCACGGCCGTGGCGTGGCGCTGCAATTCAATTACTTTACCGACGAAGGCGCGATCAAGTTCAACGAGCGCACGGGCAGGTTCAGCATCGACGAATCAAAGATCCGCGGCGCCGTGAATAAGCTGGCTAACGAGCTATTGATGATTGAGGCGGAAGGGTCTTACGAGAAAGCCACGGCTATCCTCGATAAGTACGCCAACATTCGTCCGCCAATGAAAGGCGCACTCGACAAGCTGAAGAACGTGCCGGTGGATATCGAACCGATTTATCCGCTGGCGCGGTGAGATTGTTCCCCGAACACTAACCGCGTTGCGCCGGCTTGCGAATCATTAGGGAAAGGTTGGCGGCGAGTCGAAAGTCATCATCGATATCTGACGCCGACAGTGTGTAGACTCGCCTCTCGTGTGCAATCTTCTTGTCCCACCATTCGCCAACGTGGGCGCTCTTATCGGTGTCCCGCTCATGCTGTGTAGGAAGAAACGTGGCGAACTCTCCCAGTCGATCAAATTGGGGCACGGCCTCAGTCGATTGCGGTTTCTTGCGGGCCTCTTCCAACAAATTGACCAGGTCGAGCAGGCAATTCTCGGTGTCGGAATACGTTGTTAGCTGCAGGACGTGACCGACCAAATGCGGCCACGTATCACAGAATATCAACCACTTCACGAGCTTCTTTTGCCGGTCGGCATCTAAAGGCGCATTCGGCTTTTGCACCAGAATCTTGATCAGGCGATGAATGTTTATCAGCCGTTTTATTTCCCGTGGGTTGTCGTCGATAAAACCGCAGTAGTCGCTGAACGCTTCCAACTCGTGCGAGGTGTCCTCGGTTTCTTTGATTTGCACCGGCACGATGGCAAGGAGCTGTGATAAGTCATAGGGCAATCCGCCGCCAATGCTCGCTTCCTCGTTCGTCGGGCGGGTTACGGTCGTGGGCTGGTTTCCATCAGCGTGCACGCGCTCGGCCAACTCCAGCCGCGACGAAAGGCTAAACAACGTGCTCAGATAGCTCACGCGGGTGTCAACTTTCGTTTCCGGCAAGTGGAAAGAGATCTGGATAATCTTGCTTAAACAATCGTCCGCCAAGCGATCGTTTGACTTTTCTTTGTAGTACGAATTGATCGCACGGTAAATCATCTCGGTGTCCATTCCGACAAATACAAAGAACTCACAATCGGCGAGAATCAGATTAATGGCTTGCAGCAGCTCCATGATCTTGGTTTCGGAGCATCGATCAAGGTCGTCAATATAGACCACCACGCGAAATGGTCCGGCTCGATTAAACGAACGGTTGAGCCGGGTTGCGACGAAATCGTAAACAAACTTTAGATCGTCCTTGACGCGATGTTGGAAACCCATCTGCTCGCGGTAGTTCGGCATCGCGACGTAGGTGAGCACGCGCTCGCTGATTGGTTGCGCAACCTTCACAAACCTCGAGCTCAGGTACCATAGGGTCAGTAACGTTCCTCCAGGCACGAGCAGTTTCAGCAATGCGCCCAACGGAGAATCCGGATCCGCCGCGGTAATGCCTCGAAAGAACCCGAAGGCGAACAGAATCGCGACCACAGAGAAGATTGCCAAAGGCAGCAGCACGTTCAGGAACAATTCAGTCCGCCGCTCTTTCCATGCGTATCTAAGTTTCAACCATTGCCGGGAATGCCGCGGCAATACTTCCTCTAACCGTTCGCTGATCTCACTGGCGAGCCCGGCCCAGGTTTGTTTCGCGTCTTCAAACTGCCAGGCGTTGAACCGCACGCTGAGAACATTTTTCTTTGCCTGTTCGGTCATCTCCTGCCAGAGGGCCTGCTCTTGTTCGCGCAGCCGTTCATATTCGTGCTGCTGGCTTTGCATTTCTTTTTCTTCAATCTGCGCGTTAGCGCCCGCCCGATCGGATTCCGCCTGGAGCAGTTTTGCCACTACGTCGTTCCACTGTTGCGTGTTATTTGCGCGATTGCTTTCCGCGTACTTGATAAGCGCGCTGTCGATCAGCTTCATGAAAGAAGATTTGCCTTTGCCCCAGCGGCCATGGATTCCAATTGTCAACGGAGGCTTCGTCTGTGGATGCAGGACAAAACGAGCGATGGCGTTTGCGTATGCATTAACGCTGAGTTCGTCTTTGTCGGCAGGCACGTCACTGTGGAATGAAGAATCGACGTATCTGTAGGTGAATTGCGTCGGGGTCGGCGATTCGGCTTCTGCCGGCACAGTCAGCTCCACAAAGTGTGGATCGTCGCGCGGCAAATCAAGTCTGAGATCGGGTGGGGCGCCGGAGAAAACCATTCCCACTCGCTCCGGCAAATACTTGAGCAAAATGTTTAGCGACGAGCTCCATTCATCCGCATTGGTTGCCTGTTCGCTGAACTCACCAAAGAGGACGAGCCGATCGCCCGATCTGAGGATTGAGGATTCATCGTCGAAGGCGGCAAAAAGGTTACGTAGCTGACCTTCTTCGATCGTGCCGAAAAGCGTGGATTCCTTCGATCGGTTTGCCAAATCTGAAGGCCAGGCGCGTGGCTCAGTATTAGATTCTAGAATGCGGTCAATGTATTTAGAGATCAGCGGCATCCAGGACGCTCGCGCGAGCTCACCTGCTATTAGCGCCGAGGGTTCCAGATCACCAGTAATGTTTCCGCGGCGCGTCTCGCCTGATTCGGGCGCGAGTTCTGCCTCACTAACTGTGTTCGATTTCGAGGACCGGTCGTCGAGAGAAGCCTGGCGCAGCTTATATAGATCCGACACAAATGCGATCAGCAGCGTCCCTAAACCCGCCTGTGGCTGCAGCCGATAGCGAGCAGTTAGACAGGAGTTGCGAGCCGAAACGACTTGGTTCGTGCATAACGTCTGCAACGGCTTAAGGTTGTGGGTGCCGCGAACCATGACCACAAACCCGCGAGTGCGCACCGGCTGCGTCGCGCTTTTGTCGAACTTGCTTTCGTTTTTCAGGATTCTGACGAACGAATGCTCAGCTTCGGAAAGACTGCGTGCTCCGAATTGGGTTACCACGATGCCCGCCTTTCGGTTTGAGGAATGAGAGTGAAAGCGCGCCTTAAGATGCTACTACCCGGCAAAGCTGTCAACGTTTTTGGAAGCGTCGAAATTAGAACAACGGGCGCTGCGCCGACTCGTCATCCGGCTCAACTGATTCCGCCAGACGCGGATAGGTCTCGATCAGCTTCGCCGGCCCGGGGACTTTCTCTTCTTCCAGCTCCGCAAGAATTTCGAAGGCATTCACCAGGCTCTGCCCGCGCGCGTGATTGTTCGTGATGACGAAGGTTTCCTTCGCCTTTGCCGCGACTTCCTTGATCCGGTTTACCCAGGGCTCGACTTCTTCCGGGCCATACAGATAATCGTAACGCTCCATCACGTTCGCTTCTTCGCGAAACCAGTTCTGGTAATTCCGCCCGTGCAGACGCACGTAACCGATGTCCGACGTTACTTCCGCGGACGGTTTGATCGAGTCGTGAAACAAAGGCTGATCGATATCACACAATCCGACGCCGAGGTCTTCGAGCGTCTGCAGCACGCGCGCGTTGTTCCATGACTCGTGCCGTAACTCAACGACCAGCGGATAGTCTTTGAATTTCGTGACGAGCTGGTTCAGGTAATTGCGCTCATCCAACTCGTTCTTGAACGACCACGGAAACTGAACCAGTACCGCGCCCAGCTTGCGCGCTTCCATCAGCGGATCCAGTCCTTCGCGAAAAAGCTTTTCGTCTTCCGCGGTCGCTTTGCCGCGATCGTGCGTGAAGGCGCGAAAAAGCTTTGCCGTAAAAACAAAATTCGGGTTGTGCTCAATGCGGCGCAGCCAGGAACGCGCCGTCTCAGGAGAGGGCGGGTGATAAAAGCTGCTGTTGATTTCCGCCGTGTCGAAATACTTCGCGACCAGCGACAGCGTGTCGAACTTCGTACCGGCGCCTTCGGGATAGACGCGACCGCGCCAGTCGGCATACGACCAGCCGGCGGGACCGACGCGGATGTCGCGGAGCGCGCGCATGGCTCTGAATTTTGACTGACAACTTGCGCATTTGTCGACGCTCTGTGTCTCTGTGAATTCTCCGTGCCTCCGTGGTGATTGCCGGTTTCGATATTGTTCACCACAGAGTCACAGAGTTTCACAGAGACACAGAGAGAAAGTCTCGACCAACAAGCAATCACATGATTGCCGCTCCTACTCCGCTGTGCTAGCCTGCGACTGCCGCCAAACACCGATGGTCGCCAAGCCAAGAACCGAACGACGCGAGCACTTCGAGACTTCTTCCGGCATTGAACTGCCCGTCGATTTCAATCCCTCGAACACCGAAACCCTTCAATACGATCGAGACCTCGCTGATCCCGGCGAGTTCCCGTACACGCGTGGCATCCGGCGGAACATGTATCGCGGCCGTCTGTGGACCATGCGGCAGTACGCGGGCTATGCGAACGCTGAAGAATCCAACGCGCGCTACAAATATCTGCTGAGCCAGGGCACGACGGGTTTGTCGGTCGCCTTCGATCTGCCGACGCAGATTGGTTTGGATTCCGATGATCCACTGGCGGCCGGAGAAGTTGGAAAAGTTGGCGTCGCGATCGATTCGATGGAAGACATGCTGCGGCTATTTGATGGAATTCGTCTCGACAACGTTTCCACGTCGATGACCATCAACGCGACGGCGGCGATTCTGCTGAGCCTGTATCTCGCCGTGGCGCGGAAGCAAGGCGTCGCATTCGACAAGGTGGAAGGCACGATTCAGAACGACATCCTGAAAGAGTACATCGCGCGCGGTACATACATCTTTCCGCCCGAACCCAGTTTACGTTTGATTACCGACACGTTCGCCTTCTGCGCGCGCGAAGTGCCGAACTGGAACACCATCTCGATCAGTGGCTATCACATTCGCGAAGCCGGCGCGACGGCGGTGCAGGAAGTCGCCTTCACCTTCGCCGATGCCATCGCGTACATCGAAGCCGCGCTGAAGGCGGGGTTAGACATCGACGATTTTGCGCCCCGCATCTCGTTCTTCTTCAATTCCCACAACAACCTTTTGGAAGAGATTGCGAAGTTCCGCGCCGCGCGCAGGCTTTGGGCGCGCCTCATGCGCGAACGCTTTCAGGCGCGCGATGAACGTAGCTTGATGATGCGCTTTCACACGCAGACGGCGGGTTCAACGCTCACCGCGCAGCAGCCGGAAATAAACATCGTGCGCACGGCGATCCAGGCTCTGGCCGCGGTGCTCGGCGGCACCCAATCGTTGCACACAAACGCGATGGATGAGGCACTGGCGTTGCCGACCGAGGATGCCGCGCGATTGGCTTTGCGGACCCAGCAGGTGATCGCTTACGAATCAGGCGTCGCGGACACGGTCGATCCGGTGGCCGGCTCATACGCGATTGAAGAGCTGACGACGGAAATCGAGCGTCGCGTGGTTGATTACCTCGACAAGATTGACGCTCTCGGCGGCACGCTGCACGCGATCGAATCGGGCTACATTCAGCGCGAGATTCAGAATTCGGCTTACCAGTATCAGCGCGCGGTCGAGACGGGCGACGCAGTCGTGGTCGGCGTGAATCGCTTTCAAAGCGAAGACAATAAGCCAATCAAAACCATGCGCATCGATCCGTCCATCGAACGTGATCAGATCGCACGTCTTAAGGCTTTGCGTGCGCGGCGCGATGCGCCCGCCACTGAAAGTGCGTTAGCGAGACTTGAAGATGCCGCACGCGGAACTGAAAATCTGCTGCCGCGAATCCTCGAGTGCGTCGAGTCCTTTGCCACCGTCGGTGAAATCAGCAACCGCCTGCGCGGAGTCTGGGGCGAGTACCGCGAAGCCGTGACGGTTTAAACAGGAGTCATGGCCTAAAATCTCTGCGCATTCTCTGCGTACTTGGCGTCTCTGCGGTGAGTTCTCAGAGCACCTTCACCGCCGAGGCGCAGAGAACGCCGAGAATTCGCAGAGGAAAACTGGACTCAGGACACTACTTAGACAAGATGGAATTTCTTCCGATTCTTGCGCCGATCATCTTCTTTGTGGCTTTCGCCGCGCTCGCCATCTTCCTTATTTTCTACAACCGGAAGAAAGCAAGGGAGAGAACTGAGCAGCTAAGGGCAGTCGCCGCACAACTCGCCTGGAAGTTCGCCGAAGAGTCGCCCATGAACATGATTGCCGGCCTCGAGCACTTCACCCTGTTCAACCAGGGGCACAGCAAGGAAATCAAAAACTTCATGTACGGCGAAGCGAACGGAATCAAAGCTGCCGTATTTGATTACACGTTCGTTACCGGGTCAGGGAAGCACCGGAGCGTCCACAATCAAAGCGTCACGTACCTGGAGCCTGCCAATCTGCGCGTGCCGTATTTCTCGCTGCGTCCCGAAGGGTTAATGACAAAGATTTTTCAGGCATTTGGTTATCAGGACATCGACTTTGGCCAGCGGCCTGAGTTTTCCAAGCAATACCTGCTGCGCGGCCAGGATGAGCCGGCAATTCGCCAGGCGTTCAATGACCGGCTGTTGTCATTTTTCGAGAGCTATCACGGCACCTGCGTCGATGGCGGGAACAATCAACTCTTCGTATTTCGCTCGGGTTACCAGTTCCAGCCGCAAGAAATTCAGTCTCAACTCGCCCTCGCCCTGAACATTTTCAACCTGCTGCCGCGTTACTGACGATTTTCCTTGTGCCTCAGTGGCTCTCTGTGTCTCCGTGGTGAAGGCTTGCCTTAGGGACATTCACCACAGAGACACAGAGGGTTGAACGGCGTCGCTTGACTTCGCCGTGTTTCAGATGGTAAGTAAGCACTCACTTTTTAACTGAGGTGATCACCTGAAATCAATCGCAACCAAAAACCAGACGACCGGCGCCGCGGCGAATGGCGGACGCATGACCGGCAAAAACCGGAAGCTGCAAATCCTGCGCGAGGCGATGAGCCTGTTTTCGCAGCGCGGCTTTCAGGGCACCACCACGAAGGAAATCGCGGCTGCGGCCGGCGTCTCAGAAGCGATGCTCTTTAAGCACTTCGCCACCAAACAGGAACTCTACAGCGCGATTCTCGATCACAAAGCCTGTCTGCACGACGAGATGGATCCCAGCCAGGTCGTAGCCGAAGCCGTCGCGCGTAAAGATGACCGCGCCGTGTTCGAGGGGCTGGGCTTGCATGCCCTGGAGCAGCACGAATGCGATCCGGAGTTCCAACGTCTGTTGCTGCATTCGGCGTTGGAAGAGCACGAGCTGGCCCGGATGTTTTGGGAGAAGTTCGTTTTGCGGGTTTACCACTTTCTCGGCGGTTACATTCGCGGGCGCCAACGCGACGGAGCATTTATCGACGTCGAACCGAAGATTGTCGTGCGCGCCTTCATCGGCATGATCGTGCACCACTCGCTGAACAACAATTTGTGGGATCGCGACCGTCGCCTGCTTCGTATCTCAAACCAGAAGGCCGCGCGCGAGTTCACCAACATTCTGCTGCACGGAATTGAAAAACATTTGGGTCCGAGTCACAAGGGCAAGAGAAAAGAGAAATGAGTTTTCGGAAGTTCCTCAATCTAATCGGAATCGTTTTTGCAGTCGCTGCGGTGGCGTCCAGCACCGCGTGCAATCGTTCGAACGGGTCGCCGAACAGGAACGCGGCGGCGGCTGCGCCTGTGGTAATTGAAGTTTCAACGACGGCGGCCGTGCTGCGGCAGTTACCGCGCTATTTTGAAGCGACCGGCAGTCTCGCCGCGAACGAGAAAAGCGACGTGATGCCTTCGACGACCGGCAAAGTAGTCGCGCTTGGCGTGGACATGGGCAGCTATGTCCGGCGCGGGCAGATGATTGTCCGGCTTGACCCGAACGACTTGCGGCTTCGGCTTGAACAAGCGCAGGCGCAACTCGATCAGGCGAAAGCCACGCTGCGACAGAACGAAGCCAAGATTGGTTTACGGCCGGGACAGAAGTTCGTTCCTGAGAATGTTCCGGAAGTTGCGTCAGCGCGCGCGGCGCTGAATCTCGCTGAGAAGAACTTGCAACGCTACGAAAAGTTAATTGAGTCCGGCGATGTTTCGCGCGCGCAGTACGACCAGCAGCGCTCTCAGCGCGATGTGTTGCGCGAGCAATACCAGGTGGCGATTCATCAGGCGCAGCAGAACTACGCGGGAGTAGGCAACGCGAAAGCCGCGGTCGATGCCGCGCAATCGCAGGTGGGGCTGGCAAAGCGAAGCCTGGATTATGCGATTGTGATCTCGCCGATCGCGGGTGTTGTCTCCGAGCGCAACGTCAATCTCGGCGAATACGTTTCGCCGCAGCAGAAGGTCGCGACGGTCGTCAACATGAATCCGGTGCGCGTGCGCATCGACATTCCCGAGCAGGCGATTCCACGTGTGCGGGTTGGCGAAAGTGTTTCAGTCCGCGTCTCGGCGTATCCCGATCGAAACTTTGCGGGATACATCGCGCGGGTTTCGCCGAACGTCAGCGCGGCCTCGCGCACGCTGACTATCGAAGCTGAAGTCCCAAACCCAAACGGCGAATTGAAGCCCGGGCAATTTGCTACGGTGCGCATTCTTCAGCCGCAAAGCGAACCGGCCGTGCTCGTGCCGCAGCGGGCTTTGCGCCAGCTCTCCGGCGCGACTTACGTGTTCGTGATCAAGAACGGACGCGCCGAGCAACGCCTGGTACAAACGGGACAGATCGAAGGCGACCTGGTTGAGATTAATAGCGGTGTGGCGGCGGACGAGATCGTGGCAACCAGTAACGTCGATCAATTAAGCGACGGAGTGACAGTAAGGCAATAACAAATTCAAACGTTTTAGAGCGCGGACTTGTCCGCGCGTGTCGGCACAAGTGCCGACTCTAAACGACCGAGCGAGCAGGATGCTCGCGACCCGCCGACAGGATGTCGACGCTCCATTTTAGCCATGCAGAAATTAGCTGAAATTTGTGTTCGCCGGCCGGTCTTCGCGACGATGCTCATCCTGAGCCTGACGGTCGTGGGCGCGTTCTCTTACCGCTCACTCGGCGTCGATCTGTTTCCGAAGATCGATCTCCCGACGGTCACCGTCACCGTGGTAAATCCCGGCGCCTCGCCGCAGGAAATCGAAACTGAAATCACGGATAAGCTCGAAGGCGCCGTCAACACAATCAGCGGCATCGACGAGTTGCGTTCGACTTCAGTCGAAGGCGTCTCGCAAGTCTTCATCAGTTTCGTCCTCGAAAAGAACGCGGACGTGGCGGCGCAGGAAATACGCAACAAAATTGAGCTAATTCAAAACGATCTGCCGGAAACGGCGGAAACGCCGATCGTCCAGAAACTCGACACCGACGCGACACCCGTCTTGCGCATCGCCGTGTCGGCGCCACGCTCTCTGCGCGAAGTCACTGACATTGCCGACAAACAAATCAAGCGTCAGGTCGAACCGATCAGCGGCGTCGGCAACGTTCAAATTGTCGGTGGCCGGCAACGCGAGATTCTGGTTTGGCTCGATACCGACAAGATGCGCGCGTACAACGTTTCGGCCGCGGAGGTCGCGAACGCCGTGCGCATGCAGAACATGGAATTGCCCGGCGGCCGCGTCGAAGAAGGCAAGCGCGAGATGACCGTGCGCACGATGGGGCGCGTAACCGACGCCGCGGAATTCAACAACGTCGTCATCGCGAGCCGCGGGCCTTACGCGGTGAAGATCAGCGACATCGGTTATGTCGAAGATGGCGCCGAAGAGCAGCGCACTGAAGCGCGCCTCAATGGTCAGCCCGCCGTGACGCTGGTCATCTCGAAACAGTCTGGTCAGAACACAGTCGCCGTCGCCGATGCGGTCAAGGAGCGGCTGGAAGAGCTCAAGACGGCCCTGCCGTCCGACGTGAAGGTGCAACTTGTCGGCGACCAGACCATCTTCATTAAGGCGTCCCTGGACGCGGTTCAGCTGCACCTGATCGAAGGCAGCATCCTCGCGGCCATCGTTGTTTTCGTTTTTCTCTGGAGCTTCCGCTCGACCTTGATTGCGGCGATTGCAATTCCGACGTCGATCATCGCGACTTTTGGCTTGATGGCTGCAATGGGGTTCACGATGAACCAAATCACAATGCTGGCGCTGACGCTAATGGTCGGCATTGTGATCGACGACGCCGTCGTGGTGTTGGAAAACATTTTTCGCTACGTGGAAGAAAAAGGCGCGCCGCCCTTTCAGGCGGCCATCGAGGGGACGAAAGAGATTGGTCTCGCCGTAACCGCAACGACCCTGTCGCTGCTCGCTGTATTTTTGCCGGTTGGCTTTATGGCGGGTATGGTCGGACGCTTCATGTCGTCGTTCGGCTTCACCGCCTCGTTTGCCATCGCCGTTTCGCTTTTGGTCTCGTTTACGCTGACGCCGATGCTGGCGGCGCGCATGATTAAGCGGAAGCAACGTGTCGGTACCCCGACGAGTCGGGATAGCGAGCGGGTTCATGTCAGTACCGAGAGCGGTAGCGACCGGGTCAGCGATTCCGAAACCAGGAAACGCGACTACTCACTCGCGGAATTCAAGGAGAAGTACGGTCAGGCGCATTCGAAAGAGGGGCGCTTCTACCGGCCGATCGATCGCGGCTACACCAGGATGCTCGAGTGGTCGATGGCGCATCGCTGGGTGATTGTCGGCCTGTCTGTCTTCGTGATCCTCAGCACGATCCCTTTGTTCATGTTCGTCGGTAAGAACTTCCTGCCGGTTGACGATCAGTCGCAATTCGAAGTCAACGTGCGCGCGCCCGAAGGCTCGACGCTGTCGGTCACCTCAAGTTTGGCCGAACGAATGGCCGCGGATCTTCGCAAGCTGCCGGGCGTCACCGACACGCTGGTAACCATCGGCAGCGGCCAACAGCAAATCGTGAACATCGCGAACATTTACATCAAGCTAACGCCGATCGCAGAGCGCAGTGTCACCCAGAACGCCCTGATGGCGCGCGCGCGCGACGAAATCGTCGCGAAGTATGTGAAGGAGTTTCCCGGTCAACTGCGCACCAGCGTCAACTCGGTGGCGGCGATCTCCGGCGGCGGATTCCGCAACGTCGACATTCAGTACGTCATCGGCGGGCCCGATCTGGACAAACTGACAAGATATTCCAACAACATGCTGGCGAAATTGAAGACATTGCCGGATGTGGTCGATGCCGATTCCACTTTGATTAGCGGCAAGCCGGAGCTGCGCGTCGTGATCGATCGCGCCCGCGCCGGAGATCTGGGCGTGCGCATCGGCGATATTGCACAGTCGCTCAATACTCTGGTCGCCGGCCAGAAGGTTTCGACATTCAATGCCGGTGTCGATCAGTACAACATTCGGGTGCGCGCGATGGGACAGTATCGCGCCAACGCCGAAGGCTTGCAGCGGATGATCGTCGCGTCACAAAAGCTCGGCTGGGTCAGTCTCGACAATCTCGTGCGCGTCGAAGAAGGCACGGGCCCTTCGTCAATTGATCGTTACAACCGGCAGCGGCAGGTGATGCTGACCGCCAACACCAAACCCGGCGGCTCGCAGGCGGCAGTCCTCGGAAAGCTCGAACAGTTCGCGCGCGAAGAGAACATGGAAAGCACTTACCAAACGTCGCTGGCCGGTCGCTCGAAAGAACTGAGCCGTACGGGCTACTACTTCCTTTTGGCGATCGTGCTGTCGTTCATCTTCATGTACATGGTTTTGGCGGCGCAGTTCGAATCGTTTATCCATCCGGTAACGATTCTGCTGACGCTGCCGCTGGCGATACCGTTCGGCATCCTCTCGCTGCTGGTGACCGGGCAAACCGTAAACATATTTTCCGGACTCGGCTTGCTGCTGCTCTTCGGCGTGGTGAAGAAGAACGCGATCCTGCAAATCGATCACACCAACGGTTTGCGACGCCAGGGCATGGAACGTCACGAAGCGATCATTCAGGCGAATCGCGATCGTCTGCGGCCAATTCTGATGACGACGATTGCATTGGTCGCAGGCATGTTGCCGCTGACGATCTCAAGCGGTCCCGGCTCAGGTACGAACCGATCGATTGGCGTACTGGTGGTCGGCGGACAGTCCTTGTGTCTGTTGCTGACGCTGCTCGCGGTGCCGGTGTTTTACTCACTGTTCGACGATCTCGCGCGCAGTCGCATCTGGGCGCGGATCGGAGCCGGCGTAGGCCGCCTGTTCGGCCGCGCGCGCAAACGCGCCGCCACCGCCGCGGCCTCTTTGATAGGAATTTTTAACAAACAGTAGCGTGAAGATTTCTCCGGAGTTCAGTATGGCGTTATCGAATGGATTGTTTTCGCGGCTTTGCCGCCGCACAGTGCGGAAAGGCTTTGCCTTTCCGGTGGTGCCTGTTTATGGATTGAGCGAGACTGCGCCTCGCGACACTGGAGGCGTAGCGTCCAAAGAACCGAATCATGGCCCGGAAAGCCGGAGGCTTTCACTGTGCGGCGGCAAAGCCGCATTCAACGTTCTCTTGGTGCTCTTAGTCATTACTGGATCGGTGTTGCAAGCACTGGCCCAGGAACCCGTTGCATCACCGGCTCCTTCGCCAATGATCTCGGCGCAACAAACACTGAAGCTGCCTGTGATTGCGATCGACTATCGCGCCGACGCAACGAAGCCTCTGCCGGCGCTCACACGCATCGGCGTTGACGTTGATCAGCAAAAGCCGATCACTCTGCGCGAAGCGATCGTGATGGCGCTCAGCAACAATAAAGACATAGAGGTGGCGCGCGACAATGTGCAACTCGCGGAGGCTGACTTACTGACCGTGCGCGGCGCGTACGACCCGCGGTTTACTGCCCAAAGTTACTACGAACGCATCAAGACACCCGCGGCGAGTTTTCTCAGCGGGGCGAGTGGTGCCGTTGAAGTCACGGACTTCACCAACACGGCCCGGTTCGAAGGCCTCTCGCCGAAGTTTGGCGGCAACTATCGAGTCGATTTTTCTTCGATTCGGCAGACGACGAACAGCCAGTTCACGGCACTCAACCCGAGTTACCCGACGGCGCTCACGTTTAGTTTTACGCAGCCGCTGTTTCGCGGCCGCAGCTTTGACTTGCCGCGCCGCAACATCGAGGTGGCGAAGAAGAACCTATCGCTGACGGACGCCCAGTTTCGTCAACGTTCTATTGAAGTGATTACGCAGGTGCAGCGCTCGTACTGGGACCTGGTGTTCACTTTGCGGAACCTGCAGATCCAGCGCGAGTCTTTGAACGATGCGCGCGCGCAACTGGAACACAACCGGCGCATGGTCGGTGAAGGGGCACTCGCGCCGATCGACATCATTGCCGCGCAGACGCAGGTCGCAAACCTTGAACAGGCAGAGTTCGCGGCGCTCGAAGACGTCAATCGCGCCGAGAACAATCTGAAGAACTTGATTGCTGAAAACCAATCGGCGCCAATTTGGAACGCGTCGCTTGTGCCGACCGATGACGTTGACCTCACCGTCCCGCGCATCGTGCTGACTGATGCGATGAAAGCTGCGATTGAGAACCGGCCCGAGTTGAGACAGTCGGATCTTGTGAGAGAGATCAATCAACTCGATCAGAAGCTGCATCGCGATCTGACGAAGCCGCAGATTGATTTCGTCGGCAGCTACGGAATGGTTGGCAATGCGGGCGCGCTCACTTCGGCGACGAATCCGTTCAGCTCAAGCAACGACGCGTTACGCGCGCGGGTGAATGAGCTGTCCACGCTGAGCGGCCTGCAGCCTTTGCCGGTGCCGCCGGCGGCGGCGATCCCGTCTGATTTGATCGGCGGCTATCCGCGCTCGCTCGGCAATCTCGCGACAAACGACTTCAACAACTTCCGCGTGGGCGTGACCTTCAGCTTTCCTCTGCGCAACCGCACGGCGGAAGGCCAACTCGCGCACGCTTTGATCGAAGGTAAGCGCATCGCGACGCAACGACAGCAGCTCGAGCAGCTGATTCAAGTCGAAGTCCGCAACGCTTTGCAGTCCGTCACCACCGCTGAAGCGCGCCTGCGTTCAGCCGCCGTGGCGCGTGAGAATGCCGAGCAGCAGTACGCCAGCGAGAAGCGCAAGCTCGACGTTGGTCAATCAACCGTCTTCCTCGTGCTCGAACGACAGACCGCTTTGACAATTACGCGCGGGAACGAACTCCGCGCGCAGACTGACTTGAACAAAGCCATCGCCGAACTCCAGCGCGCGACTGGGAATTCATTGGTGGCGAACAACGTGAATTTGAAGTAATCGTCGAATATTCGCGGTCACAACTTCGGCCCCGTGGACCTCGCGCCCGGCGAAGGTCATGATGGGGAAGGCTGGCGGCTGAAGTCGACTCGATTCAGTCTGTCAGCCTAATCCGAGTTAAAGTTCAGTGTCGCGATCTCCCACAGTAGTGGGCCCTGCCAGGAATGGGAATTAGCTCCACGATATCGAGCCCTAATGGTTTCGGTAGGCCCTCGCGTGAGATCTTGCGCCGAGCGCAGCAACTTATATAGCTAATCCCGCCCGAGCGTGTTATTCAAAGAATTGCATTGATCAATCAGCCGTTTGGGCGTATAAGAGTCGCATCGATTTTTGCAACGGTCGCCCAATCCCCTTTAGGCGAGTGACTTTCAGTTCTTTGCGGCGTAGTTTCCCGGCGTTTAGCCCTCGAGTCTTCGCACTTGCCGCTTTGTACTCCCAGTCACCAAGATTCCGCGACCCTTCAGTCTCAATAGTTTACTTAACCTAACGTTCTCCGATTCGTCCTCTCTGGTCGCCTCAGACCGAACGCCTCGCAGAACCAGGGAACCCATCATCTCAGGAGGAATCAGTGAAGATGCGCTTTCTTAGTGCAGCGTTTGCAGTTCTGCTGCTAGCTTCTCTTGCCGCCATTACTTTTGCCCAAAACCCAACGAAAACGCTGACGAACGAAGATGTCGCGAAAATGGTTGCTGCGGGATTGCCCGAGAGCACCATCGTTCAGGTCATTCAGAAGGGGCCTTCGGCGTTTGATACATCGCCCGATGCTTTAATCAAACTCAAACAGCAGGGTGTGACGCCACGGATGATGGAAGCCATGCTTGGTGTTAATTCACCCAGCACAGGCAACACTGCGCCCTCCACCCTTTCATCGTCGTCGCCGAGAGGCGTCTTTCTTCAAGCGGGCAACGATTGGAAGAGGATCGAAGAAGTTTCTTCGATTGAAGTGCGTGCGGTTGGCGGCATCGCCAGTCAGATGACGTTAGGGTTAAAAGAATCGCGCGTTATTTGTGTTTTCAGAGGTGAAAAGGCCGAACTTCAGTTAACAGACCGCCGCCCCGTGTTCCGTATCTCTGGCTTGGGCGCTTCAGCGCGCGACGTTTACATCGTTGCGATGCGTCTCAATCCCGATCGACGAGATTTGGAGATGGGACGCGCGGGCTTGTTGAAAAAGACTAGTTTCGGATTTCGAAAACGAGACATTCGCGATGTTGAAGTTAAGCGACTAGGTGACGATCTTTTGGAAGCAACACCAAAACAAGATCTGGAACCTGGTGAATACATCATGGTGCTCGGCGGAGCCGGAGTTAAATCCAATTCATCTGCGGGAGTGGATGGAACGACGGGGTACGATTTTGGGATCTTGCACGTGCAGTAATTGTACAAAATTTGTATCGATTCGGATGGGAAGGCACCATGAAAGTTAGTCAATTAATAGCCGCAATCGTAACATTATTTTGTCTGGCTGTGATCCTTATCACTACAGCAACGAGTTCAGCTGACGGCGTGCTGCAACCGCAGCACTCTGGCTTGATTATTGGAAGCGTGGCGGATGCAATTACGGGTGTGCCTTTAGAGTATGCAGAAATTGAAGTCCAGCTAAGGGTGATTGATCGATCTCCGGATGGCACGCCGAGCTTACGGCGAATTGATCAAAGTATTCCATTGGGGGTTTCTTCGCTGACCGATAGCCACGGGCGCTTCAAGCTGACTGTGCCTCTGGACGAATCGGGTTACTTTTTGGTTGTCGCTCGTGTCGAAGGTTATCGCGAAATGTGGAACGTGTTAGTTCAGGTGAAACCTAATGAAGTAACGTCGATTCGCTTTGAAATGGTAAAGAATAATTTGACGACGGAAGAAAGCGAAATTATCAACGAGAAACATGAACGGCAGAAACTAGAGCTATACGAACAGAATCCATCCTTTATCCAAGAGCCGCCGCTGATAGAAGACTCAGAGCGTCTTGTAGCTCAACCGTCGATCGAGGCCGCTTACACAGTACCGGATCAAGTATATGTTTCTAACTTGCAGGGCTATACGGGTTTGATGAACTTCGATGATTTTGTCGCCGGAACAGTTTCAGCAGAAATGGGAGAGGGCTTTCCGTTCGAAGCACTCAAGGCTCAAGCTGTTGCCGCGAGAAGCTACGCCCTGGAAAGATACAACCGTGCGGGTATAGCAAACGGTGGACAAGCTTACACATCTACTCTAGGAACTAAAAGTAGGAACGCGGCAATCAATACCAACAAGATTATCCTTCTATACAACGGGAATGTCATCGCGGCCTATTATTCAGCTCGATGCAATGGCAATTCGACACTGGACAGCGAGGTTGGTGTATGGGCGCCGAGTAGCTGTACGGTTGGTGGCAATGTCGTACCTTACGCGAGATCAAGGGCCTGTAGTGGTCACGCGAAGTGTAACCAGTCGGGAACGTCATGTTATCCGTCGGGAGGCGAATCGCCTTGTTGCACTGTGAACGCTGGAGGACGGCAGGTCGCGATATATGGCCATGGTGTGGGAATGTGCCAGCGCGGAGCCCAGCAATTCGCGGGTCGAGATGGAAAGGATTGGCAGCAAATACTGCTTGGTTTCTTCACGGGCGTCACTATCGCCAATACTCCAGGGTTAGCCGTAGGTGATCAAATAAGAACTACCGGGAATCTGAATACTAGGAACTCCGCCTGCGGAAGCTTAATTTCGACGATTCCAAGTGGTACCAACGGTACCATTATTGCGGGGCCACAAAGGCCCTCGTGTTCCCTCGACTCTTGTAATTACTTGACGTGGTGGCGAGTGCAATATAGCAATGGAGTAACCGGCTGGTCTTTTGAGGACGCCCTGCAAAAAGTTGGCTCTAATCCGCAGCCATCGCCATCGCCGAGTCCATCCGTTTCGCCGATCGCCTCCCCGTCACCGTCGCCGTCACAGTGCGGGACTCCACCGGTTTCTTTTTACCTAAGTTTTCCCTTACCAAACCGAACGGCGTTCAATGCCCTCATCAACAGTGTTTTCGATCACTCGATGACGGCTTCATACGCGGCGAACAATACAGTGACGGCGTTTACCGGCGAAGTGGGGCAGTCGCAATATGGTTCATTAATAGGAAACAGCGCCTTAGGCCTATATGGTTTTAAGAACAATCCTGCTGTTAACTTCATCGTTAACGGAAACTATGCAGGCGCTGGCAACCCCGATTATTTGTTCTACGATGGTCATCCCGGAATCGATTATAGAACCACCGATCAAGCTTCAAATGGTCGAATCAATGTGTACGCCGCTGCCCCCGGAACTGCCCATCATGTGGCTAGCAGCTGCTGTAACACAATCTACATTGACCATGTAAATGGGTATTCGACGCATTACCTGCACTTGTCGCAACGGATTGCAACGGATGGAGCTCAAGTTGCCAGAGGACAGTTAATAGGTGTATCGGGAGACGTAGGAGCAACGGGCAGTCCGCATTTGCATTTTGAGGTCAAGAAGAATGGCGTGCAAGTTGACCCCTATGGGTGGCAGGGCCAGTTTACGGATCCGCGAGGGGCGGGAAGTAATACGAACCTTTGGAAACCCAGAGCGTACGCGAGCTGCAATGTAAGATGGCACCCAGACGGCACCCTGATAACCCAAAACGGTTCCGAAGTATATCTTGTTGAAGGGGGCAAGAAACGCGGGATACCGACAACCGCTGTTTTTTATGCATATGGCTATGACTTCGCCAATGTCATTAACATTTCTGCAGAAGAATTTACTTGCCTTGCGAACGGGCCGAATCTTGCGTCGCCGCCACCTTCTCGACTACGCAACGTAAACAACACTATCTATGAAGTCACCGACCGAAACTTCAAAAGAGCTTTTCCGTCAGCCATGATTTTTCAAGGGCAGGGATTCCGCTGGACTGACATCCAAAGTGGGAGTGTATCCGGCATTGCCGACGATCCGAACATACCGGTGTATAACGCGCCATTTCGCGACGGGACGCTCGTTCAAGCTTCGGGCAGCCAAAACGTTTATGTAATCTCAAACTCAACTAAACGTCTACTGGATTCTTCGTCGACGCTAATTTCGCTGGGATATAGATTCGAGGACGTGCTCGTAACCAGTGCGGCGCTTATTAACGGTATCCCAGCCGGACCTAGCATAACCGGTTCCACGATATTGCAATGTTCAGGGTCTAGTCCCTCGCCATCCCCGACGCCCCCTGTTGTTAGAACACTAACGGTAGCCTCATCGAATCCGAACAACGGCGTAAGTATTACCGTCAGTCCCAGCGACAACAACGGAGCCGGGAACGGCAACACACAGTTCACGCGCACGTATAACAACAACACGAGCGTAAGTCTGACTGCGCCTTCGACTGCCAACGGGAACAACTTCCAGAAATGGCAGCGCAACGGTGCAGATTGGTCCACTAATCGGGCGACTAGTGTGACGATGGATGCCAGTCACACGATGACGGCTGTGTATATCATTCCGGGTGGTGGAGGAACCGTTTCCTATGATTCCGTCTTGAAAGCCCCGAGATGTGCACAGGTCGGGAGTATCTGCGATTCAGGGGCTTTACTGAATGGACGAGACGGAATTACCGGCGGCGCCGAACCAAATCAGCCGAACACGATTTACACCTCGTGTCCTGACAATACAGTCGGTACGTACCACATTGATGAGTCGATCGACCGGATCAGGATCTCCACGCTTGATGGAAGTAACCTCGCGGCCGGCAAGGCTATTAGGATCGAGGTAACAGTGTGGGCTTTCGCGACAGACAGGGATTATCTTGATCTGTTCTACGCATCCGATGCGACGAACCCGAATTGGCAGTTTATTGCGACACTTACACCAAACGCTACGGGACTTCAGGTTCTTTCAACGACGTTTACGTTCCCTGCCGGCACGAATTTGCAGGCCATCCGGGCGAATTTTTCCTATGACGGACCACTTAGTCCTTGCGCCGGGGATGGCGACGACTTTGATGACCATGACGATCTCGTATTTGCGATGGGATCGAGTTCAGGTCAGCCCTTCCAACTGGCATTGGAACAGTTCGGCCCCGCCGCGAATCAGGCGTTAGCACTGGATGCGACATTGATGCTGCGGGATCCGTTCCCGGTCTTGAACAACTGGGATGTGCTTAATGGCACGAGCGATAAGAGCACGCGCGTAGTTGTGTTTTTATCAGGTTTCCAGCTCGCACCTGGAGAAACTTCGAGTTCGGTTGTGGTCAATCTCATCGATAGTCTTGGTCAGAGCTTTGATGTTGCCGCCCAAGATGTAAGAGGAGTTCCTAATTCGCCATTCACACAGGTCACTTTTAGGCTGCCGACTAACCTCGCGATTGGAACTTGCACGATATCCGCGAAAGCTCGTGGACAGACAAGCAACAGCGGCACGATTCGCATAAGAGATTAACTGTCTCAATTGGCCTTGGGATCGGCCGGAAGTGTCACCACGGTCCACAGCGGAAAGTGATCTGAGACCTTCATGCTACGGTCTATGCCGTAGCTTGTCGGCGTCAGACCAAGCACGCAACCAATCCCACTTCAGCAGACATCTAACCCGCCTCTAAAGTCGTGTGTGTAGTCAGGAACGCGCGCGCAAAAGAGTTTCTCACGGGGTCTAATTCACTCGCGGTGGCTTCCTGACTTGAAAACCTGCCGGCGCAGTTTTAATGTCAGTACCGTCTCGTTGTTATGAGAGACCGAACCTCAAATTCTCGTCCCACGATTAGGTCGTACTTACGTGCGATTCTCTTTATCGGCCTTATTGGTGGGCTGTTGGTCTGGATTTCCGCAGCTACCAAAACTGCCACGTCGGCCAGACTCAATCGTTCAGCGGAGGCAGACACAAGCGGCGCTCAAGACAAACCACCGGACAGTCTCTGGAGATTTGAGGACGAGACAATCGCAAGGGCCGAGTCACAAGAGGAGGGTCCCATTCGCGCGTTCCGGCGAGTGGCTTTAAGCAAGACACTGTTTACGGCAATCCTTCGCGAGGCGCCGATGGAGTCCAGTGCCGACGCGACCCAAAAACGCACCATTTTGACCCTGCCGATTGCGGACGGGACACTGTCGCGCTTTTCAATTGTCGATTCGCCGATCATGGCGCCGGAACTGTCGGCGCGATATCCCAACATCAAAACGTACGCTGCCCAGGGTGTGGACGATCCCACGACCACCGCGCGCTTTGATTGGACGCCGGCGGGCTTTCACGGAATCATCTTATCGCCCAAAGGAACGGTGTTGATTGAGCCCGCCAGTGTGGGGGATGTGGAAAACTACATCGTCTACTTTCAGGGTGACGTTGCAGTTGGATCCGGCGAATGCGCAGTCGAAGAAGAGCAGGAGAGCACCACTTCGCGCGATGCGCTGCCCAGGAAGAATTCGCCCGCTATCGCAGCGGTGACATCAGGGTCAACGCTCCGCACATACCGTTTGGCTGCCGCGGCCACTGCTGAGTACACGCAGGCCTATGGCAGCGGGACTGTCGCCGGCGGACTTGCCGCAGTTACCACCACCATGAATTTGGTGAATGCGATTTACGAGCGAGAATTGGCTATTAGACTTACGCTCATCGCCAACAACGACGCGATAATTTTTACGGATCCGGCAACTGACGGGTACACCCCAGATAACGCAGGCGCGCTTATCGGGGAAAATCAGGTGAAGTTGGATGCAGTGATTGGGTCGGCAAACTATGACGTCGGTCATGTTTTCGATGGCCGAATATTGGGTGGTGGTTCGTTTTCGTGGACGGGTTTAGCTGGATTCAACGCGGTCTGTGCCGGCAACAAGGCCCGAGGGGTCGATATTTTTCGTTCAGTCTCGCCCACGAATCTTTTTGCTTACTACAGCGCTGCGCACGAATTTGGTCATCAATTCGGTGCGACGCATACCTTCAACACTACATCGGGAACCTGCGGAGGCCAGCGTTCGTCTTCGACTGCCTACGAGCCCTACAACGGTTCAACCATCATGGCTTACCGTTTCGCTTGTGCTCCAGACGACCTGAGGTCTATGGACACTTATTTCCATACCGCGAGCATTGAACAGATCGTGAGCTTCACGACTGCAGGTAACGGGAATACCTGTGCAGTGCAAACAGGCACCGGCAATAATCCTCCCACGGTAAATGCGGGCCCGAGTTACACGATTCCGATGGGCACGCCCTTTATCCTCACGGCGACGGGCAGCGACTCTGACGGCGATGCGATTACTTTCGGGTGGGAAGAATTCGATCTCGGAGCGCCCGCACCGCCGAATACGGACGACGGGTCACGGCCTATCTTTCGGTCGTTCGCCCCCGTGTCGAGTCCGTCGCGAACATTTCCCCGGCTTCAGGATGTACTGTCAGGCTTTGAGACGATGGGAGAGTCCCTGCCCACAACGACGCGCACCATGAACTTTCGCATCACCGCGCGTGACAATCGGAGTGGTGGTGGAGGTGTGAATTCGGCTGCGACGCAAGTGAATGTTCGCAGTGACGCGGGGCCCTTTATCGTGACAAGCCCGGCGTCCGGCGCGTCCTGGTCAACCGGAACCAACCAGACAGTCACCTGGAATGTGGCTAATACAAACAATGCGCCGGTCAGTTGCGCAAACGTGAAGATTACGCTTTCAACGGACGGCGGTCTGACTTTTCCAACTACGCTCTTGGCGAGCACGCCCAATGATGGATCAGAGGCAGTCTCTATCCCGGGCACGCCGAGCGGCAATGCTCGGATTAAGGTCGAAGCGGTTGGAAATATCTTCTTCAATATTTCGCGAGCGTTCGTAATTACCGGATCAGCGACCCACACTCTTACTGTTGCGTCAGTAAATCCCAACAACAACGTGAATATTTCCGTTAGCCCGACAGACAACTCGGGACTTGCCGACGGTACAACGCAATTCACGCGGACATACAATTTCAACACGACGGTGAATTTGACCGCGCCTAGCAATGCGGGAGGAACCGGTTTTCTAAAGTGGCAACGCGACGGTGCGGACTTCACTACGAGCCTGACGGCGAACGTCTTGATGGACAACAACCACACGATGACGGCAGTCTATGTTGCGCCGCCCGTGATATTCTCCGAAACGGGCACCAGCAATGTTGCGGCGCTCGACTCAGTCACTTTCGTGCGCGGGCCCTTCCCGCTCTTGAATCCGCATAACTTCAGTTCTGACCAGCGGACGCGGATTATCTTCTTCACGTCGGACCTGGGACTGACACAGCCAAACGCGTCTTTGTCTGTCCGCGCATCAGGAGTTACGCTGCCAGTCGAAAGCGTCGGTCCATTGTTAGGGGTGCCCGGACTCGTGGGTTCTTACATTGTCGTAAGGTTTCCAGAGAATTTGACGACTGGACCTAAGTTGCTAACCGTTAGTTTGGGCAGTGCGACCAGCAATCCTGCGAACTTGACTCTCGTTCCTTAGCAGGTTGCTGAAAGACCCCTCCCCAAAAGGGAGAGGGAACGCCCTTTTCAAAAAGATAATCTAGTTTGACGAATGCGGTTTATTCGCCGGCAATGTTACTATCGTCCACAGCGGAAAGTGATCTGAAACCTTCAAGCTACGGTCGATGCCGTAGCTTGTCGGCGTCAGACCGCGCACCCAAATCCAGTCCAGTTTTAGCTTCAAATCAAAAAACACTATCCGCTCGCAGAATGTCGATTCATCGTCCGGAAAAGGTGTCTCAAAGCCAGCGGTAGTGAACAGCTTGCGAGTGTCTTTGATCGCCGGCGGCTCCCAGGTGTTGAAATCGCCGAGAATGATGACCGGCATGTCTTTTGGGAATTTCTGCAAGTCATCCAGTACGGCTTGCTGCTGTTCCACCTTCTTACGTTCCGCCAATCGCGTTTCGCCGTGCACTGAGTAAACCCGAATCTTCCGGTGCACACCCGCTGACGCAGGTGGATCTGACAAATTCACCGTCGCCCCGATCGCAACGCGCAATCGGCCTCCCGGCCCGGGGTTTGGCAAAACAATTCGCGTTACCTCCGTGAGTGGATAAGAACTGAGAATTGCGACGCCGGTCTCTTCCTCTCGCTTTCCGGGTTTCGTCGCGTGCGGCGCTGTCCAGGCGTAATGCATCCCCAGTTCATCCGCGATTCTCTTCGCGTGGTTCGCGCTGCCGCTGCGCTCCCTTGCGCGATCCACTTCCTGCAGGCCGATGATCGCCGGCCGCTGAGATCCGGCGTCTTTCAACCAGCGAATAATCTCCTGAAGCTCTTTGCCGCTGCGCCAGCGGATGTTGTAAGAGACAAGCTTGAGTTCGGCTGCGTGCGGCGGACCGGTTAACGTTTTAGCCTTTCCTGATTCAAGCAGGTGAGCTTCGTTTGCCCCATTGGTTTGCGCGGCCGCCCAGGTTGAGGTCAGGGCCATCACGGCCAGAGTTAGCAAGAAAGTTGAAAGAACTGTCATTGGCAAAGTTTAGATTTCAATTCGCAGGCCGTCATACGCCGCGATCGTGTCGCCCGGCCAAAGTTCACGTGCCTTGACCGCCAAGTCGATTGCGTCCCACTCCGGATACAGATGCGTCAACAAGAGCCGGCGGGGCTCAGCCATTTGCGCAATACGCATCGCGTCAGCGAGGTTCAGGTGCGTCTGCACGGGTTTGTTCTCAACGAAGGAACATTCGAGTACGAACAGATCCGCGCCGCGTGCAAACATCGCCAACTCTGCCGAGACACCGGTATCGGCAGAGTAAACCACAGTTTTGTTCTCAGAATTCGTCAGCCGCATCGCAAGACTCTCACGCGT
>DASUTF010000196.1:0-21237 GCA_036374695.1 Pyrinomonadaceae bacterium
CCAAGCACCCCCGCCATACAGGTGTGCGAGTCAGTGCCAATCACGATCTGGCCGGGCAAAGCGAGATCCTCAACCACCGCGTTGTGACAGATTGCTTCCGATCCGCCGTCAGGGTTCTCGCCGTAAAGTTTAATTCCCTGCTTCTCAGCGAAACTTTCTTGCGTCGTCGCGAGGCCGTCGGCCTTTTCGAGCAGTCCCATCTCGCGATGCTTCGGCGACATGACTTTGTTGAGGAACGTCAGGTGATCGCGAAACGCGAAGACTGATTCAGGTTCGGTCACCTTCGCATCCGGTCCCAGTGCCTGAGTCAAAAGCGAAGCGGCCATCGGTGTCACGTATTCATGCGAGAAGCGCACGTCGGCCACGGCGAACAAAGCGTCGCCGGGTTTGACTGACTCAACCCCGACAGTTCCGGCTTTAACGAACACATGACGCGCGATGATCTTTTCGATGATGTTCATGGGACGCGGCCGTCCCTCCATTGCACCGGACGCGCCTGTTACCGCACCCTGCACAACGTTCTGGAACAGCTCGCGTTCATGCTCACCAACCTGGCCGACATCGACCAATTGCTGCATGAGCTGTTGACTCTCAAGCGGCGGCGGCGAAACTTCGCCCGCCAGGCGTGCCTTGTTGTAATTGAATAGCCCGCCGTACTCGACGATGTTCCTGGAAATTGGATCGAGTCCTTTAGTGAACTCGCCAAGCGGAATCTCTTCGCCGCGACGAACGCGCTCGATCAATCCGAAATCGGTGGAAGTCAGCAAACCGATGTTCTGCGAGTTCTGTCCGTAAATCTTTTCAATGCTCTGGGCGATGACGAGCTGAATGCCGGCCCACTTCTCGGCGTACGGCGCCGTCTCGCGTGAAGAGCCGCAACCCTTCGACAAACCTGAAACGACGACGGCGAATCCGCCGTGCTTCACTTCATCCTTCCTGACTGCGGCATCGCGCATGCCAACGTAAACGTACTCGCCGAGCGTCTCGTCGTAATGAAAACAAACCCAACCGGGCGTGATTTCGTCGGTCGAAATGTTGTTCATTAGCGGCAGATCCTCGTTCGCGAGTCGCGCCGCTAACTCATCTTCGATTCTCTGCGCCTCGTCGCCGGTGGCTTCGAGTTGCTTTCGAATCAGCGCCGTATCTTCCGTCAAAAACAGAATGCGGCCGTTGAACCTGATTTGGTCTGAGCGTTTTTCGAGTCGATTAGCTGACATTCTTTCTCCGGGAAAATTGTACGAAGAATTACAAACCGAAATTATAAACCGCGGGAGTGGAATTGTCGGAATCGACCGGTTGAGTTGACGGGGCAGTAGCCCCTCGCAAACCGCAAAGAAGCGACTCTACGGCGCGGGTGTCGTCAACATGTACACCGCGAACGAGGCGAGCCAATGTTCGCCTTCGTAGCTGCCGCTGGCGACGTGCGGCAGCGCGGCTTGCCCGTGGGCGGTCGCTGAACGAGCGAGCACGCCCTTGGCCGGATCGTTGCGCGGCAAAGCAGTTGCGATGCTGCGCATGCACCAGGCACGGCTCAAATTCAAACCGTCGAGATGCACCAGCTTCGGATCAGTGCGGTCAGTGACAATGGCCGGTACGAGCAAGGCTTTCGGTTGATTGCGGGCAACGCCCGGCAGGAAGCGATGAAACCACGCGGCGAATTCTCTTCCCTTCATAACGCGTCGCATTAGGTCCGCTTCCATCAGCGCCGCGGAAAAGAAATCTTCGCCGCCCGGCTCCCAGGCACCCGGATAATTCACGTCCCTTCCAAAGTAAGTGCGACTGCGCTCAGTGATCAGCGTTTCCAACCGTCGGTTGCCCACCGCACGCGCGTAGTCGAGCGCGAACGCGAGACCAAACGCCGTGTTCGGGTGCACCCCCGTGCGAATTGGATAATTCTGTTTCGGCAGAAACGCGAGATATCTGTCCGCAAAGGCATCGGCCAGCGGCTGTAGATTCCTTGACCACTTTCGACCGTCTTCGTCGTTCCAGCCGTGCAGCTCCTCCGCCAGCTTCAGCAACCAGGCCCAACCGTAAGTGCGTTCGAACGAGGCGCGGCTCTTTTGATTTAGATAAGCAACTTCGCCCGCGATGTTCTTCGCACTTAGATTATCGTCCAGAGCCTCACGAATCTGACGTCCTTCCGGAAGGGCCGGAAACGTCTTCAGCAGATGCACGAGCATCCAGTGGCCGTGCACCGTTGAATGCCAGTCAAAGCAACCATAGAACGCCGGGTGGAGTTCCTTCGGATTGCGCACCTCTGACGCATCGTTCATCGTGTGATCGAGCTTCTGCGGAAACTCTTTCCGGACGCATTTCAAAGCGAGGCGCGCGAAATGCGAAGCTTGTGTTTGGTTCAACGAAAGCTGTTCGCGTTTGGTTGATTGCGCGAGACCGCCGGCCGGCAGGAACAAAACAATGGTGAGAACCAGAACTCGTGCTATGAGGCCTGTCTCGGTGTCTCTGTGGGGACTTTGTGTCTCGGTGGTTGATTCCCTCTGGCGCTCCGTCCCACCACAGAGGCACTGAGATCCACGGAGACACAGAGAGTTGTTTCGCAAGTTAATTCGGTTGGACACCTTTTCAGATTGAGTCCGCATCTCGCGCAATTTCAGCCTCGTTCCCGTCACTCTAAAAAGTCGCGACTTATCGCATGATCAAGAGAACGTCGGTCAAACGGTTCACCACGCCGAGCAGCGTGCGCCCCGATTGATCGAACTGTCCCATGGCCGCCTGTGCTTCCGCGTTGGCGGCCCCCGAAGCTGAGCCGGCGAGTCGCAGGTAATAGCTTTGTAATCCGGGCGTGCTCCGAAAATAAATTTCCAACGCATCGAGACCTTCGCGCACGTTGCGCAGACTGGTCTTCACGGTTGTTTTGTTCGTCTCGTTCTGCTGCAGAGCCGCGGGCGACGCTTCGTTCTTCTTCGCTGCTTCATCGATCTGCTCGATTCCTTTGGCGACGCCGCCCAGCAGATACAGAAACCTCGTCAGGATCTTCACCTGATCGGCGACCTTCGTCGCGCCGGCCATGCGGATCTCCGCGGCCTGGGCCTCAATCGACGCTTTAGTTTTCGTGGACGGCGCGCGCTTCGTCGTGCGCGAGCGCGATTGACTCAAAGTGGTCGCGGGTAAAAGCAAGAGACAGGCAAATGCAATAATTGCGTAACGGTTCATGTTCCCTCCGGTCGTCACTAAAACTGCGCTGCGGTACAATCGCGATTCTACTCTGTCCATGAGCGAACGGCGAACTCTGAAAGTTGAACGTCTGGGCCGCGTCGAATACGGCGCAGCGCTGGATATTCAGAAGCAAACCGAAGCGTTAGTGTTGGCCGGCGAGCAGCCGGACACGCTGCTTTTGCTCGAGCATCCGCATGTGCTGACGATGGGGCGACGTTCAGCGCCGGGCGCGATCATCGCGGCTGATGAAGTTCTGCAGGCGCGCGGCGTCACAGTTTTTGAAACAAACCGCGGCGGTAAAGCGACCTATCACGGGCTGGGCCAGGTCGTCGGATATCCGATCATCAACCTGAGTCCGGACCGCAAAGACGTGCACCGTTTCGTCCGGGATTTGGAAGAAGTGCTGATGCGCGCGATGAGAGACTTCGGCATCGAAACGTTTCGGATTGCGGGTTTGACCGGAGTGCATACACCGCGCGGCAAAGTCGCGGCCATTGGCGTGCACATCGCGCGCTGGGTGACGACGCACGGATTCGCGCTGAATGTGAATACCGATCTGAGCTACTTCAATCTGATCGTCGCATGTGAAGGCGAGCCGGTAACTTCTATGAAAGAGTTGCTGGGAAGGGAAATTGAATTGGGTGAAGTCGAAGATCGGATCGTGGAAAGATTCGCTGAAGTCTTTGAGATGGAATCGGCGGCGGCTACAGCTAGTGTGTGACGCGGCTTGGCCGCCCGATGTGCGGAAAGGCTCTGCCTTTCCGGCGGCGACTTAACCAGGAGTTGAGGCTACGCCTCAACTTATTGACTGAGGCATCGCCTCAAAAACGATTTGGACTCTGTCGCAAAGGCTAAGCCTTTCCGCACATCAGGGGGCAAAGTCCTAATGTTGACGCTCGACTTAATCAAACAAGCCGCCGAACGAATCGCCGGACGTGTGCATCGCACGCCGGTCATGACTTCGCGCGCTTTTAACGAAGCCGCCGGCTGCGAAGTTTTCTTCAAATGCGAAAACCTTCAACGCGCGGGCGCGTTCAAAGCGCGCGGCGCGACCAACAGGATTCTTTCGCTTACCGATGACGAAAAGAAGCGGGGCGTGCTCGCCGTATCTTCGGGCAACCACGCGCAGGCGGTCGCGCTCGCGGCGCGCGAAGCCGGTGTACGCGCGGTCGTCTGCATTCCCGATGATGCGCCAAAGATGAAAGTAGCCGGCATGCGCAGCTATGGCGCCGACATTCGCGTTTTCGATCGGCACAAAGACGACCGCGACGCCTTTGGCCGCGAGATCGCTGAACGCGAAGGCCTGGTGCAGGTCCCGGCCTACGACGATTATTTGATCATGGCCGGTCAGGGAACGTGCGGACTGGAGCTCGTGGAAGAAGTTCCGGACCTGGATTGCGTTCTGACGCCTTGCAGTGGCGGCGGCTTGTTTGCCGGAGTCAGCACCGCAGCGAAGGGATTAAATCCATCCATCAGATGCTTTGCGGTGGAACCCGACACGGCGAACGACACGCAGCAGTCAATTGCCAAAGGCGAGCGAGTCAAGATCTCTCCGCCGCCGACCATCGCTGACGGGTTGCGGGTGCAGAAGCCCGGCGAACTCACTTTTCCCATCACGCGTCAGAACGCCGAAGCAGTTCTGACCGTGACCGACGACGAGATCATCGCCACGATGAAGTTCATCTTGTTTCGAATGAAGCTGGTCGTCGAGCCGTCGGGAGCTGCCGCGGCGGCCGCGGTTTTTGCGAAAAAGCTTCCGCAAAACTGCCGGCGGGTGGGCGTCGTATTATCCGGCGGCAACGTTGATAGCGACGTACTCGCTGAGATTCTGAAGGACTAGCAAATGAGGAATCACATTTTATTGTTCGATTTAGCGCCCGAGCCGGTCTCTGTCGGTATCGGCATCGCCGGTTTAATCCTGATTGCCATCGTCGTATTGATGATAACGGCGGCCGTGTTGGTGGGATTCGTTTTTCTCTTCAAGCGATTAAGGCGAAACGGCGGCGGAGCCACGCGAGTGGCCGTGGGTGACGTTTGTTTGAACCTGGATAACGCGGCATCTCAATCCAGTCCTCAGCCTCAGAGCAGTCCAAACCAGCCGTAAGCATTCAAGACTTCACCGGCCCCGAACGATGCGAGATTCGCGACGACGATGGCGGCGAAGTCTCGCCACATCGAACTCTTTCCTAATTCCTCCGCCGCGCCGTAAGCCAGCCAAAAGAGAATGCATTCCGCGACGGGCGCGAATGTCTCAGCAACGACGAGATAAGCCGCTCGCGAGCGACTTTCAAACAGAGGCGGCAGCACGAGCACCACGATCGGGTAAGTACACGCCGTCAGCCACAGTCCCGCCAACAGTCTTCGCTTTATCGGATGCCGTTTTGAAAGGCCGGCGAGGAGAATCGGAGTTTCGATCAGAATTGTGAGCAGGTAACCAAGCGGCAGGAAGCGCCAAAGAGCGGAAGAAGACATTTTGGAGTGCGCCGGCCTTGACGGCGCCTTGGTTTCCTTTGTAGTCGAAGATCAATTGAAGTCCAGAGTCGATCCAAAGCGGCGTCGCCGCTTCGCTCTGCCGCCGCACTCCAAATCACAGCATCCGCAACAGAAACGGCGCTTCGGCGAGCACGTGCGCGATGGCGACGGTGAAATAAATGTCTCGAGTGGCGTTGTAGTTCATCGAAAAGCCCAGCCACAGTACGGCTACGATAAAGAGGCTGAAGATAAGAATACTGGCGATCAGTTTCGGAAAACCACGCGAGTGGCCTGCTACCGGAATGGTCTTCACTTTCCAAATCGCGCCGGTCGCGCCAATCAACGGCAAAGCCACGATCCAGACACCGTAGTGCAACATCTCGAGAAACACGTGGGTCGAGACGAGCATGTGGCTCGAGACATTCGGCAGAAGCTCTGCGCCGGCGTGTTGCGTGATGCGCCAGAACAAACCGTTGTCTTCAGCCAGCGACGGCGTGCGTGAAAGCTGCCAGAGCATACCCGCCAATAGTACCGGCAGAAGCATCAGACAGCGGCGATACGTTTTCAGCCATTCCGGTTTCGTGCGGCGCAAGTGACGATCAAGAAACCAGAGCGCAACAAGTGGGTGCAGGTAAACGATCGCAAGGCTAAACAAATCGGGCGCCAGCCAGTTGAGCGCGCACAGGCCAAAGGCGACCGGCAAAGCCCACGACCAATCACGTCGCGACGTTTGTTTGCCACGCATCGCCACCAGCAACGCTATCCATAACAAGAGTCCCGTATTCCACGTCGCAATCGCCGTCGGCCAGTTCTCGCCCGACCAAAGGTTCGCGTAATAGAGCGCCGGGAGCGAAATATAAGCGACGCTGAGCACGAAAATTCCGCTGAAGGCGACGATGAAAAAGTTTCGTGAGCGGCCAAAGCGCACCGGCAAACGCGTGAGGAAGTAGCGCAGCTCAAACCAGTTGTGCGGACCGGCGAAGAGGAACACAGTTGCGATTGACGCCGTCAACGGCACCCAACTGGCAAACGCGGCGGATAAGAGCGCGCTGCCAATCAGAATGGCCGCGAACGTTTTCGCAGACACGCGCCCGCGCTCGCGTGCGGTAACACGCGACCATGTCGCGATCGAAATGTTTTCAGCTCGTTCCATCTTCGCCTGGGAGCGCAGGCATCTTGCCTGCGGTTCGCGGGCATCCTGTTTGCACAGTTGATGCCCGACCCCTAACGCGCTGGCAGGGACGCTACTCGCCCGGTCGATTCGTTTTCCGCAACGGGATGATCAACTTAATCTCGCCATCGCCCGGAACGATCTCGACATCGACACCGGCGGAGGTCTCTTTGCCGTCCTTTAAATTCTGCGGCAGATTCTGCCAGCGAACATATCCTGGCGGTCCGGCGTTAGCGCGCACAATGACCGTTGCCGCTCCGAATGCGAACGCAATCACCAGCACCGCGGCGATGGCTTTCACGTTGCGACGCTGATTCGCACGCGCGAGCCAAACACCTGCGAACGACACGGCGAGAAACATGAACAGTCCGGCCATCATCGTGCGGGTCGAACTGTGCGTGATGCTTTGCATCAGCGAAGCGGAACCGTCTTTCCTTTGCGCGGCCTCGTTAATCGCCTTCAAGGTCTCGGCCGGGATTTGCAGTCGCGCGTCCCAGGTTTTGCTGTCCGAGGTAATGGTAAGCCCGCTGTTAAGGACGATTTGTCCTTTCGGTTCCGTCGGCGTCGTCGGCTTGGGCCGGGCGATGTCGCCAAACGCGAAAACAAAACTGGTCAGCAAAGCGCCAACCGCTGCCATCGAAATCAAAGTTTTTTTCATGTCTCCTCCGTAAACCAGTCAGCCACAGATGAACACAGATTTGCACAGATAAGAAGAACTAATTTCGATCTGTGTTTATCCGTGTCCATCTGTGGCCCGTTTTTGCCTTGGATGCCGATTCCGAGACGCGGATGCTAGAATGTTTTGCACACTTGAGGCAAAACAAAACTTGGCCCGCGAACTTCGAGTCTTAAATACAAAACCTCGGCAGCCGAAACCTGATTGGCTGCGGATCCGTCTGGGCGATCCGACGAATCAGAATCATCTGTTGAAGCTGATCGAAGGGTTGAACCTGCATACGGTTTGTCAGGAAGCAAAGTGCCCGAACATCTTTGAGTGCTGGTCGGATCGCACCGCCACGTTCATGCTCGGCGGCGACATCTGCACGCGGCATTGCGGTTTCTGCGCGGTCGGCAAAGGCGCGCCGGACGCTTTAGACAGGGACGAGCCGCGTCACGTCGCCGAGGCCGTGCGCCATTTGAATCTCGCGCACACCGTGATCACTTCGGTGAATCGCGACGATTTGCCCGATGGCGGCGCCGCGCATTGGGCTGAGACGATTCGCGAAGTAAGGGCGCTCAATCCCGGCTGCAAAGTCGAAGTTCTCATTCCCGATTTCAACGGCGATGAAGACGCTTTGAACACCGTGCTCGATGCCGCACCCGACGTGTTGAATCACAACACTGAGACGATTGCGCGGCTGTATCGTCGCGTGCGACCCGATGCTGTTTACGAGCAGTCGATGACGTTACTGCGGCGCGCCGGCGCCCGCCGCGATCGCACCCAGAACGGAATGTTGACGAAGAGCGGCATCATGGTCGGACTCGGCGAAGAATTCGATGAAGTAGTCGAGCTGATGAAAGATCTGCGCGCCGCGTCGTGCGACATCATGACCATCGGCCAGTACCTGCAACCGCACGCGCGTCGCTTGCCTGTCGAACGTTACGTCACTCCTGAAGAGTTCGATCGCTGGCGCGACATCGGCATGTCGATGGGATTCAAGCACGTGCAGTCCAGCCCGCTGACCCGCTCCTCTTATCACGCGCGGGAACAAGCGAATGGATCGGACAAAGAGGTCGACGAAGTCCTGAGTTAGTCTCTCTCAAATCACCGCCCCACCAACGCCTTAATGTGGTGAACTAACACGCCGATGATTTCTTCCATTGTCTGACAGAGAGGCTGCCAAGTTAGCGCCCGCCGTTGCCAGGGTGATTGAAACGGCCACCAAATCCATCAACACAAAAATCTGACCCCATTTATCCAGGCCGTATACAAAAGTGAATCCGGCGTTGAGACCTACGAAGATGAATCCAGCCGCCGCACCAACGACAATGAGGATTATCGCCCAAGGTCTCTTTCTTATCGCGTGAAGATATGCTCCGATTGCGACCCCCACGCCTGGTAATACAACCATTAAGAAGGCGCCGGAAAGTGTACGGAACTCAATGGTATTTTCCGGTAGGCCATCTCTCGTCAGGAGATAAGCCCAGATAACCAGTCCCAATAGAGCACATCCAAGTCCACCCACGAACTCGACCGTTCTCAAGACTGCAAGCTCAGACTTCAATCACCAACCTCCGGTATGCTCCCAATTCGCGAACATTTGTTTTCTGATAACCCGTAACAGCGCGCTCTTCACATCTGCGTACTTAACGCTTCTTCCCCACTGCAAACAAACTCTGCGCCGACCGAACGTACATCACTCCTTCAGACAATGCCGGAGTGGCCATGAGGAGTTCGCCCATCGAATTGGTGGCGATGTGATTGAACTTATCTCCCGCGCCGACGACCACAATGTCCCCGTCTTCATTCGTCAGATAAATCTTGCCATCTGCCGCTACGGGTGACGCGCTGTAGCCGCTGCCGATGGCCGGCAGGCGCTGGCGATAAATCTCTTCGCCGGTCTTCAAATTATAGGCGTCGAAAGTCCCGTTATTCGCCAGCACGTAAAGCCGCCCCTGATAGATGAGCGGCGTCGGCATGTAAGATCCACGCCCCGTGCGGCTCCAGGCGATCGTCTCGCTGGCCGTTTTGCCCTCGGCCAGGGTGATGTCTCCGCGAGCGTTTGGCCGGACGACAAAAATCGGCCGTTCCGGACCGCGTCCGCTGGCGACCACGATCAGGTCATCGCTGACGAGGGGCGTGGGCGCGGTAATCTTCGAGCTGCGCCCCAGTCGCCACAACTCCTTTCCGGTGCGCGGGTCATAAGCGCGAATGAAGTTTGAGGCGTTGGTTAACAGTTGGATTCCGGCTGACGTGTCAGCGACCGTGGGCGTGCCCCACGATGGCAGTTCCTCGCGGTCAGTTTTCCAGATGGTCTTTCCCGTGGCCACATCAAGTGCGATCAGAAAAGAATCGGTCTGAGTGTCGCACTGGATAATGACCAGATCATTCCAGATAATCGGCGAACTGGCCGGGCCCCATTCGTAGGTGGGGATGTCATAAGCGCCCATGTCCACGCGGCCCAGATCGACTTTCCAAAGCGACTTGCCATTGAAGTCGTAGGCATGAACGCCCTGGGATCCGAACCACGCCACCACGATGCGGCCATCGGTAGCCGGCGTCGCATTAGCATAGGTTGCTTTGATGTGTCGTTTCTCGATCGGCTGGCCCTGGTGGGCCACACGTTCCCAGACGATCTTTCCGCTGCGTTTGTCGATCGCATAGATCACCCATTTGTGAACCGAGCGATCTTTTGACGCGTCACCATCCCCGTACAAACCGGGGCGAAACGTCGCTTTTGGATCGGTGCTGATCGCTGTGGTGACAAATATCCTGTCGCCCCAAACGATCGGGCTTGAATGCGCGAGCCCGGGTATCGGCGTCCGCCACAAAATGTTCTCGCCGGTCTTTGCGTTCCATTGATCGGGTAGGTTTTGACCTTCGGCGATGCCCAATGCTCGATGTCCTCGAAACGACGGCCAGCTGCCCGCGGCTGATCTCGAACGAGGGAGAGACGAGGCCCGTCCCGCATTCGTCAATTTGATTTTGCGTGTAGGGATCAGTTTCGTCTCGTCGGCGGGCGCCCAGTCACTGCCGTCGAGAATCATTCGTCGCACGCGACATTCATCTGAGAGGACCGTGAACTTGACGTGCTTTCCATCCATCCGGAATTGATAACGCCCGGGCCCATCGCAACCTCCGGGTCCACCAGACATCATCAACTCAACCTCCGACGCGCCGCCGCTCTTCCAATTGCCATTCAAGGCCGGCCAGCCCTGGCCTTGCAGGGTGAAAGTGCCGCCCGGATCGAACCGCGCTGTAAAAGCGCCAAATTTCAATTGGTAAGCAGGGAGCGGCGTAGCTTGGGAGGTTGAGCTCTGAGCCACCACGTCAGTGATGCCAATCAACAAGCTCAACGTAAGCGCGGCCAGGGAAAACTTTATGCAGTCAATGACTCTCATAGTCCCACTCCATTCGTGCGGCGATTCGCTTTCGAGGTTGAGCATTCTATCACCGCGTCGGTTCGCGTTAACCCAAAGTCGGCAAAGCCGACGAATGAAAATAGCCCACCGATTCATCGGTGGATCGGACGGCACCATGCATTGGAGTCCGTGAAACGGACGGCTGAGTGTCAGTACCCCGAGCGATAGCGAGGTGGATCTACCATCCAACGTCGAGCGATTGATCCGGTCGCTACCGCTCTCGGTACTGACACGCCCCTTTCACCCAGCGCTAAAGCGCTGGGCTATTTTCATTCAGTCCGCTTCGCGGACTGAAACGAAGAACAACTTTGAGCAACACCGAGTCGGTTTGCGCAATCGCGCGATGCGGTTTGCCCCGGTTTTCACTGGGGATCACGCGCGTCTTACCGCAAAGCTTCTGGCGCATTCTGGTCGCCGTCGTTACCATGCAACTCGATGTTACTCAGAAGTAAGCGTTGTGTGATTGGTGGGCTGACACTCGTGATGCTGGCCAGTTGCCAGCCGAGAGATCAGAACAGGAATCGCCTGGATGAAAATTCTTTTCCCCGCCTTATTCTGTGGGCCTGGGAACGGCCGGAAGATCTGAAGACAGCGGATCCTAACCGTTTTGCGGTTGCGTTTCTGGCGCAAACACTCGCGCTGAAGAACGACGACGTCATCTTAAGTCCCCGTCATCAGCCGCTCGATGTCTCGCCTGAGACGAAGCTGATGGCGGTCACGCGCATCGAATCGCAGAAAACGACGGGACAATACGCCTCTTTGAGCGACGCGCAACGCAAGAAAGCCGTCGATCTCATCCTGCAAACGATGCGACTACGCAATGTCTCAGCGATCCAGATCGATTTCGACGCGACTAGTTCCGAGCGCGAGTTCTATCGCGCGCTGCTGCACGACGTGCGCGCGAAGTTGCCGGACAATTTGGCGCTGTCGATGACGGCGCTCGCTTCGTTTTGTGTCGGCGACCGGTGGCTCAGCGATTTGCCGGTAGACGAAGCCGTGCCAATGATTTTTCGCATGGGCGCCGACGACCGAACGATCAGGAACTTCTTGTCCTCTGGCGAAGACTTTCGCGAACCGCTCTGTCAAAAAAGCTACGGCATCGCGGTGGACGAGCCGCTCGACATCAAATTCAAACCTAACCGTCGCGTGTACGTCTTCAACGACCGCTCATGGAAACCCAGCGACATTAACTCGCTCAACGAAAAGATCCCGAAGTAATTCCCGGAACAACTGATTCTCGTTCACCCCTCGCTTAAGTTGACTGTCGGAAAAACAGCGCAGTGGTTCTCTGTGCGATCTCAGTGTCTCTTTGAGTGTTTTCCGATTAATTTCACCACAAAGACACCGAGAACCACGGAGTTACACAAAAAACTGCATTCGCAATCGATTTCCCCGTTGAAGATTAGGCAGCCCTGCCCGACGGTCTGCGCATCTTAGCGGCAACCCTGGACCTCAACACACGAATTGAGGTTTCGCATGAAAAAACTCTCCTTAGCCACTTTGGCAATTGCGGTCGCGGCGGCGTTTGCAGCCGGGGCGCTACCTGGTAACGACAATCACGCACAGGTGCTCGATCAAATCTCCGGCTATCGACTGTGGACGAAAGTAAATGCGGACCCGGTGAAGGTCGAAATCCCGAACACCGGAACGGACATCGCTTCCTTGATGGCTTGAAGCACGATCGTCAGCGCCGGCGGCGTTGGTTATCCAGCGACAAGTCTTAACTTTCCGAATCGCACGGTGATGGACGGCCTGCCGAACATCATCACTACACAACCTTCGACGAGAATCTATTTTCCGCGCGATTCCGGGCCCAGCCGTCGACGCAAAGACGACGGCAAACATGTGACGACTCTGGGATTTGGCTATGTGAACGAAGTCGGACGCCATGGATTCGAACGTGAACCGTTTAGTTTTCCGGTCGGTACGGTCATCGTGCGCGAGCGTCGGTGGTCGCCGTCATCAGACCCTGATCGACTGGTCGTCATGATCAAACGGGAGAAGAGCTTCAACCGAAAAGCAAACGGCTGGGAATTTCTTACCATTAACGGTGCCGGAACAGAGATTCTGAAGCGCGAGAAGGACGGCAAATGCCTGAAGTGTCACGCGTCAGCCGCACAGAACGATTTTGTTTTTCCAATGGAGCAGCGCTGAGGCAGGGTGGCACAGACTTTAGTCTGTGATTTCTACTCAGGCGCGTTCAATGTCGGTTGAATTCACAGACTTAAGTCTGTGCCACATCGGGCTTCAGGTAAGCGTGGTCACCGCGAAATCGATCAGCCGGTTCTGCCAATTCAACCAGCGAAGGTCGAACGCACTGGCGTGACAATCGACCGCAACGCTGTTCGCCACGTCGGGCAGCATCACGCGTTGGCGAAAATCGGAAATCAACACCGGGTCGGTGAAGACACCGAGGATTTCCTGATAAAGCCGGTAACTCAAGTAATCAAAATTTGAAGAGCCGGCGATGAGAACTTCATCATCGATCAGCATCGCTTTCAGGTGGCTCATGCCCCGCTGGTACAACCTCAGATCGATTTCTGATCGCGCCGATTCGCGCCGCGCGTAGTTCGCGAAGTAACTCCAATTGTTTTGCCCGGGCGTCACCACTTTCACGTTGACACCGCGATCTGCCGCCACGCGCAAACGCTCGTAAAATGGAAAAGTGATGTAAGGGCTCTCGACAAAGACGCTACCGCGAGCGCCGTCAATCAGATTCAGCACGCGTTGGAACGCGCGCCGGTTGTCGCGACCGTCAAGTGTGAACAACTCGAGTCCGGGAAACTCACCATGCGCGAAGCGGTCGCCACCGCTCCAGGTCGAAAGAAAATCTTTTCGCAGGAACGCGACCGCGTCCGCATCGTCAATCCGCAGCATCATGTCGTGCCAGGCCGCGTTGTGCTCACTGAAGTTGATGCCGCCGATGTACGCCGTTGATCCGTCGATAACGATCAGCTTTTTGTGATTGCGGCTCAGCAACATGCGAGGCGTGGGGCGGTACACGTTCGTAAATCTGATCCTGACTCCAGCTGACTCCAGCTCGCGCCGCATCGTGGCAGTTTCTCGTGCTTCAGCGCGCAATTCGCGGTCGAGTATGTTCGCCGGCGAATAGCGAAACCGATCACTCAAAACAATCCGGGTGAACGAATCGGCCAGTACGCGCTTGTCCGGCGCAGTCGACGACAGCAGGGCTTCAGCCAATTGTTTGCCGACTGAATCGCCTTCCAGTGCAAACGTCTGGACAAATACCGACTCCCGCGCGAGCGCGATGTCGGCGCGCAAGCGCGACCAGAATTCATTGAAATTGACGAGAAGTTCGGTGGCCATGCGACTCAAATCACAGCAGGCTGGAAGCCTGCGTACCGCGGGCAAGATGCCCGCGCTCCCAGGGTGCCACGATTGTATTCGATTACCGGCCAGAACCCGAACGGTTTCATTCGGCTTCAGCTCTGGTCAATGGCTTTTGATCCAGTAGTCACGATTCGCCTTCACTCTGTGTCTCTGTGAAAGGCTCTGTGTCTCTGTGGTGAGTTTTTGGTTAGATATTTCACCACAGAGGCACAAAGGACCACAGAGACACGGAGAAATCGTTAACCAGAACTCTGTTTAGGCACCCAATCAGTTTGCGTAATTCCAAGACTCGCCGCTATGATGCTGTCCGCAAAACCGAAAGCCTGGTCCGAAACGCTCTGTGAGGTGAACTATGAAACGGATTCTCATCGCATTGACCCTGATTACTGCTGTGTTCGCATCGGCGACCTGCACGCGCCGTGGCGGTAACTGCGCCGATCCCGGCGGTACGATTAAGATTGGTGTATATGGTGATCTGACTGGACAGACGTCCAGCTTCGGCCAGTCAACGAAGAACGGCTCGCAGATGGCGGCCGATGAGATCAATGCGTTGGGCGGCATCAACGGCCGTCAGGTACTACTCATTCATGAAGACGATCAGGGCGAACCCGGCAAAGCCGCGACCGTCGTGACCAAGCTAATCAATCAGGATCAGGTGCGAGCGCTGATCGGCGAAGTCGCTTCCTCTAACAGCCTGGCTGCGGCCCCGCACGCCCAGGAAGCCAAGGTACCAATGATTTCGCCATCTTCGACGAATCCGAAAGTCACGCAGGTTGGCGATTACATCTTCCGCGTCTGCTTCATCGATCCGTTTCAGGGTGAAGTGATGGCCAAGTTCGCGGCCAACAGTTTGAAGGCGAAGAAGGCCGCCATTTTGTTCGATTCGAATTCTGACTACAGCAAGGGGCTGGTTCAGTTCTTCAAGCAGGCGTTCACTAAACTCGGCGGCGAAATCGTTGCTGAGAAGGCCTACGCGCAACGCGACCGCGATTTCACCGGCCAGTTAACGGCCATTCGCGATCTGAAACCGGATGTGATTTACGTGCCCGGCTACTATCAGGAAGTCGGCGTCATCGCCAAGCAGACGAAGCAACTGGGAATCACGGCGCCGCTACTCGGTGGTGATGGTTGGGATTCTCCTCAGATCTGGGATTTGGGCGGCGAGGCATTGAACGGCAGCTACATTTCGAACCACTATTCGGTTGACGATCCGACGCCAGTAATCCAGGACTTCGTCAAGCGCTACAAAGCAAAATACAACGGCACGGCACCCGACGCGATTGCGGCACTCGGCTACGACGCCATGATGGTACTGGCCGATTCGATTAAGCGCGCGAACGGGACCGAGTGCGCGGCCTTGCGCCAGGCGATCGCCGCCACCAAAGACTTCAAAGGCATCACCGGCATCATTACCGTCAATGAAGAGCGTAACGCCGTGAAGTCAGCAGTCGTGCTGGAGTTGCGCGATAAGAAGTTCGTTTATAAAGAAACGATCGCTCCGTAAGAGTTCTACAGAACCGCGACCCATAGGGAACGGGATCAGGATTCAAGTTTCTATAGGCGTGGCGTCTTTAACCCGCTCGCTACTGCTCGCGGTTCTGTAAGGAATAGTTTTCGAGATGGACACTTTTGTTCAGCAGCTAATCAACGGCCTAAACATCGGAGCCATCTACGCGCTGATTGCGCTCGGCTATACGATGGTTTATGGCATTCTGCGTCTGATCAATTTCGCGCACGGCGATATTTACATGGTCGGCGCGTTTGCCGGTTATTTCATTGCGCTGAAACTCGGATTAGGGCCGTCGTGGGGCGGCCTTCTTTTTGTGCTGGTCGGGTCGATGGTGGTCGCGGCTCTAGTCGGAATGGCAATGGAACGCCTGGCGTATCGACCCGTCAGAAAGTACGCGCGGATGACGTCTCTGATTACTGCGATAGGCATGTCGCTCTTGTTGGAAAACCTGTTCGTCGCGCTGTTCGGCGGACAGGGACGCGGCTTTCCGCAGCTGCTCACCGACACTACTTTCCCGCTCTTCGGAAACGCGGCCATCTCGAAATCGCAGATTCTGATTTTCGCCGTTTCGATCGCGCTGATGGTGATCCTGCAATGGATTATTTTTAAGACGAAAGTCGGCACGGCGATGCGCGCAGTTTCGTTTAACCTGAATTCGGCCAAGCTGATGGGCATCAATACCGATGCCATCATCATGTTTACGTTCGCGCTGGGTTCAGCGCTGGCGGCGGCGGGCGGCGTCCTGACCGCGCAATACAGCCCAACAATCGATCCGTTGATGGGCATCACGACGGGTCTGAAAGCGTTCGTCGCGGCCGTGCTCGGCGGCATTGGAAACATTCCGGGCGCGGTGCTCGGCGGGCTGCTCATTGGCGTCGCTGAGACGATGGTCGTCGGCTACGGCAGCGGCATCGGCATCCAGTCAACTTATCGTGATGCAGTCGCTTTCGCCATTCTGATTCTGGTTCTGTTGATTCGTCCGTCAGGCATTCTGGGCACGACCGTGCAGGAGAAAGTTTAAAGCCACCCCAGGAAGACAGCGGCCGCGCTGCGGCCTAATTCAAAAAGTGGCACGGGCGTCTCGCCCGTGAAACCACGCGCAGGATGCGCGTGCCACGTAAGTTGGGCTCTACCGAAAACATGATTTCGTTCGTCAAACGCTTCCTCATCGCGCTGATCATCATTGCCGTGCTCTACGCGCTGAACCTGGCGATGAGCAAGGAAGGTCTGTTTGGTTTCGGCGTTCCGCTCTACCAGGTTGATCTCTGGAAGATGGCGGGCATCAACATCATCCTCGCGGTCTCTCTCAATCTGATCAACGGCTTTACCGGTCAATTCTCGATCGGACACATTGGCTTCATGGCCGTCGGCGCGTACTCGTCGACGTTCATGACTGTCTATTACACGCAGGGACTTGAGCAGTGGCTGGCCGGAATTCTGGGCGCCTCAGTCGCGGCCGCGATCGTCTTCGCGCTGGTAATTATCATTGGCGCGCTGGCCGCGGCTGTAGCGGGATTGATTGTCGGCATTCCGAGCCTGCGCTTGCGCGGCGATTACCTGGCGATTGCGACGCTCGGTTTCGCGGAGATCATCCGCATCGTCATCACGAACATGAATAAGATCGGAGGCGCCACCGGTTTCCGGGGCTGCGTCGATCCGATCACGAATATTACCTGTTCCGATCCGGCGCTGGGCCGGTTCACGATCCCTGCATACACAAATTTCTTTTGGATAGGCTTTCTCGCCGTGATCACGATCGTAGTCATCTACAACATCGTGAATTCGGACATGGGCCGCGCGTTGATTTCGATTCGCGAAGACGAGCTGGCGGCCCAGGCGATGGGCGTCAACACCACGCGCTACAAAGTTACGTCGTTTGTAATCAGCTCAGCGTTCGCCGGAGTGGCGGGCGCTCTCTACGGCCACTGGCGACTGCCGCATCCGAACGATTTCACGTTTGTGCGCTCGTTCGAAATCATCATCATGATTGTGCTCGGCGGCATGGGCTCGATTACGGGCGCGGTGCTGGGCGCTTTGGTGATCACATTTGTGCCCGAGGTGCTGCGCATGCTTCCCGGTGGCGTTTACAATTATCGCCTCGTCATTTACGCACTGATGCTGATCATCATTATGATCACCCGGCCGCAAGGCATCCTGGGTAATTACGAGATCGCGTCATGGCTCAAGCGCGCGCGCAAGCGTCCTGAGGGAAATGCCACCGTCGGCGGATCCACCGGCGCGCCAATCGCCGAGCAGAGCGATTCGACTAAGAAGACTGATAAGGAATTAGAGAATCGATGAGTGCGGCAAATCCAAAAGCCAACGGCGAGCATCCGCTGCGCACGACGAAGGCAACGATTCGTTTCGGCGGTCTGGTCGCCGTCAACGAGTTGGACATGCAGGTCAAGCGCGGCGAGATCTACGGCCTCATCGGGCCGAACGGCGCGGGCAAGACGACCATTTTCAATCTGCTGACCGGCGTTTACGAGCCGACTTCCGGCGAGATTCATTTCGAAGGCAAGCGCATCGACGGCCTGCGTCCCTATCAAATTTCGCGCCGCGGTGTCTCGCGGACTTTTCAAAACATCCGCTTGTTCCCCGGCATGTCCGTTCTGGAAAACGTGATGACCGCGTGCCATATTCACGCGCGGCAAAACCTGCTCGATGCGGTGCTGCGACTGCCGCGGTACTACCGCGACGAAGAGGAGCATCGGAAGTTCGCGATGGAACTGCTCGAAATCTTCGATCTGGCGGGCGTCAAGGACGAAGGTGGCACGAGTTTGCCTTACGGAAAGCAAAGGCGCTTAGAGATTGTGCGCGCGCTGGCAACGCGGCCGAAACTTCTGCTGCTCGATGAGCCGGCCGCCGGTCTGAATCCTTCGGAGCAGGAAGATTTGATGAATCTGATTCAGCAGATTCGCGATCGATTCGGGCTGACCATCCTTCTGGTCGAGCACAACATGAAAGTGGTCATGGGCGTTTGCGAGCGCATCCAGGTGGTCGATTATGGGAAATCAATCGCGCTCGGCTTGCCGGAAGAAATTCGCAACGATCCGAAAGTGATTGAAGCGTATCTTGGGGATTAGTCCGTTGTCAGTAGTCCGTGGTCAGTTGTTCGCTGTTTCAACTGACTACTGACTACTGACTACTGACGGTTTTTATGCTGACTTTAGACAACGTCTCCGTTAATTACGGCGCCATCGAAGCGCTGCGCGGCATTTCGATGCATGTCGAGCAGGGCGAAGTCGTGACGCTCATCGGCGCGAACGGCGCCGGCAAGACGACCACGCTGCGCACGATCACCGGCTTGCTGTCGCCGCGTGAAGGCAAAGTCACTTTCGAAGGCCAGGACATCGGCGGCACCGCCACGCACAAACTGGTGGCGCGCGGCATTTCGATGTCGCCCGAGGGGCGCGGTGTGTTCGCAAATTTGTCTGTGCGCGAAAACCTGAACATGGGCGCGTATCTGCAAAAGAATCGCGCCCAGATAAGCGGCGACCTGGCCAAAGTTTTCGAGATGTTTCCGCGACTGAAAGAGCGTGAGAATCAAAAGGCCGGTACCTTGTCGGGCGGCGAGCAGCAGATGCTGGCCATGGGACGAGCGTTGATGTCTCGTCCGCGCTTGCTTCTCCTGGATGAGCCTTCGTTGGGTCTGGCGCCGCTGGTGGTGCACACAATTTTCGAAGCGATCGATTCAATTCGCAGCGAAGGCACCACGATTCTTTTGGTTGAACAGAACGCCCACGCCGCCCTGCACCATTCCGATCGAGCTTATGTTTTGGAAACCGGCGGGATCACCATGGAAGGCAATTCAAAAGACCTCGCCAACGACCCGCGAATTAAAGAAGCCTACCTCGGGGAATAACGAAGACTCCAATCAGACTGGAGCGCAAGCGTCTCGCTTGCTTTCTAAATTACCGGCCCTGTACGCGTCATGCAGCAAGCAACCGGGACGGTTGCGCTCCAGTCAGTGGCTTTCAGTTGAGGTTCTTCATGGCCAGCACTTCTCGGGCCGGCACTCGACTGCCGTCTGAACTGATGCGGCGCGGCGCGGCGAGAAACTTCAAACGAAAACCGAGCTGCCGGTATAAACGGACGATGCGCGGCGTCGCCTGATTAGAAAGCAGTACCGGTCCGCGATGTTTTGCGAGCCACTCCGCGGTCCGCACTTGATCATCCCAGGAAAAACCGCCGGCACTGTAAGTGGTGAATTCAACATCGTATGGCGGATCGGCGTAAACAAAGTCGCTGCGTTCAATCTTCATCTTCTCGAGATCGACGCTCGTGAATTTCCAGGCACGCAGCATCTTTCGATAATCAAGGAAGTCGCGCGCATAGTTCACCGTCTTGTACTTGCCGAATGGCACATTGAACTCGCCGTTGCGATTAAAGCGGCATAGTCCGTTGTAGCAAGTGCGATTCAAGTAATAGAAGAGTTGCGCGGCCTCGGCTGATTTCGCGCCGCCATTCAAAATCATTTCATTGAAACGCGCGCGGTGCGCGTAGAAAAGCGCCGCATCGTAACGGGCGTCGATCGAGATCCGGAGTCCGCTTTGTACCTGGCGATAGAAATTAATCAGGTGCGGATTGAGATCGTTGAGCAGGGCGCGCTTTGGGCGCAGTCCCAGCGCCACCGACAAACCGCCGCAGAATGGTTCGACGTATCGCCGATTCTCATGAAGCTGCCAAATCGGCGCGATGTAGGGCAGCAGCCAACGCTTGCCCCCAGCCCATTTGAGAGGCGGCTTCAAACTCATTGATTGTGAGTCGGTGCTTGGTGCCGGAGGAGAGACTCGAACTCTCATGAGGAGTGAACCTCGCCAGATTTTGAGTCTGGTGCGTATACCAATTTCGCCACTCCGGCTCTTGCGGGACCGCCCTGCGACGGCGTCAGGCCATATTAAGGAGACCGGCGCCTAGCGTCAACTTGAACCACACATGAACGAGGTGCCAACCCCGATCCGGCCAAATTCCAGCAAAAACCGCCCAATTTCAGCATGAAAAAACTTGTTGGCTCTGCTTGCTACGTATTGTACAATCGGTTTGCCAGTCTTTCGACTGGAGATATTCTGCTAACGAAGCTTCGGAGCCCGATCCCGAGCCGGCACGACCCCCAATTTAGAAGTTCGCCCACATCGCGCGGTCGCGCCTCACATCAACCGAATTCATGTCGAAGGAACAGCTCAAGCCCCGCCTCTTAATTGTCGATGACGAACCCGTCGTTCGTGGCGTATTGCACGATTTGCTTGACGGCTCGTACGACTGCGCCGAAGCGTCGTCAGCAGAAGAAGCCCTGGACCAACTCCTGCTCAGTACCTTTGATCTGGTGATCAGTGACATCACGATGAGCGGTATGAGTGGCCTGGATATGATTCCGCACATCAAAGACGCCTCGCCTGACACGGTAATCGTGATGATTAGCGGCATGCAGACGATGGAGAGCGCGATCAACGCGCTGCGTCTGGGCGCGTACGAT
>DASUTF010000197.1:0-45006 GCA_036374695.1 Pyrinomonadaceae bacterium
CAAGGCTTGTGCCGGAGTGGAGCGCGGAAGTGGCACGCGCATCTTGCGCGTTGTTTTCACGGGCAGGACGCCCGTGCCACTTGATCAAGCCTGGTGCGGCTTGGTTCCGATGATCTCTTCAATCTCGGAGCGCAGAGTTTCAACCAAGCCGGGTTTGCGCGCTTCGATGTTCAAGCGGAGCAGAGGCTCGGTATTAGAGGAGCGAATGTTAAAGCGCCAGTCGTCGGAATTCAGCGAGTAGCCATCGGTTAAGTCTTCCGTGCCACGGCCGTTGAAACGATCCTTCACCGCCGCGATGGTCTTCGGCACATCGGCGACGCGGTAATTCAATTCGCCGGACATGTAGTGGCCTTCCATGTACGGCCGCATGGTTTCAGAAAAGGATTTTCCGGTTCGCGACAACTGCTCGAGCACCAGCAGGAAGGGAATCACGCCGTTGTCGGCGTAGAAGTTCTCGCGAAAGTAGTAATGCGCGCTCATCTCGCCGGCGAAGATGGCGTTTTCGTTACGCATGCGATCCTTGATGAAGGCATGACCGCTCTTTGAGATGATCGCTTGCGCGCCATGCTGCCGGCAAACTTTAGTCGTGGGCCAAATCACCCGCGGATCGAAAATGATTTTGTTCGGGCCGCTGCTCTTTGTCAGCAGGACGTCGGCAAGCGACGCCGTCACGTAAGCGCCGGAAATGAACTCACCCTTCTCGTCCAGAAACATGCATCGATCGGCGTCGGCGTCCCAGATAGCGGCGACGTCGTGCTTCGAATCGCGCATCAACTGTTCAGTCTCAGCGCGATTGGCAGGCTGCATCGGATCGGGTGTGCCTTTCGGAAAAGTGCCGTCAGGGTGCCAGTTCAGCCGCGTAAGCCGGAGCGGCAACCTCTCTGCCAACAGGTCGACTACTTTGCCGACGAAACCAAAGTTCGCGTTCGCGACGACATCCAGCTGCTTGATCGCATCGAGATCTATGAAAGTCAGTACATGCTCAACGTAGCCATCCGTGACGTCCTTCTCTTCGACTCGCCCTTTGGTCGGCGAGCTGACTTCCTTGTCCTTGCCTTCTTTTAGAGCATCACGAATGGCGAACAAGCCCGTTTCTGAGGAAATGGCCGCGGCTTTCTCGCGCACCATCTTTGCGCCGTTGTATTCCTTCGGGTTGTGCGAGGCAGAGACGACAATGCCGCCCGAGTATTCGTCTGACGCGCCGACCGCGTAGTACAGCATGTCAGTTGTGATACCGCCGATGTCCACGACGTTCACGCCGGCATCCACAAAGCCCTTTGTCAGCGCAGCTTTCAACGACGGCCCTGATTCGCGCGCGTCCATGCCGACGACCATCGTCTTTGGGTGAAAGAGATAAGTGTAAGCCCTGGCGATCCGGTAAAAAGCCTCTTCGTCGAGGTCGGTCGGATAGACGCCGCGAATGTCATAAGCCCGAAAGCTGTCGAAGTTCATAGTTTCACCCTAAGTGGCTTAGCCACAGATCCACACAGAGCGACACAGATCCATTCGTGATTTGTTCTGTGTAAATCTGTGTTTATCTGTGGCGGTTTGCCTGGCTTCTTCCTACACGCACGTTCTGGTGTAGTCGCTCAAAGAGGTCTTATCACCCAGGACGCAACCCGGTCCGACGAACGCCGACCGTCCGATGTGGCAACCCCGGCCGATAAGGGCGCCCTTCACTTCCGCCGCGGTGCCGACGCGCGTGTGACTCCAGAGCACCGAATTTTCAATCCTGGCTCGCTCTTCGATGTAGCAGCCGGGCCCGAGTACCGAGTTAATGATCTCGACTCCCGGTTTGAGCGTGCAATCGTCGGCGATGATTGACAGGTCATCAATCTGAGAATGCGTCGCTGAATCAAAGTTACCGCGGCGATCCTTCAGGTGAAAACGCGTGACACGATTGGCCAGCATGTCCTGATGCGCTTGCAGGTAACGCGCGGGCGTACCAATGTCCAACCAGTAAGTGCGCGGCGGAATGTGCGCAAAAAAAGCTTCACCCTGCTCAAGCAACTTTGGAAACAGCGCGTACTCAAATGAATAATTCTCGCCTTTGGGAATCAAATCCAGGACTTTCGGTTCCAGGACATACGCGCCGGCGTTGATGTTTCGACAGTCCGTTTCGCCCGGCTTGGGCTTTTCCACAAAGCGCTGCACGCGACCCTCTTCGTCGGTTTCAACCACGCCGTACATGCTGGCATCTTCGACAGGGATCAAGAAGATCGAGGCAGTGGCCCCGCGCTGTTGATGCTGTCTGATCATCGCTTTTAGATCGAGATCGGTGAGCACGTCCCCGTTGAAGACTACCGTCGGCTCCCGAATCAAATCTTCAGCGAACTTGTAAGCGCCGGCCGTGCCCATCGGCTGCGGCTCGACGGTGTACTTTAATTTCACACCGAAGTTCGAGCCGTCGCCGAGCTGCTGCTCAATCTTCTCAGGTTGATAAGAGAGCGAAAGAGTAATGTCCGTGACGCCGGCGCGCCTCAAGGTGTCGATTTGGTAAAGCAGAAACGGCCTGTTGCATATCGGAACGATCGGTTTCGGCGTGTAAACAGTCAGCGGTCGCAGCCGGGTGCCTTTTCCGCCAGCCAGAATGAGTGCCTGCATAGATTAATTGATCGAAGCGTGAATGATTCGGAGGTTGAATTGCAAGCCGAGAGAATAACACTCGCGCGCGCGAGTTTTCAATTTGGACTTGTCAAAACCGGGAGCGGTAGCGATCGGATCAAGCCGCAAACTTGAGTGTTTGATCCCGTCGCTATGCTTCGCACCCTCACCCAACCTCTCCCATAGGGAGAGGAGCTAATGCTCCGGGTACTGACACGTCTTGACACCGTTTGTTATTCCAAGTGATGCTAAATGCAACTTCATTAGCTGAGAATCTAATCACATGTCATCAATCAAACAAGCAGTAATTGTCAGCGCCGTGCGGACCCCCGTGGGTAAGTTTCTCGGCGCGCTGAAAAACTTCAAAGCCACTGAACTCGGCGCGATCGCCGTGCGCGAAGCCGTCAAGCGCGCGGGAGTAAAACCTGAAGACGTCGACGAAGTGATCATGGGCTGCGTCATTCAGGCCGGCCTGGGTCAGAACCCGGCGCGGCAAGCCGCGTTGAAAGGCGGTTTGCCGAACACCGTCTCGGCTGTCACGGTCAACAAGGTCTGTGGCTCAGGATTGAAAGCCGTGATGATGGCGGCGCAGGGGGTGCAGCTTGGCGATACCGAGATCGTCGTCGCGGGCGGCATGGAGTCGATGTCGAACGCGCCCTACCTTTTGCCTAAAGCGCGCGAAGGGTACCGTCTCGGCCATGGCACGATTACGGATTCAGTGATTCAGGACGGGCTTTGGTGCGCGTTCGACGATCAGCACATGGGCTGCACCGGTGAAGTCGTTTCCGAGCGGTACAACGTTCCGCGCGCAGAGCAGGATGAATATGCGCTGAATTCCCATCGCAAAGCCGCCGCGGCGATCAAGGCCGGAAAATTCGCGGATGAAATCGTTCCCGTCGAAATCCCGCAAAAGAAGGGTGCGCCAATCGTTTTTGACACCGATGAGCCGGTCCGCGAAGACAGCTCGATTGAGGCGTTGGCGAAACTGAAGCCGGCCTTTAAGACTGATGGAACGGTAACGGCGGGCAACGCGCCCGGAATGAACGATGGAGCATCCGCGCTCGTCGTCACTTCGGCTGATCGTGCGAAGACGTTAGGCGTTGAGCCGTTGGGGCGGATTGTGGCGCAGGCTGTCTCAGGCACTGAACCCAAGCTCGTGATGATGGCGCCGGTCGAAGCCATCAAGAAGCTTCTGAAAAAGACCGGCTGGTCGCTGAACGATGTCGATCTGATCGAATTGAACGAGGCGTTCGCCGTCCAGGCGGTCGCCATCACACGAGAACTGGGTCTCGACCCGGACAAAATCAACGTCAATGGTGGCGCAGTCGCTTTAGGTCATGCCATCGGACAATCCGGATCGCGCATCCTCACGACGATGCTCTACGAGTTGAAGCGGCGCGATGCGCATCGCGGAATCGCCGCGCTGTGCCTGGGCGGCGGCAACGCGGTGGCGATGGCTGTCGAACGATAATGACCGCTGAAGAGCACAACAAATATTTGGGGATCGCGCATTGGGTCTATGCTGGGCTTCACTCGCTGATGGGCGTGTTCTTCGCGGTCATGATAGGTGTGATGTTCAGCACGATGCCGTCATCACCGCGTCAGGTGCCGCCACCACCGGCTTTCCTATTCGTGATGGCTGCTTTCGTCTTGGTTTTCACGATAGGCTGGGTAATTCCTTCGATGATCGCCGGCTACGCTCTGCTAAAGCGCAAAAAGTGGGCGAAGACCGCGAGCATAGTGGCGGCTGTGTTTGCGGCAGCACAGTTACCAGTCGGAACTGCCGTCGCTGTTTATACATTCTGGTTTGTGTTCGGGGAAGCAGGGCGTTCTCTTTATGAACGGCCGACGTCGTCGTCTCTGCCTGGCCCGAATGCGGACTCAACCGTAACGCAACCCGGGCAAAGAGAGCAGGAGACCAGGACGCCTCCGGATTGGCGCTGAAGCCGATGACTGCCGAGGAGCACAACAAAACACTCGGAACGCTGTACTTTCTTTACAGCGGGATTCACGGGCTCACGTTGATCGGACTGTTACTGCTCGTGCTGGTGGTGACGCTCACGACACCGGCCGCTGAACTCATCTCATCGTTTTGGCTGTTGGTCGGCGGGCTCGCGTTTGTGATTCTGTTCCTGGTGGTCGGCTTGCTGCCGCTGATGGTTGGTTATGGATTTCGCAAACGAGCGAGCTGGCTGAAACCGGTCGCATTCGTCACCGCAATACTTTCGCTCGTGAATATTCCGATCGGAACGGCGCTCGGAATTTACACGATCAAGTTCTTCAGAAGTGAAGGCGGTGTGAAATTGTACGGTGGACAAGTGGCTTCGACGGCGGAAGGCGAGCTGAAGAAGGCGATGCACGGAGCGCAGCCGTTGATGAACTGGGCGGATCGTTTGAAGTAGTGGCACAGACTTTAGTCTGTGATTCGGCATCGGTACGCGCGCCTCTGGCGTGCTCTCAGGGGACTTGATAAATGGCACGCTGGAGGCGTGCGTGCCCAATGAAACCACAGACTGAAGTCTGTGCTCTAAGAATATGACTAAAATCTTCGGCGTAGTCGGTGCGGGCACAATGGGCAACGGAATTGCTCAGGTGGCCGCGCGCGCGGGATTCGACGTCGTTATGCGTGACGTTTCAGAAGAGTTCCTCGCCCGCGGTCTGAAGGCCGTCGACAAAAGCCTGCAGCGCGATGTTGATAAAGAGCGGCTCAGCGCAGAAGAAAAGGGCGTTGTCTTAGGTCGAATCAGGACCGCGACTGAATTGGACGCGCTGTCGGACGCATTCATTGTCGTCGAAGCTGTGACCGAAGACCTGGGAGTCAAGACTGAAGTCTTTCGCTCGCTGGAGGAGATCGCGAAGCCGGACTGCATTCTGGCTTCAAACACGTCGTCGATCTCGATCACGAAGCTCGGCGCGGCAACCAGGCGTCCCGACAAAGTGATCGGCATGCACTTCATGAATCCCGTGCCGGTGATGAAGCTGGTCGAAGTCATTCGCGGCGCGGCCACCTCCGATGAGACCTACGAACGCGTACGAGAGTTGAGCGAAACACTTGGCAAGACGCCGCTTGAGTGTCAGGATTATCCCGGCTTCATTTCAAATCGCGTGTTGATGCCGATGATTAATGAAGCCATCTTTGCGCTGCACGAGGGAGTCGCGACGCGCGAGAGCATCGATGGGATCATGAAGCTGGGCATGAACCATCCGATGGGGCCGCTGACACTGGCGGACTTCATCGGACTCGATGTTTGCCTTGCGATCATGAACGTGCTACATGAAGGTTTCGGCGATCCGAAATATCGCGCGTGTCCGCTGCTGAAGCGATATGTTGACGCCGGCTGGTTGGGAAGAAAGAGTGGCAGAGGGTTTTACGAATACTGAAAAAAACGTCTTTGGTTTTGGGTCTTTAGTCTTTGACTCAAGCCTGAAGACGAACGACCAAGGCCTAAAACCAAAGACCTAAGACCAAAGATCTTTCCGCATGCAACAACGCGCCATCTCACATTTCTGCCAGAACTGCCGGGCGGCTAATCCGCTGGGCCAGGAATTCTGTCAGCGCTGCGGCACTCGGCTAATGCTGATTGTGCGGCCGCCGTCGATGCGCGTCGATTTCCCCGAGACTACGCCTCACGAAGAGCACTTGCTGGAGCGCCTCACAATTCTGGAGAACACGATGGCGCGGCTGGCTGAGCGTTTAGAGCAGGGCCTGAAGCTGCTTCTACGACAGTCCGAAACGGCTTACGCGCACCACGCACTGGTAAAAAGCCTGGTGGAGATTCTTAATGAATGCGGCGTGGTTGACCACGGCCATCTGGAATCGAAGTGGCGCGCCGAATGCGACAAACTCCACGAGGAAGAGGAAAAGCCGGCGAAGCCGCCGGCGAAAAAAGCGCGGAAAGTTAACCGGAAAGCTGCCGGCCGACGTTGAGCCAGGGTCCTGCTTTGCGTGTCTTTGCGTCTTGGCGCCTTAGCGTGAACCAGCCGTTTTGAGAAGGGCAATTCGCGCAAAGACGCAAAGTCGCAAAGGATCGCAAAGGCAAAATAAGACACTACCGAGCGCTGGGCGGCCTTTGACAGCGCGAAGTGCACCGCTATAATTAACGACTTTGCGCCTGGCCCCGGACGTGGTCTGTGCGAGTCATGACCCTTTCGCGATGCGGCTCGAGCTCGAAAACCTTGGGAAGGACCCCTCATTCGCGCACCGTTACGCACCGGATGAGCTGCCCCTTGATGAGCCGGATTTGAGATTGGTTGAGCGCGCGGGCGTTGAGGGGCGCATTCGCCGAACGGGCGGGGAAGTGCAGGTTAGCGGCACGCTCACGACGACGGTCGAGACACCGTGCGCACGATGTTTGAAGCCGGTTCTGACACCGATAAAGGCCGAGTTCTTCGAGCGTTTTGTCACGGCCGTGAGCTGGCGAGACGAAGAGCAGCACGAGCTGGCGAGCGAAGATTTGAACCTCTCGGTCTTTGACGGCGAGACGATCGATTTAGATGAGCTCGTACGGGAGGAGATCGTGCTGGCTACCCCGGTGCAGGTTTTTTGTCGAGAAGACTGCAAAGGGCTTTGTCCCGCTTGCGGCGTCGATTGGAACTTGAAGACGTGTGAGTGCGGGACGCAGGAAATCGATTTGCGCTGGGAGAAGCTGAAGGGTTTGCGATTCTAAGAAACGTGCTTTGTTTTTTGTGCTTTGTACTTTGACGTGGCTTCTGACGTCGAGCCAGACAGTTCAAAGCTCAAAGTGCAAAGTTCAAAGTACGAAGTTCAAGGTACAAAGTACGCAAGTCACAGATTTTAAAATCAAAATTTAAAATTCAAGATTCCAAGATTCAAGGTTTAAGATTTTAGATTCAAGATTTAAGGTTTAAGATTTCAGAAGTTGGAGTAATTATGCCAAATCCAAAACGTCGCCATTCAAAGTCACGTCGCGGCAAACGCCGGGCGCACGATGCGCTGCGCATTCCGCAAACGGTTGTTTGTCCTAACTGCCAGGAGCCGCGGATGCAGCATCGCGTGTGTCCGAAGTGCGGCTTCTACAAAGGCCGCGAAGTGATTCACATAGATCAGGCTGCTTGATTAAACTCTTCAGCCGTTTAGCAGCCGCCCCGGGGTGGCATTTGGCGGGACACGTTCCGCCGCTAAATGGTCTTCAAATACAGGCAGTCCAAACAAACTAACCAATGTCGAACGTTCGCGCAGGAATTCTCGGCACCGGTCACGCGTATCCGTCGGGGATTCTGACCAACGCCGACCTCGAGAAGATTGTTGACACCACGGACGAGTGGATTACCACTCGTACGGGTATCAAGCAGCGGCGGAAGGCCGCGCCGGGCGAATACACTTCCCAGTTCGCCACGCGCGCGTCCCGGGAAGCAATTGAGCGCGCCGGGATTGACCCAGCCGACATTGATTTGATTTTGTGCGCGACGGTAACCCCGGATCAGATCCTGCCTTCGACGGCCTGTTTGATTCAGGCGCAACTTGGGGCGAGCAAAGCCGCAGCAATGGATATCGTGGCCGCGTGTTCAGGTTTTGTTTACGGCCTGACCATCGCCGAGCCGATGATTCGCAGCGGCCAGATTAAGTACGCGCTGGTTATCGGCGCCGAACTTCTGACCCGTTACGTGGATTACACCGATCGTGGGACGTGCGTTCTGTTTGGCGACGGCGCGGGAGCCGCGATTCTCGGCCCGGTCGAAGGTGACCGCGGGATTCTGGCGACCAAGATTCGATCTGACGGCCGATACGAGGAACAGCTTTTCGCTCCGGGTGGAGGAACGAAAGGCGGGTTCAGCGCTGAGACAATCGCGCGCGGCGACCACTTCTTCAAGATGAAAGGCAACGAAGTTTTTAAGATTGCCGTGCGGTCGATGTCCGACATCTCGAAACAAGTACTTTGCGAAGCCGGGTTGACGACTGAAGACGTAGACCTGTTCATTCCGCATCAGGCGAACCAGAGAATCACCGAGGCGGTGGCTAACATGCTGAAGGTCGATCCCGCGCGGGTGTATTCGAACATTTCGCAACACGGCAACACTTCGTCCGCTTCGATTCCGATTTGTTTGGATGAGTGCGTGCAAAGCGGTCGCATCAAGAAAGATGACATTGTGCTGATGGCTTCATTCGGCGGCGGCTTCACGTGGGGCGGCGTGGTAATGCGATGGTAAGGTACGCACGCCTCGGGCTGCGCGAGGTACGCACGCCTCTGGCGTGCTAGAAATAGAAGATCAGCACGCCGGAGGCGTGCGTACCGAACACGCCGGAGGCGTGCGTACCGCAGATGAGTATTGCATTCATGTTTCCAGGCCAGGGGTCGCAGAATCCGGGCATGGGAAAAGATTTGGCCGACAAGTTTCCTGCGGCCAGACAGGTCTTTGAAGAAGCGGATCAGGCACTCGGTTTCGCGCTGTCGGATTTGTGTTTCAACGGGCCGGCCGACCAGCTACAGCTAACTGAGAACACTCAGCCGGCGATACTGACAACTTCCGTGGCCGCGCTCAGGGCAACTGAGAGCGAAGGTTTTCCGAAACCCGATTTCGTGGCCGGTCATAGCCTCGGCGAGTACTCAGCACTCGTGGCCGCCGGCGCGTTGTCGTTAACCGACGCTGTGCGCACCGTGCGCAAACGCGGCCAGTACATGCAAGAAGCTGTGCCGGTGGGGACCGGCGCCATGGCCGCGATTCTCGGGGCCGATGTTGAGACGGTCGCCGCGGCATGCGTGGAAGCTGCGCAAGGCGAGGTTTGCAGTGCCGCAAACATTAATTCGCCGAACCAGATCGTCATCGCGGGCGCCGCCCCGGCAATCGATCGCGCAATCGAAATCGTGAAAGCACGCGGCGCAAAGCGCGCGGTAAAACTCAATGTGAGCGCTCCTTTTCATTGCGCCATGATGATGCCGGCGCAGGAACGTTTGGCACTCGATCTGGGCGAGCTCGAGTTTAAAGATTTAGCGACGCCGGTCGTGACGAACGTGGACGGGCGGCCGATAAACAAAGGCGCAGATGCCCGCGACGCGCTGATTCGCCAGGTCTCGCAACCGGTCCGCTGGCTGGAGTCAGTTGAATTTTTGGCGACGCACGGTGTACAAACTTTCATTGAAATCGGACCTGGAAAAGTTTTGAGCGGACTATTGCGGCAAATTAACCGCGACCTCCGCTGTCTGAACGTCGAGGACGAGAGTAGCCTGCGCGCCGCACGTGCGGCGCTTGAAGTAGCATAGACTTTAGTCTGTGTCGTTAACTAACAATTGCGCGCTCACAGACTGAAGTCTGTGCCACATTTATTTTTCAGAGGAGCAAAAGAATGCCCGATCCAGAGATTGAAGCTAAAGTAAAACAGATCATCGTCGACGAACTCGGTGTAGACGAAAACGAAGTCACGCCGAACGCGCGATTCATTGACGACCTCGGCGCGGACTCGCTCGACACCGTCGAGCTGGTGATGCGTTTTGAGGAAGAGTTCGGCATCGAGATTCCCGACGAAGACGCCGAAAAGATTCAAAGCGTGCGTGACGCGTACAACTACATCGATCAGCACAAGGCAAAGTGACGGCAGTTCGGTACGCCTGCCTCCGGCACGCTAACCGAACGGAAGCACGCCAGAGGCGTGCGGACCGTCCTGCACAAAAGGAGCTTTGAATTTGAATCGTCGCGTTGTTGTCACCGGTCTCGGATTGGTTACTCCGGTCGGTAATTCAGTCGAGACCACCTGGGCCGCGCTGGTTGAAGGCCGCAGTGGCGCGGACTATATCAAAAAATTCGACACCGAAAAGTTTCCCGTTCGGTTCGCCTGCGAAGTCAAAGATTTCGATCCGCTGAACTACATCGAAAAGAAGGAGGCGCGCAAGATGGGCGCCTTCATTCATTACGCCGTCGCGGCTTCCCAGGAAGCGGTGAACGACAGCGGCTTGCAGATTACTGACGAGATCGCCGAGAACGTCGGCACCTACATCAGCAGCGGCATCGGCGACTTCTGGGCCATCGAACGTGAGCACGAGAAGCTCTTGAAGGGCGGTCCGAGCCGCGTGTCGCCGTTCTTTATTCCGTCGGCCATCGTTAACCTCGCCTCCGGACAGGTTTCAATTCGGCACAATGCGAAGGGGCCGAATTCGGCAACTGCTACGGCCTGTTCGGCCGGCGCGCACGCGATCGGCGACAGCTTTAAGATCATTCAACGCGGCGATGCCGATGCGATGATCTGCGGCGGGGCTGAATCCGCGATCACGCCGATGAGCGTCGCCGGGTTCGCGGCATTGCGCGCGCTTTCCACGCGCAATGATGATCCGACGCACGCTTCACGGCCGTTTGATTTGGAGCGCGATGGATTCGTGATCGGTGAAGGCGCCGGCATTATGATTCTTGAAGAGTTCGAGTTCGCGCGTCGTCGCGGCGCGAAGATCTATGCAGAGGTTGTTGGCTATGGGATGACGGGCGACGCGTTCCACATTACCATGCCTGATCAGAGCGGCTCAGGCGCGGTTCGGGTAATGCAGAAGACTCTCTCCGATGCCGGAGCGAAGCCGGAAGAGGTGGGTTACATCAACGCGCACGGAACTTCGACGCCTTACAACGACAAGTTTGAAACGATGGCGATCAAGAAAACGTTTGGCGATCACGTATCGAAGCTCGCCATCAGCTCGACCAAATCGATGACCGGTCATTTGCTGGGCGCGGCTGGCGGCGTCGAAGGCGTGTTCTCGGTGCTCTCGATTTACAAAAACATTCTGCTGCCGACGATCAACTACCAGACACCTGATCCTGATTGTGATCTGGATTACATACCGAACCAGGCGCGCGAAGTTAAGATTAACTACGCTTTGTCGAACAGTTTTGGGTTCGGTGGGACGAACGCTGCGTTGTTGTTCAAGCGGTACGAAGAATAGGTACGCACGCCTCCGGCGTGCTGCTCGAAATTGAAGCACGCCAGAGGCGTGCGTACCCAGCAATGAAAATACTCGTTCTTATGAAGCAGGTCGCGAACAAAGACGCGATCCTGCGCATCAACAAAGATTCGACCTGGATCGAGGAGGCCGATCTGTCGTTCGAAGTGAACGAATCGGACGGCTACGCCCTCGAAGAATCTCTGCGCATCAAGGAGAAAGTCGGTGGCGAAGTCGTGGTTGTTTCGATGGGTCCCCAGCGCGCGAAGAGCGTAATTAAAGACGCGCTGGCGCGCGGCGCGGATCGGGCGATTCATGTTGTCGGTGACAACCTCGGACATCTGTCACCGTTCGCGGCCGCCTCCGTTTTGGCGGAAGCGATCCGCGAGGAAAACGCCGATCTCGTCATGACCGGGTTGCAGTCTGACGATTACGGCTACGCTCAAACGGGCGTGATTCTGGCGGAGGTCCTGGGACTGCCGCATGCGACGATCGTTATTGAAGTTGACGCAACCGGGGATCAGTTGCGCGTGAAGCGCGAACTCGAAAGCGGCTGGTATCAATGGTACACGATGCCAAAGCCTGCGCTCCTGACGATTCAATCCGGCATCAGTCAGATTCGCTATGCCACGCTGAAGGGCATCATGGCCGCGAAGAAGAAAGAGATAAAAGAAGTGACGCCGAACGCGGAAATCGCCGGCAAGCCTTCGCATCAGCGCATTGAAAAAATCTATCTGCCGCAGAAGTCCAAGCAGACGCAGTTCCTCGGCAATGGCGATGCGAAGAAGGGCGCGGTTGAACTGGCTGAAAAGCTGCGGACTGAAGCGCGGGTAATTTAGGTGGCACAGGCTTCAGTCTGTGCCACGTTGAAGTCACAGACTAAAGTCTGTGCCACACAAGCATGAGTATTCTCGTATTCATCGAACACAAAGCGGGCGCGCTAAACAAGACGTCGCTCGAGGCTATTGCTGCCGGACAGAAACTCGCCGGCGACACGGGCCAGACGGTTTCGGCTGTCGTGCTCGGATCGTCTGCGCTGGCCGGTGAGATCGCGGTTTACGATCTTGAGAAGGTTATCTCCGTCGAAAACAACCAGCTGGCCGACTACACGCCGGACGCTTACGCGGCCGGGCTGGAGCACGTTGTGCGCGCGACGAATCCTGAGTACGTCCTCATGTCGCACACGTATCAAGCCCGCGACTTTGCCCCGAAGGTCGCGGCCCGCTTTCAGAAGGGCTTGATCGGCGACTGCATTCGCATGAACGTCGAAGGCGACAAGCGCGTCTTTACGCGGCGAATCTTTCTCGGCAAGTTGGATGCGGACGTTGTCTCTGATGGCGAACCGCCGAACTTTGTCACGTTCCAGTCAGGAGCGTTTCGCGGCGACCAGGCGGTGAAGGGAAGTGGCGCACCGGTCGAATCGATGTCAGTTGAAGTCGGTGAAGTCCGCATGAAACCCGAAGCACCTTTCCAGGAAGCGAAACAAGCGGTCGATCTCAGCAAAGCCGACGTAATCGTCGCTGTCGGTCGCGGCATCAAGAGCAAAGACAATCTGGCGCTTGCCGAGAAGTTGGCCGAGGTGCTCGGCGGCGATCTCGCGGCGTCGCGGCCGATTTGCGACGCGGAATGGCTGCCGATTGATCGGCAGATTGGATCGTCCGGCCAGACGGTCGCGCCGAAGCTTTACATCGCGATTGGCATCTCAGGCGCAATTCAGCACCTGGTCGGCATGAAGAACTCACAGACCATCGTCGCCATCAACAAAGATCCGGAAGCCCCTATCTTCGACATCGCGGATTACGGGATTGTCGGCGACCTCTTTGAAGCCGTGCCGGTGCTCACCGAAGAAATAAAGAAGCTCAAGGCTTAAGGTCCATTCCAAATCACCTAAAGTAATTAGCTGTCACTGACAACTAGCCTGCGGCCTGCACTGGCCGTCGCTGCCCGCTTCGAAAATCATGCGAATCTCATCCGCAGAGAGCGCGCGATTGAAGACCTGAACTTCATCGATGAGACCGTTGAATTTACCTGTTCCCTGGTCATCGGCTCGTCCGCCGATGTTAAAAGGCTCATCGGTACCCACGATATTCCCCGAATAAAAAACCTGCCCTATAATTTCGCCGTTCGCATACAAGACAACTGTCTTTCCGTCGTAGGTCATGGCGATATGGGTCCACTCGCCGATCGGTGGCACGTAGAGTTTTGTCTTCGAGGGAAAGTCAGAATAGCCGACTGCGGAAATTCCAACGCCGTTTACACTAATCATGGCGCCAACGCCGCGACCGTACAGCAGCAGGTAATCGTTAGGTCCGAAACGCGTCTTTCCAAAATAAATAGCAGGAGCAGTGACTCTCGGATTTATCCAGCCGCTAAGCGTCACCTGAGAGCCGGTCAAATTCAGGACCGGCGGATTACCCATCGTGACGAATGATGATCCGTCCAGGTTGAAGGCCCGGCCGACTTTGCCCGGTGCGAACGTAACATTGCCCTGAACTTTACCGTGATTACGTCCGCTTACGTCGTTTACATCTCCGTCACCCGGCCACCAGCCGATCAAGTTGGCCGGGGAGGAGACACAAAGGGAGCCTGGACATACGACCGTGTAAGCGTGAAGTGTTGGAGAAGCATGATTGAACATTCTGCCACTTCCGGCCACATAGATTGCTCCGTCGATGGCTACGGGTTGCGCGCCCATGCGCGGAAAAGGAAGCGACGCCTTGGTTGACCATCTATTTTGAATTGGATCCAATGCCTCGACGACGGTCGACGACTCATGGACGCCGACGCCGCCGATTGCATAAAGGACGCCATGAACCGCTTCAAGTCCCAGCTCAGAGCGTGGAGTTGGCAGGGGCGGTCCCATTTGCCATTGATTAGCTGCAGGATCGTAGGAAGCAAGCAGGTTGGCCCTTTGCGGTTCCGGCTTGCCGAGGTCGCCTCCCACGACATAGAACTTTCCGTTTAATGCGGCACCGCCGGCGCCTGAAAGAGCGATCGGCAAAGGTGCCGCGTTACGGTCCCAGGTGTCGGTGACCGGATCATATATTTCGAGAACCTGGTAGGGGGAACATGGAGGACAGGGACCGCGTCCTCCCGCGACGTAAAGCCTGTCTCCGATAACGGCCGTAGCCATTGCACTCCGTGCGGTTGGCATGGGCGCCCTGGCTCTCCAGGTATTTGTATGTGGGTCGTAGGCTTCCATCGCGTTTGTTGTGCCAACGCGGCAGTCGTGGTTGCCCTCAGAATTCCTGCCACACCCGCCGAATACATATAGTTTGCCGGCAATGGCCGCGGCCCCGGCGGCAGTGCGGGCGGTAGGGATGCTCGCCCGTGACGTCCAGCTATCCGTAGCGGGGTCATAAACCTCGACGTCATCTATCGTCTCCGCGCCATCGAAACCGGACACAACATACAGTCGACCATCCAGCGCCGCGACAGCGGCCCCCGCTCGCGGCTTCGGCATCGGCGCCTTTTCGGACCAGCTTCCCAAAGATACAGGCCGCAGTTTTCGAGGACGATAAATTAAAGCGGCTGCACCAATCGCGACCGCGACCAGCGCGAGCACGACGGCGGTTTTATGTCTTCTGATAAGGGTGATTGGATAGGCAATTGAACGTGATAAGAGGCTGGATGTTTGTTGAGTATGAACCGACTTGTCCGGCGCTGCCGGTAACGTCGGTGGTGACAAAATCCTGAATTTCGCCTCAAGTTCCAATTCATGCTTGGCCGCCTTAAGGTCAGTCATGAACGCATTGGCATCACCGTATCTGGTCTCGCGGTTCTTACCCAGTGCTTTCTCAACCGTGCGCACCAGCCGCTCGGGAATGTTGAGTGGAAGCCCGGCCAGTGATTGAGGCTCCTGGTGCAAAACTGAATCCATTACATCCGTGGGAGTTTCGCCTTGAAACGGCGGATGCCCCGCGATCATTTCGTAAAGCACTACTCCCAAACTGAAAATGTCGCTACGCGGATCAACTTGCCGGCCGCTTGCTTGTTCGGGCGACATGTAGCGAAGTGTTCCCATCAAGAGCCCGGATGACAAGTCGCTTCTTTCAGCGAAACGCGAAGCTGCATGTTGATCCGAGTAGGCCGCAAGCTTCGCAACGCCAAAGTCGAGAACTTTAATGTATCCATCAGGACGCAGCATGATGTTCTCAGGCTTTATGTCCCTGTGAATAATTCCCGCCCGGTGCGCGGCAGCGAGAGCCCCGGCAACTTGAATGGCAACGTCCAGAGCTTCAACCAGTGTGATTGGCGCCCGAACGAGGCGCTGTCGCAAAGTCTCACCCTCAATTAATTCAGTGGCGATGAACTGTTGGCCATCAACATTACCGAGTTGATAAATCGTAAGAATATGAGGATGGTTTAGGGCGGACGCGGCCTGTGCTTCCCGCTCAAAGCGCACCAGACGGTCTTTGTCTTCGGTGTATTCAGCCGTCAGAAACTTTAGCGCGACCATGCGATTCAGGTTTTGGTCTTTCGCGACGTACACCTCGCCCATTCCGCCGCGTCCAATCAATTCAACAATTTCGTAGTGGCCGATGCGATCGCCGGGGGTGAGCCGAGGTTGATCGTCCGCCATGAAAGGGGCGGCAGATTCGAAAGCAGCGCTTTCGATAAAGTCCCAACCCTTGGCATCAATTGCCAGCAAGGCCTCGACTTTTGCTTTCAGTTCGGCATCACGCTCGCCGACCTTCTGAAGGAGCTGCGCCGAAGCCTCATGGTCAAGGTCGAGGCATTCCTGCAAAAGCCCATCTATTTCCTTCCAACGAGTAGAGTGCATTCCGAGAATTAGGTAGTGGTAATTTGTCCAGAAGACTTAGCGTGAAATTCTAATCAATGGGGTCAAGGTAGTCTTACTCAAAGTCCGGGCTTAGTGATTTCGAGATGCAGCCAGGCTTTGGCCGCGCGCCATTCACGCTTGATCGTTATCGGTGAGAGCTTCATCACTTCGGCGACCTCTTCAACGGTCAACCCTCCGAAGAACTTCATTTCGACGATCTGACTCTTGCGCGGGTCTACGAGGGCCAGTTTATCAAGAGCGTCGTCCAGGGCCACAAATTCCGATGCCCGCTCGTGACTGGCAACCGCGGTTTCATCGAGTGAGACGCGTAGTAAGCCCCCGCCGCGCCTGACTACCTGATGCTTGCGCGCATGATCAATTAAGATGCGACGCATTACTTGAGCTGCCACCGCGAAAAAATGGGAGCGATTCTGCCACTCAGCAGCCTCCGCGCCGGCTATTCTGAGATACGCTTCGTTAATCAATGCGGACGTTTGCAACGTGTGGCCCGGCTTCTCCTGCCGCATGTACTTCCGCGCGAGTCGGCGCAACTCGGGATAGATCAAAGGGACCAGATCTTCGAGAGCCGCTGAACTCCCTTTGCTCCACTTCAATAAAAGCTGAGTGATGTCGTTTGGCTTAGCGGCCATGGCTTGGAATATGCCGCGCTAGGTTTGTAACAAGAGTCTTTGCCGGGAGGTCGCACTCGCAATCAGCCCGCTCATTGACGGCAGCCCGCGTGCAAAAAACGGTCGGATGATACCACTCGCAAAAAAACCACGCTATTGCCCATGAGAACGCCAAGAGGCAATTCACGCTGAGAAATTCACGGCACCGGATTAGCCCTGTACACACGTACGCACAATGCCGCGCAATCAAACCACGTGGTCAAAAGGAGAGATTAATGAAAAGAAAGCTTCCGCCGACGGCCCAGACTGCTGTCATTTTGTTTCTAATCGTGGCGACTTGTTCGGTCCTGATGTTCGCAAATGCGGTATCGGGACAAGCGAGTACATGGACCCCTGAGGGGCCCTTGTCATCGGCGCGTTTCGCGCTTTCCGCGGCCGATGTGAACGGAACGCTCTACGCTGTGGGCGGGACGTTTGGTTCATGCGACGGGCAGCAAACGCTCGAAGCATATGACGATGCGACTAACGCCTGGACCACGCGCGAACCCATGCCCACTGGCCGCTACCATGCCGCTGCGGCATCGCTGGACGGCAAGCTCTACGTTGTGGGCGGCGGCGTAAGCTGCGGCATCGAGTTGGCGACCGTGGAAGCCTACGATCCGGCAACGAACAGCTGGGCAACACGAGCCTCATTGCCCGCATCGCGTGCCGGACTGCGCCTCGCAGCGGCGAACGGCAAGTTATACGCCATGGGCGGGCATGCACCGGCAGGTATGCTCCATAACGAAGTCTGGGAGTACGACTCCAGCGCCAACACGTGGACACCTAAGGCGTCCATGCCGGCGGCCCGGCTCGCCTTCGGCGTCGGTGTCATGAACAACCTCATCTACGTTGTCGGCGGTCAGGACAGCGGTGGCAACCTCGCCACCCTGCAGGTCTATGATCCGACGATCGACACTTGGGCGCCGAAAGCGCCAATGCCGACTGCCCGCACGGCGCTGGGTGCGGCTGCCCTCGGCGGCAAGCTTTACGCCTATGGAGGCTCAGGTGCGAGCGGGCACACAGCAATAGTCGAAGCCTACGACCCGGCGACAGATACGTGGGCAGCGCAGCCCTCAATGCTCACGCCGCGGACAGAGTTCGGCGCGGCGGCCTCCGGCGGCAAGCTCTACGCGGTCGCGGGTTACACCGGGAGTTTTCCAGGATCTTCAAGCGTTGAATCATTCCAGCCGACACCGACACCTACACCAACGCCGTACCCGATCACTCCGAAAGGAAATGGGAAACTTGCGTTCACGGCTTCGGCTGGCGACGGGTCCCGGCAGATTTTTACGAGCGAGTCTGACGGCAGCAACCCGACGCAGATCACCAGCCTCGGTGAGAATTTCACCCCGGCCTTCTCGCCCGACGGGACACGCATCGCCTTCACAAGTACCCGTGACGGTAATTTGGAGGTTTACGTTATGAACGCCGACGGCAGCGGCCAGCAAAGGCTCACCGCTGTCGCTCGTGCCGACCAGAGCCCGACATGGTCTCCCGACGGCGCGCGCATAGCCTTCTTGAGCAGGCGCGACGCCATCATCAACCCAGAGACGGGCACGATCAATTTTCAGATTTACGTGATGAGCGCGGACGGCAGCAATCAGTTGAGGCTGACCCACAACTCCGCGTCCGACGGTCATCCGGCCTGGTCGCCCGACGGCACGAGCATAGCCTTCCAGAGCAATCGCGAGGGCGGGGGACGCGTGCATATCTACCTCATGAACCCCGATGGCACGAACCAGACACGAGTCTTCACGAACCCAGAGACCACGCTCGAAGAGGCCTCGCCCGCGTGGTCACCTGACGGCACGCGGCTGGTTTTCCTCGGCGGCGACCTCGGTGCAGGTTCAGGCGCGATCGTTACCGGCAAGCTCTACTCGATGCGTGCCGACGGATCGGACGCCGTCCAACTGACGACGACGCCAACCGAGGCGCAGGACCTATCGCCCACCTACTCGCCCAACGGCGCGCGCATCGCCTTCGTCCGGGCCGCTGACGCCGTGGTGACAGTCGGTTCAGTCATGACGATCGAAGCGAATGGTGGCTCGCCCTCCGCGCCTCTCCACGATTCGATCGAGGGCCATGCTGTGTCGTGGCAACCGGTCGCCGACACGACGGCGCCGACGACCACCCCAGGCGTGACCGCCACCGCCGGCACGAACGGCTGGTACACGAGCGACGTATCTTTGACACTCAGCGCAACGGATGGCGAAGGTTCGGGTGTAAGTAAGATCACCTACAGCGCCACTGGCGGGCAAACGATTGCTCCGACGGATGCGACTGGTACATCCGTCACTCTGACGATCACGTCAGAAGGCGAGACCACCGTCACCTACTTCGCCACCGACAACGCAGGCAACGTCGAGGCTGAGCAGGCGCTCACCCTCAAAATCGACAAGACACCACCGGCAATTACGATCGACAGTCCAACGGAATCGGTTTACCTGCTGGGCCAGACGATAGCAGCTAATTACGACTGCGGTGATTCAGTTTCCGGCTTATCTAATTGCACCGGTTCAACCGCGAATGGATCCGGAGTCGATACATCAACACCAGGTCAGGAGGTCTTCACGGTAACCGCTACTGATATGGCAGGAAACACCGAAAACCAATCGGTGAATTACACCGTTACTTATAATGTGTGTCTCCTGTACGACTCGGCAAAAGCTTACAAGAGCGGAGGTGTCGTGCCGATTAAGCTGCAGCTGTGCGACTTTGCCGGGCTCAACGTCTCTTCAGCGGATGTGGCCATTAATGCGGTTGGCGTAACGCGCTTGTCTGATCAAACGTCGCTCGACGTTGTGACCACCGGAAACGCCAACCCGGACTTTGACTTCCGTTACGACTCGGCGCTTGGAGGATACGTGTTCAATGTGAGGACCACCGGCTACAGCGCGGGCACTTACGAGCTGAGCTTTGTCGTTGCTGGCGACCCAGTCACACATAGAGCGCAGTTCCGCGTGAGATAGACGCGCTTCCGTTCAGAAAAAGGGGCGCCGGCGGTTTTTTTTGGCTGGCGCCTCTGGTTTAGCTTTTCTTAACCGAAGTTTTGTGCGTCGCCGGCACTGTAGTCTTCCAGTACGCGCGAGCAGTCAACCTGTTCCCAATAGCACTTGTCCGAGAGACTCTCCGATCCGCTTTAACTCATAATCGCGCCTGCTTGCTAAAGACGACCACTGGGCGTCTGTGGCCTGCTATTTGTTTAGCTCAAGGGCTCGATGGCAGAACGACAAACAACGGCAGCGCTTGAACAGCCTCAGGACCTGCCCTCGCTTCTGGAGCGTCTGGCCAGTGACGTGACTACGCTGTTCGATCAAAAGCTGACCTTACTTAAGCTTGAAGTTAAAGAAGACGTCAACGCATACGTACGCGCGAGCGTCGCAATTATCGCCGGCGGCATAGTGGCGGCGGTCGGGTTCGCGTTGGTCAATGTGGCGTTGGCGTTCGCAATTTCAACACTCTTCGTGAATCTGGATGTTAGCCAACCCGCGAAATACGCTCTGGGCTTTGTCATAGCCGGCGGTCTTTATCTGGCGATTGGGTCGATAGTAATTGTGATTATGAAGAACCGTCTCGCGCGCGTCGGCATCGTCCCACAAAGAACGATTAATGAACTCGAGCGCGACAAAGAGTGGATTCAGAAGGAACTTTAGACTGGCAAATAGAAACGCAACGGAGGTTAGATGGCGGAATCAGCTTCACAGCCAAGCAAGCAACAACTTCAAAGGCAGATGGAAAAAACGCGGCAGTCTGTCTCTGAAACTGTTGGAGAAATCAAAGAGACAGTTAATGAACAAATCGCCGTTGCGAAGCAGACCGTCACCGGCGTCCTGAATTACCGGGAAGAATTTTCAAAGGAGCCGCTGGTCTGGAGTCTCGGCGCGTTGTCTGCCGGATTCGCGCTCGGCTACACCATGGGTTACGCGCACAGAGAGACGAAAGGCGCGCGCAACAAATCTGAAGTGGCGGCCTTCGCGAACAGCCTGGTTGAAGAGCTCTCGGCGGTGGGGAACAACCTGGTGATGCCTGCGCTTAATTCTCGAATCAAGGAGTTATTCGGATTCGACTTTGGTGACGCACTTAACTCGATTGAAAAGGCAAACAAGGGCAAGCGGAAGCGAGCGCGGGCTAAGAAAACGATTGGCAGGCCAAAGCGTAAAGCCTTGCCTGCCAAATCGAGTAAATAAGGTATGCACGCCTCTGGCGTGCAGCATGCCGGAGGCATGCGTTCCGAACCGCGTCGTACCTATTTCTTCCGGCTGCCGCCCTTGCCGGAACCAGCGGAGCTGGAAGCCTTCTGCACTTCTTCGACAGCGCCTTCGACTGCGCCCGCAAGGGCGCCTAACGCCGCGCCTTGAGCGACGCGTTTGGCAACTTTCTTGACCGACTTCAGTGCCGAGCGAGGTCGTTTCGCTACCTTCTTCACGGCCTTCTTCAAACCGGCTGTATTAGCGGCCGCGGCTTTATCCGTAGCGGCTTTGTTAGCTTTGCCTTTTTTCACTGCGCCTTTCGCGGCACCCTTTTTTGATTTTCCTGCCTTCTTTTTTTTCGTCGCCATCTGTTACGCATTTCCTCCCGATTTAGTCATAGTGAAACAAATCTATACACAGATTGTATTTCAAGATGATGAGGCAATACGCGAGCCTCAGTTGGCGGGTTGCACCAGGGACTTCAAATCGGCGGCGATGTCTGCGGGCTTCCACTCGTTACCGCGATAAAGCTTCACAAGCTTTCCATGAGGATCAATCACCGCCGTTCGTAGCGAGTGGATTAGCTCCTCTTTCCCCGTGGCCGGGTCTTTAAACGAGCGCACTCCAAAATATTCGGCAATGGCTTTCACCTGTTCGGCGGTGCCCGTGGCGAACTCCCAATGCTTGAAGAGTTCGTCTGAGTAGCGGCCCGAATGCGAAGCGCCGTAACTGCGCATCACTTGCGGCGTGTCGTACTGAGGATCGAAGGTAATCGACAGCAGGTGCGTCTTCGCGTAAACGGCCTTTTCCAGTTGCAACTGCTTCTCGATGGCCGCGAAGTTGGTGCTCATCAAGGTGCACTGGTCCGGTTGCGGGCATCGCGTGTAAATGAATGTGAGGGCTATGCCACGGCCTTTGTACTGCGATAGACGAATTGGCTTGCCGTCCTGATTGACGAGCGAGAAATCTGGAATCTCGTCCCCGGGTTTGGGCTCGCCGGGCACAACAGTGGTGGGCGTCAACTCAGCGCCACCTTGAGTTATGGCCATTACTTCAATCCACGCTGACGTGTCAGTCACGACCAGGTCTCCGCTGATGCGATCGCCGGGCTTCATCTTGTCGAGGTCCGAATCGTTCTTCAGCTTAAAGTCCATCGTCATGGCTTCCATGTAACCCGGAATCTCATCGTGACTGATGGTCGCGGTCTTCTCTGTTTTATTGATGGCGATGACCTTGCCGGTGAGGGGATAACGCTTCTCGTTTTCAGGTTTTGTGCCGCCACACTGACTGGCGGCGAACACGAACAGGATTAAGGTGATTGTCAGAACTCTTCTTGCAATTGTCATGATGAAGGTACGCGTAGCTTAACGGTTGCTCCAGTGCATCTTCAACTGAGGCCAGATCGACGCGCGTTCTCTTTGCGGTTCTTAGCGCTTTTGCGCCTTGGCGTGAACCAAACGCGCTCGAACAATTTCACGCAAAGGCGCAAAGACGCAAAGGCTCGCAAAGCGGGAGCGGGACAACCAAGGGCAAGCTCGGTCTTATGTTACGATGGCCGCGATGAGCCGCAGGGAGAAGCAGCACGCGCAAATCCTCGACGGGCGCCCGGCCGCCGAAGCGATAAAAGCCGAAGTCGCCGAAGAAGTTCGTGAGCTGAAGCGAACGCGCGGCATTACGCCGTGCCTGGCCGCTGTGCTGGTTGGAGATGATCCAGCTTCGGCGGTTTATGTGCGCAACAAGGTGCGTGCGTGCGAAGCGGTCGGGATCGCGTCAAAGCATATTGCCCTGGAGGCGGCGACATCGAGCGAGGCACTTTTGGCTGTCGTGCGGGAGCTGAACGCGGACAACGAAGTCGATGGGATACTTGTGCAGTTGCCACTGCCCAAACAGATCGACGACGCAATGATTATCGAGGCAATCGATCCGCGCAAAGACGTCGACGCATTTCATCCAACGAACGTCGGTCTGCTGGCGATGGGCCGCCCGCGGTTTGTGCCGTGCACGCCCGCGGGCATCATTGAGCTGCTTGACCGAAACAATATCGAAATCGCCGGCGCGAATGCCGTTGTCGTGGGACGGAGCCAGATTGTCGGCCGACCGGTCGCCAGCCTTCTACTCCAAAGGCACGCAACCGTCACCGTTTGCCATTCAAAGACCCGCGATTTGCCGTCAGTCACGCGCCAGGCCGACATTTTGATTGCCGCCATCGGCCGGGCGGGCTTTATTCGCGGCGAATTTATCAAGCCGGGCGCAACTGTAATCGACGTGGGCGTCAACAAAATTAACGACGCCGGGCAGGCCCGCGAACTCTTCGGCGACGAAGCAGAGAAGAGAATCGAAGCGATCAAGACGCGTGGCTACACGCTTGTTGGCGACGTTCATCCCGCAGAAGCTGATTCCGTCGCCGGACGACGGACTCCGGTGCCCGGCGGCGTTGGTCTGCTCACGGTTGCGATGCTTATGAGAAATACTCTGCAGGCAGCAAGGTGGCGGAGGGGACGCGAAGCCTTAGTGCCGTAGGCACGAAATGTTTTTAAATCTTTGCCACTTCAGAGATCTCTGGTTTGAGCGAATCTCGACACGTCGAGATTCGCTCAATTCGCTGAGGATGAGATTTCGCCGTCGCTACGCGGGCTGAGAATTTGGACAATGCTCAAAGTTGGCTTAACCGGTTCGATTGCTGTTGGCAAATCCTTCGTCTTAGGCGCACTACGCGAACTCGGCGCTCGGACGATTGATGCCGATGCGGTGGCGCGGGAAGTTGTCGAGCCGGGGACGGCGGGTCTGAAAGCAGTTGTCGACGAATTCGGCGCGGAGATCCTGAAACCTGACGGGTCGCTGAATCGCCCGGCACTTGGCTCGATCGTTTTCGCTGATGAGGCACAGCGTCAGAAGCTAAACTCGATTCTTCATCCATTCATCATCGCCCGCCAGGACGAAACAATGCGGCATTGGGAGAAACAAACTCCAGACGCGATCGCGGTTGTTGATGCAGCGCTCATGATCGAATCCGGCGGCTACAAACGCTTCGATAAGCTGATCGTCGTCCATTGCCGGACACAGGTTCAACTTGAGCGGTTGATGAAGCGTGACAACATTTCGCGCGAAGAAGCCGAGAGACGCATCAACGCACAGATGCCGCAGGAAGAAAAGAAGAGATACGCGGATTTCCTGATTGACACGTCCGAAGGGTTCGAAAGCGCGCGTCAGCAGACCGCCGTCGTGTGGCATCAACTTCAGGCCAGTGGCGGCGGCCGGTGAGGTACGCGTCCGGCGTATGGGTACGCACGCCTCCTGGCGTGCTATTGATGAATAAGATCAGCATGCCAGAGGCATGCGTACCTAAGCACGCCGGAGGCGTGCTACCTGAAGGGCCTGGAAAAAGCATTGCTCCCCCGCGCATCCGCGTGTTACTTTGAGCCCGACGATGGCTCGCCTTTCATCGCGTGACAGATTTCTTGCTTTCCTCCTCACGCTGAACGTCGTTTTCGCTGGCTGCTCCGCGTCGGCGAGCAAGTCACCCTTCTTCGGAAAGACCGATCCACCGCGCGAAAACGTGCTGCGTTACGTCTCGGGCTCAGAACCCGAAACTCTCGATCCGCAGATTCCTTCGCTGCAAAACGAAGCGCGCATTTCGATGGCGCTTTTCGACGGACTGGCTGAGTACGATCCGAAAACGACGGCGCCGATTCCGGCGCTGGCTGAACGCTGGGTAGTAAACAAAGACTGGTCGGAAGTTACATTTCACCTGCGTCGCAATGGCCGCTTTTCGAATGGCGATCCCATCACCGCGCATGATTTCGTTTACACGATTCGCCGGGGACTGAAACCAGGTACCGGCTCACGCACCGCTTCGCTCGCTTATCCAATCAAGTACGCGCAGGCGTTCAACGAGGGCGGGACCTTCGTTTTCGATCCGGCCACGAAATCGTATTTGCTGGAAAGAGACTTTGCCGAAAACTCGCCTCAGCCGCCGCTGAGCGAGCAAGCCATAACCTCCGTCACCGACGAATATCCGCCGAACGCCGAAGACAAACCTCCCGCTTCCGATACAGCTTTTCATCAAGCGATGCATGCGCCGGTCAGGCTTGTTCTTCCCGGCGCGGAGAAGGCCCGCAAGGCTGCCATTGAAGCCGATCCCAAACTGAAGGCCGCCGTAGCAGGAAAACAGTTTGTCCCGGTGACCGCTGACGACATTGGCATCGAAGTTGTCGATGACTACACGTTGCGCATGATCCTGATGACGCCGGCGCCGTATTTCATCAGCATGATGCCGCATCAGTTCTTCCGCGCGCTTCATCGGAAAACGGTCGAACAGTTCGGCGACACGTGGACTGACCCGGCGCACATCGTGACGAGCGGGCCCTTCAAACTCCAAAGCTGGAAGCACTACGACCGCATCGTTGTCGTTCGCGATCCAATGAACTGGGACGCGCAGACGGTGAAGCTCGACCGGATTGTCTTCTACCTGCTCGCCGACAATACGACGATGATGAGCCTCTACAAGGCGGGCGATCTCGATGCGCTCCTCAATCACACGGTCCCGTCCGCCTGGTTAAGCGTCATCAAACCGATGAAGGATTTAATGGACGCGCCCGAAGCGGCGATCGAGTTTTATAACTTCAACACCAGGAGCGGCCCGACGAAGGACGTGCGCGTGCGCAAGGCGCTCAACATGGCAATCGACAAGCAAGCGTTTGCTAATTGGCGCCAACTGCAACCGCTGACGGCGATTATTCCGACGGGAATCTTCCCGGGCTATCCGCACCCAAAAGGCGATCCATACGATCCGGAGAAGGCTAAGAAGCTTCTGGCCGAAGCCGGCTATAAAGACGCCTCGGGAAACTTCGATCCGAAGAAGTTCCAGGACAGTGAGATCGAATTGATCGTCAACACCGACGGCAACAACATCCCCTTCGCGGAATTCATTCAGGCGCTCTGGAAACAAAGTCTCGGCACGACCATCCCGCTGCGCGTCATGGAGAACAAGACGTATTTCAGGGCGCAGGCGGCGCTCGATTACAAAGGTGTGTCGCGGACGGGGTGGAGCGCCGACTACATGGATCCGTTTACGTTTCTCGGCATCTGGTACACGCCGACCGGGGCGAACGCAACCGGATGGTGGGATCCGAAATACGCAGAGTTGCTGGACGAAGCTAATCGCACAATCGATCCGCAGCGACGGTATCAGATTCTGGCGCAGGCTGAACAACTGTTGCTCGACGCCCAACCGGTGATGCCGCTCATAGTCCCAACGACGCGTTGGATGAAGAAGCCTTACGTGAAGGGTCTGTATCCCAACGCGGCCACGCTACATTCGTGGAAGTACGTTTATGTTGAGCGCGATTCGGCCAAGTGGGACTATGGCTTGCCGGATATGACGAACTAGGACGTTGGTCTTTTCCCTTTGGTTTTAGGTCTTTGTACTTAGTACTTAGTACTTAGTACTTTGTGCTTTGATGTGTTGCTCAACTTGCCCTAGACGTCAAAGTACAAAGCACAAAGTACAAAGACCCCATTCAAAATGCTTCGCTTCATCATTCGCCGCGTCGTCATCATCGTCCCGATGCTTTTTATCGTCGTCTCGCTGACGTGGATGATGGTGCGTCTGGCGCCCGGGAACTTTTACAGCGGCGAGAAGAAACTGGCGCCGGCAATCGAAAACAACCTCCGCGAAAAATACGGGCTGAACAAACCCTGGCACGTTCAGTATCGGCGCGTGCTCTGGAACATTGCGCGCTTCGATTTCGGCACGTCGCTGAAGTATGAAGGCCAAACTGTTAACCAGATTCTCTGGCGCGCACTGCCGGTTTCGGCAACATTGGGTCTGAGCGCTTACGTCATAGCTCTCCTGGTAGGCATTGCGCTGGGAACGTTTGCTGCGCTGCGACCGAATTCGTGGCTCGACTACGCGAGCATGGCAATCGCGATGCTTGGCATTTCGATTCCAAACTTTGTGCTCGGCCCGCTGCTCGTACTGCTATTTTCGCTGACGCTGTTTTGGTTTCCACCGGCTTTGTGGGAAGGGTTTCCCAGTCGGAGTGTTGTGTTGCCCGCGCTAACGCTGTCGGCGATTTACATTGCTTACATTGCGCGGCTGACGCGTTCGGGGATGCTGGAGGTTTTACGCTCTGATTACATCCGCACCGCCCGCGCGAAGGGCCTGAGCGAGCGACAGGTCGTAACGCGACATGCCTTGCGTGGGGGGCTTTTGCCGGTCGTTTCTTTTTCCGGACCGGCGCTGGCGTTTCTGGTGACCGGCACGGTTGTCGTCGAGAAAATCTTTGCGCTGCCAGGCCTGGGAAATTACTTCATTAACGCGTGCCTGAATCGAGACGAGCCGTTAATCATCGGCATCGTTGCTTTCATCGCGGTTACGGTTTTGGTTTTCAATCTGCTCGTGGACATTTCATACGCGTTGATCGATCCGCGTATCAGGTATTGATTTCAGATTTGAGATCTCAGATCTGAGACCTCAGGCTGTCCGTCAACTATGAACGACATTCCTCCAGACAAGCCACATCGCCCGAAGGACGATCAGGTTCTTGAAGTTCCCGAGCGCACGCCGGATCCCCCGGTACTCCAGGTCGGGCCGGAGATGGCTGTCGCTGAGGACGTGCATGACATCGTGAGTGGCGAACTGGTCGCAGGTTCATCCCTTTGGCGGGACGCCTGGCGCCGGTTGCTGAAGAACAAGCTTGCCGTCTTTGGCATTGTCATAGTGCTTCTGATTACCCTGGCCGCGCTGATTGGCCCTTCGATCATCAAGGCCACGACTGGATACTCGTACGACTTCGTTCCCAAAGACAGTCTCCTGAACAAATCATTGCCGCCATTCCGTGCGCCTGACGGAAGTTTTTCATGGGCGCACCCGATGGGGACCGACAACCTCGGACGCGATATCCTCGCGCGCGTTTTGTCGGGCGGGCAGATTTCGCTGATGGTCGCGTTGATTGCGACGCTGGTTTCGCTGGTGATTGGCGTCAGCTATGGCGCGCTGGCAGGTTACCTGGGCGGGCGCGTCGATGATTTGATGATGCGCATTGTCGATGTTCTCTACTCGTTGCCCTACGTGATAATCGTGATCGTTTTGCTGGCGCTACTGCCGGCCAAGACTCCGACAGGCCAGTTAGCGCAGCTCTTTTTCGCGCTCGGGGCCGTGTCCTGGCTGACGATGGCGCGGATTGTCCGCGGCCAGGTGCTCTCGCTAAAGAACCAGGATTTCGTTTTGGCCGCGCGCGCGACGGGAGTCTCCACGCCCAAGATAGTCTTTCGACATCTGATTCCGAACGTGCTCGGGCCGGTGATCGTGTACGCGACGCTCACGGTGCCCACGGTAATGCTCAGCGAAGCGTTCCTGTCATTTCTTGGACTCGGTGTGCGGCCGCCAAGAGTCTCGTGGGGGAGCCTGGCCGCCGAAGGCGCACAACACCTCTCGGTCTATCCGTGGCAGTTGATCTTCCCGGGCGCCACGATGGCGTTGATGTTGTTCAGTCTGAATTTTCTTGGAGATGGTTTGCGCGACGCGCTGGATCCGCAAACCAGGAAAGAATAAAGCAGTAGGCAGTAGACAGTAGACAGTAGGCAGTAAGCAGCGAAGATCAGTACCACCTGCGGTAGCGGGTGGGCTGCAAGCGACACTATGACGAATCAGGCCAAGAATGGGAGTCTACTTAAGGTCAAAGACCTGCGCACGTACTTTCACACTGAGGACGGCACGGTGAAAGCCGTCGACGGCGTTAGCTTTGAAGTAAAGCGTGGCGACACGCTGGGTATCGTCGGTGAGTCGGGTTCCGGGAAGACCGTAGCGAACCTCTCAATCATGCGTCTGATATCCGACCCGCCCGGGCGAATTGCCGGCGGGGCAGTTGAATTCAATGGCCGCGATGTTTTGAAGTTGTCACCTCGGGAGTTGCGCGATCTTCGCGGCTGCCACATCGCGATGGTTTTTCAGGATCCGATGACGTCTTTGAATCCATTCATGCGCGTGTCGAAACAGTTGATGGAGGTAACCCAGCTTCACCTCCGGCACACCAAAGAAGAGGCGCGGCGTCACGCGATCCAGATGCTTGAACACGTTGGTATTCCCGATGCCGCCGAACGAATCGACAGTTATCCGCACGAATTCTCGGGCGGCATGCGTCAGCGTGTGATGATCGCGATGGCGCTGTCTTGTAAGCCGCAGTTGCTGATCGCTGACGAGCCGACGACCGCCCTGGATGTCACGATTCAGGCGCAGATTCTCGAACTCATCAAGAAACTAAAGCGAGAGACGGGCGCGAGCGTAATTTTGATCACGCACGACCTGGGCGTCATCGCCGGCATGACCGATCACGTTGTGGTGATGTACGCCGGAAAAGTCTTCGAGCAGGCGCCCACCGGCGAGCTGTTTGATCGCCCGGGCAATCCCTACACGCGGGGTCTGTTGCGTTCCGTGCCCGATCCTACTTCGGAACAGGGAAAGCTCTATCAAATTCCTGGTCAGCCGCCGGACCTGGCGCATTTGCCGTTCGGGTGTCCTTTCGCGCCGCGTTGTGAACGCGCGGAAGAAATCTGTACGCGTGAGTTTCCGCCGTTCGTCCAGCTCACGAGCAATCACCACTCGCTCTGCCATTTCGCGAACGAGGTCTACGCCGAATCGAATCGCTGATGCAGCCATTGATCTCAATCCAGGATCTCAAGGTGCACTTTCCCGTGCGGAAGTCGCTCTTCAGTCGAACCCGCCAGGTCGTCAAGGCGGTCGATGGTGTGTCGTTGGACATTTTCGAAGGCGAGACACTTGGATTGGTCGGCGAATCCGGCTGCGGAAAGACAACCCTCGGTCGCGCAATTCTGCGGCTCGTTGAGCCGACATCCGGTCAGGTGTTGTTCCATGGCAACGACCTGGCGCAGCTGTCGAACCGCGCCATGCGCGACGAGCGGCGTCATCTGCAAATTGTTTTTCAGGATCCGTACGCATCCTTGAATCCGCGCATGACGGTCGATCAAATTATCAGCGAACCAATTCGTACGTTTCGACTTGCCGGGGGCGAAGCGAGAAAGCGCCGCGTTCAGGAATTAATGGGGCAGGTCGGCCTCAGCCCGCGTTTTCTGCGCCGTTACCCGCACGAGTTTTCCGGAGGCCAACGGCAACGAATTGGCATCGCGCGCGCGCTGGCTGTCGATCCGAGCTTTATCGTCGCCGACGAGCCAATTTCGGCGCTCGACGTTTCCATCCAATCCCAGATCCTGAACCTGCTCGAGCGGCTGAGGCGCGAAAAGAATCTTACGTACCTTTTCATCTCGCATGACTTGCGGGCGGTGCAGCACGTCTCGGACCGCGTGGCGGTAATGTATCTCGGAAAGATCGTCGAAATCGCCCCGGCTAAAGAGATTTACGCGCGGCCACTGATGCCCTATACGAAGGCTCTCATTTCGGCGGTTCCCGTACCCGATCCGAAAGTTGAATCGTCCCGCAAACGAATTGTGCTCGAGGGCGACGTGCCCTCGCCGATCAATCCGCCGAGCGGCTGCCGGTTTCGCACCCGCTGTCCGTACGCAATCGAGGTCTGTGCAGATGTCGAACCACAGCTAGTGCAGATCAAGCCGCAGCACTTCGCCGCCTGTATTCGCATCAGTCCTGAACACCCGGATATCGAGCGGGTCGCGCCGGGCTCCGCGCCAGGGTTGGGTCAACACCTGGCCGTTTCCAGTGCGTGAAAAAGCGGGCCAATTCATCGTTTTACCTTACTGTGAGTTGAAATCAGTTGAAGTTAGTGGCCCAGACGGGGAAGTCTGTGCCTCGTATACTGGCGACGAAGAGCGAAAATTAAGCCCCCGATGACCCGAAAAAGACTCGCGCGACTGGCGCCCATTGAACAGGAAGTACCGGAACGAGCGCCACGCGGTTGGGCCGAAGTGCAACAATCGGTCGCCGAAGCTTCCGGCCTCGCTCTGTTGCTGGTTGAAGGCTACCAGCCGCCCGCGTTAGTTATTTCGAACAACAACTCGATTTGTGAAGCGCTGCAGTCGTCCCCCGAACACGTGCGACTTTGTGATCCGTTTTGCGGATTGGCGCACAAACGAGCGACCAATGAAGGCGCCGTGGTCCACTATCGATGCCACGCGGGGTTACAGTGCTTTTCTCTGCCGGTTGAGATCAACGAGCGGCAGCTTGCAGTGATCGGCGGCCGCGCCTTCAGCAGCAGCAAGGATTATCGCGACTTTGTCGAGCGAGTACGGGCCGGCGACCTGCAGGAGCTGGCTTCGGACGAACTGTTCCGCAATGTGATTTTCGCGGACGACGGTGACCTCGATCATGCGGCCTTAAAACTGAGCCGCGCGGTGGAGGAGTTTCGCGGGAAACCGGTTGAGGAGCCTCGGGTAGAATTACCGTCCACAGAAGAAATCGCCGCGGGCGATGAGCCAGTACCGGCAGGTGAAGAACGACGCCTGGAACGTGCTCCGTACGTGGGTCTGGATCGCCGCGCCCCTTTTGCTGATTCGATTCGACGCTTCGCCGCACAGATTGATGCGGCAGAACCGTCACAGATTTACGAATCGATCCTGGCGCAATCCGCGGACTTGCTGGACGCCGAACGCAGTTCGCTTTGGTTGTTCGACGCGGAATCGAACCAGTTGAACATCAAAGCCGCGCGCGGCATTCCCGTCGGTCAGCGCGACATCGAAGCCATCCGTGTGGGTGAGGGAATCGCCGGTTCAGTAATCAGCGCCGGACAACCGCTGGTTACCACAATCGATGCCCTGGGTAAACAGTCATTACCGGAACGGAATTACAAAACCAGATCTTTCATCAGCTACCCGATCACGATTGGCACGCGAAAAATCGGGGTCCTGAACGCGACAGACAGACGAGGCGGTGCGGCTTATGACGAATCAGACCTGCTGGTAATCGACCTTGTTGCGCCGCAAATTGCGCTGGCGCTTGAACGCGCCACATGGCAACACCGGGCAAACCAGTTTCAGTTGATGTCGATTACGGATCCGCTGACGGGTTTGCACAACCGCCGCTACATGGAAGCGCGTTTGTCTGAGGAACTAAATCGTTCGAAGCGTTACGAATTTCCGATGAGTCTGATGATGATTGACATCGACGATTTCAAGCTCTACAACGATCGCAACGGTCATCAAGCCGGTGATCGCGCGCTGGAAATAACGGCGCAGTGCCTGCGCTCGACTTTGCGGAAGGCCGACGTCGCGTCGCGCTACGGCGGCGAAGAGTTCACAATTCTTCTGCCGCAAACGACTTTGAAAGAAGCCGGCGCCATCGCCGATCGCTTGCGGCGGCAAGTCATGACAACGAAGTTTCCGCACGGAGATTTGCAGCCGCAGGGCGCCGTGACGATTAGCATCGGCCTATCGTCTTTGTCTTCGTCAATCGATTCCGCCGAAGCAATTATCCGGGCGGCCGACCGCGCGTTGTATCACGCGAAGAGTCACGGTAAGAACCGTGCGTATGCATATCAGGGCGCGATGAGTTAATCCCTAGTGGCACAGACTTCAGTCTGTGTTTCGGTACGCACGCCTCTGGCGTGCTCTCAGCGGACATGGTATATGGCACGCCGGCGGCGTGCGTACCGATTGAAATCACAGGCTGAGGCTGGGCTACTCGGCGAAGTAATTTAACGATGAGTCATCAACGCATTCTTGCGAAGCTGGCGCGGGACGAATTTGTCGGCCGCGATGCTGAGCTGCATCGACTCATCAGCTACTCGTCGCAACCGAATGAACGGAAGCTTCTGTTGTTGGCGGCGCCCAATGCGGGCGGCTCGGAATTTCTAAGACAGGCATACGACGAATTATTCTTCAGACGCACTCCGGCGGCGCCAATTCATTTTTCCTTTCGGGCTAATGAGGGAAAACTTGTCGATGTTGGGGCCGATTTCTTCCGGACATTTCTGCAGCAATATGTCGCGTATCGTCGGGTTGACCCGTCGCTGCTGACGACTGCACTGACTGCCGAGGACGTAGCTGAGGCGGCTCTCCCTACGGATTACGAAGCAATTACCTCGCTGCTGGAATCATTCGCAAGAGAAAAGACGTCCGCCGACGAGCTGTCGTTTCTTCGCTTCTGCCTGCAGGCGCCGCAGAAGCTTGCGGCGGCCACCAGGCGACCGCTGCTTCCGCTGATAGATTGTTTGCCGCTGGCGGATGAATCGGACGCCGGTCCTTTAGCGAGAGAATTAACGCAGACTTTCCTGCGACGTACTCCTTTTGTAGCGATGGCGGGGCTGCGGCGGCAAATGCCGAACGCGATTCACGCCGCCGGCGCGGACCTGGATGCGGACGAAATAATTCGGTTGGATTATCTGGCTGAGGACGACGCGCACATGTTGCTTGACGCGCTCACGCGGAGCATTGGCGTGCAGAGCAACGAACAGACTCGCGACCTGATCGTCCAGCAGGTGCATGGCAGCCCCTTCTTCCTTGCTGCTCTGGCGCAGGCCGCGCGTGAAAAGCGCGTGTCGCTCACCAGCTTCCTTGAATGCCAGCGGCTTTACGTGGACGAGCTGCTCGGCGGTCGCATCCATCGGCACTTCGCCGGCTTGCTTAATCAGGTAGCTCCGCAGGCGCAAACTCGCCGCACGCTGGTGCGGGTGCTGTACGAATCCGCTTTGAGCGAAACGCGCAAAGCGTCCGTGTGGACCTGGAAGAAAAGACTCGGGGTCGAAGGTGCAGAATTCGAACGAATCATCGACGCACTGCACGTTCATGAACTGGCAAACTCGAGCGGCGCAACCATCGAGCTGAATTCCGAACCGCCGGTTTGGATGGACTATTTGCACGCACAGTATCAGCTTGAAGTCGCCGGCGAGCAGCGCGCGCTGGTAGTGGCGAATACGTTGCTGAGTACGCTGAAGCGCGCGCCGCAAACCATGCGTCGCAAGTACCGGCGCGAAGCTGCGCTCGGTTTGCGAGACATCCTGGCGCGCTTCAATTGTCAGACGGTCCCGGCCAGCCTGTTTCAATACGATCGTTTCGCCGAGTCGCACACGGGCGTGGATACCGAAACCGTCAATGCCGCACTCGACGCCGAGCCGGACATCGTGCGGCTGCCGCAAATTGTCTCTGCCGAGGACTGCTCCGTGCTGGCCACTGCGGTGCGCACGGAAGAGGGACGATGCGCGATTGGCCACGGCTTCGAAGGGGCCGATTACAACGATGAACACGAGATCGTGTGGCTGGCGGCGGAAGTTGAATCGAAGCTCGAGGCCGGCGAAGAAGTTACAAAAGAATGGATCGATCGTCTGGAGCAGCTGGCTCGCGAAGCGAATCTCGGCCGCACACGCTTGTGGCTGGTTAGTCCCGAAGGCTTTTCTGAGGACGCGTCAGCAGTTCTCCGGCAGCACGACGCATACAGCTCAAGCCGGCGGCAACTCGAACTGTTGACCTCACGTCTGCAGCCTGAACCAACCAAGTCCGAAAAGACATCGGATGAATACGAGATGGTAATTCCGATGGGCACCGATACCGAGTTGATTGCCGCTCGTGCCGTGGAAGAGATTGCGCGACGCGTTAACTTTCAACCGGAAGCGATCAATCAGATCAAGCTCGCGCTGGTCGAAGCATGCATCAACGCAACCGAGCACAGCCTCAGTCCGGATCGGAAGATTTATCAGCGATTTCGTGTGGAAGATGATAAATTGGTCGTTACAGTGGCGAGCCGGGGCGTCGTTCCGGCAGGTGTTCCAAACAACGGCGGCGCGAACGGAGACGGGAAAAGTCGTCGCGGGTGGGGATTGAAACTCATCCGCAGTTTAATGGACGAAGTCGAATTTGAGCGGGTTGACGACGGCACTCAATTGAAGATGACGAAATACATTCGGTGAGTGGCACAGACTTTAGTTTGTGACTTCACCGGAGCAACACAGACTGAAGTCTGTGCCACAGTAAGAGGGGGGCTTACTGAAGATGGAAACCGCGGGGGTGACTCCGGTACAGGCGCGCTGTGTCGGGAACACAGCGATCATTTACGCCAGCGATTACCTGAACAAGCTGAGCGGCGAACGCATTGAGCGTGAGTGCAAGAACCAGCTCGAAGCGGGCCGCCAGGCAGTGGTCATCAATTTTCGGGACACCGAACTGGTAAACAGTATCGGCGTCTCAATTCTCATGGGCGTCATCGACGCGGCCGAGCAAAGCCACGCTCGGCTAATTTTTTGTGACGTGAATACTCAGTCAGCCAGTTTGTTTGAGATGCTCGGCCTGACAAAGCACGTTCGCATTGCGGCCGATGAGAGTGAGGCGTTGTCGTGGATTGAACCGCACAAAGAATCCCGAGGCGTCGGAATAGCAAGCGGATCGTAGCTCTTTGCGATCCTTTGCGTCTTAGCGCCTTTGCGTGATTCGTTTATTGGTCGTTTTCGCGCCAAGGCGCCAAGACGCAAAGAAACACCAAGTTTTAACTATCAATGGAAACTAACAACCAAAGACTCCTCCACACCTTTGCAGCCCTGGCCGATCTCGGTCAGGAGATTGCCAATACCGCGGACTTCGAAGAGATGCTGCGCTCGTCTTTTCATCTGCTGCTCGGGTCCGTGGCGATTCGGCGCGGCGCTGTCGCACAGTACGACCGCCAGGGCGACACTCTGCGCGTGATCTCCGCGCGCGGTTTGGAGCAAACGCCGGACACGGAAATCCCAATCGCCCGCGAACACGCCCGCGAGCTGGCCAGCCCTGGCGCCTCGTTGACATTGGCGGATGCGACTGCTGAAGCGGCGCGCTTTATGGAAGAGCACCAGAATCTGTTTGCTTCCGCGGAAATTCAATTGCTGCTGCCGCTGGTTGTTCATGAAAGATTGATTGGCGTGGTGCTGCTGGGTGAAAAAGCCAGCGGCGAAAAGTTCACCGAAGAAGATCTGGAGACGTTGAGCGCGCTCGCGCGTCACATCGCGGTGGGCATCAACAGCCATCACCTGCTCGGGGAAGTGAAGCGCAAGGCGGAAGAAAACCGGCGGCTGTACGACGGCCTGCGCACTATCTACAAAGAAACGGTGCGCGCGTTCGCGGCCGCCATCGATATGAAGGACCGCTACACGCAAGGCCATTCGGTGCGCGTCGGCAAGTACAGCGAAGTGATCGCGCGCGAGATGGGCTGGGGCGAAGACGAGGTCGAGGGCATCACCATCGCCGGCTACCTTCACGACATAGGCAAGTTAATCGTCGACCTCAGCGTCATTAATTCGCCGGAACGTTTCAGCGCGAAAGATTCAGCCGAGATGAGCAGGCACCCGGCCGCGGGCTATGAAATCCTCGCGCCGATTTCGCATCCTTACGCCGACATCCCTCTGATGGCTCGTTATCATCACGAACGCATGGATGGCGCAGGCTATCCCGACGGCTTGAAAGGCGATCAGATTCCCGCGGGCGCAAAGATTGTCACGCTCGCCGATTCGTTTGATGCGATGACGACCGATCGTCCCTATCGAAAGAAGCTCCCGCTTGAAGATGTGCTGATGGATTTCCGCGCCAACACCGGCACCCAATTCGATCCGGCCGTCGTCTGCGCCTTCTGCCGGGCCTTCCTCAACGAGATTGAAGGCAGGAAAGAGCGTCGCCTGCTGAACCTGCTGAATCGAAACTACGAAAACGTCGAAGCGGTGACACCCCTGCTCAACCAAATGTTAACCGAGTTCGACGGCGGCGCGATGGCCGCCACAACCGGTCACTAGCTCCCAAGAAAATCTCCATGGGTTTAATTGATTGGATTCAATGGCCGGCGATGGTCATCACTGTCTTCGCGGCGTGGATGATCGCGTCGCAAAGGAAGTTCAAGCGCAACTGGGGCTTCTGGCTTTTCCTCTTAAGCAACGTCCTTTGGATTATCTGGGGAGTAGCTGATGCCGCTTACGCGCTGGTCGTTCTTCAGTTCGCGTTGGCAGGGCTGAATATCCGGGGCGCCCTTAAGAATCAGGATTAGTTTTCAGTAGGCGCGAAGACGCTACTTATCAAGGTACTCGAGACTTCCATCTCTGAGGGTCGCGCCGTGAATGGAAAACAGCAATAACCTGAATTTCATCGGCTGCAAACTCATAGAAAACCGCGAACGGAAAGCGGCGAACGACAGCACGCCTCAGCGTTCGGTAAACAACCGGGTATTGGTTAGGACTAGTAACGATACGTTTCAGCGCATCGTCAATGCTCTGCATAAATTCAGCATCAAGATTGTCGCGTTGGCGAGCGTACCACTGGCGGGCTTCGGCGAGTTCGGCATCGGCTTCGGGAGTGAACCGAATGATCATTTGCTCTACCGAGACTTCATGAATTCAGCTTTAATCTCATCCCAAGTGCGCCCTTGACCGGGGTTAACACTCACTGACGCGAGGCGGCGGTCAAGTTCCTGCTGCTGTGCCGCAGTCAATTCGAACGCCTGGTTCTCTTCGGCAATTGTGTCCCAGATTTCCTCAACAAGAAGAATGCGGTCCGGGATGCTGAGCTTTCTTGCTGCTTCTGTTAATGGGCTTTGCATTGGCGCCATTGTAGCACTGCAAACACAATCTCTTTCTCAGTTCGTGCGTCAATTATGAGATTGCTCACACTTGTTGCGCAAGTTAAAGTTGTGGCAACAGTTCAGATTCCCGTCAGCCGTTCAAGCGCTTCAGGATAGCGCGCGCCTTGCACCGTTATCTTCCCCGCCGCTTCATCAATCTCGCGCAGGTCACCAGCCGTCAACTCGATTTCCGTAGCGCCGATGTTTTCTTCCAGCCGATGCAGTTTCGTCGTGCCGGGGATGGGAACGATCCAGGGCTTCTGTGCCAGGAGCCAGGCAAGCGCAATCTGCGCCGGCGTCGCATGCTTTCGCTCTCCAATCGAACGCAGGAGATCGATCAACGTCTGATTCGCTTTTCGCGCTTCCGGCGTAAACCGCGGTAGCTTCGCGCGAAAGTCATTCGGTTCAAACGTGGTTGTCTCGTCCATCTTGCCGGTGAGAAAACCTCTGCCCAGCGGACTGTACGGAACGAACCCGATGCCGAGTTCTTCGATCACCGGCAAGACTTCCTTCTCAGGCGTTCTCGTCCACAAAGAGTATTCGTTCTGCAGGGCGGTGACGGGTTGGACCGCGTGCGCGCGGCGCAGCGTCTGCATGCCAGGCTCAGACATCCCGAAGTGTTTCACCTTGCCTTCCTGAATCAGCTCTTTCACCGCGCCGGCGACGTCTTCGATCGGCACGTTCGGGTCCACCCGATGTTGATAGAACAGATCGATGCGATCAGTTCTAAGGCGCTTGAGTGAGGATTCGGCAACTTCCCTGATGTGTTCCGGCCGGCTGTCCACGCCCGCCCAGGTCTTCTCGCCCGTGGGATCGAGTTTGAAGCCAAACTTTGTCGCGATTACCACCTCGTCACGAATGGGAGCCAGGGCTTCGCCGACAAGCTCTTCGTTCGTGAAGGGACCATAGACCTCAGCCGTGTCGAAGAAAGTGATCCCGCGCTCAAACGCCGCGCGGAGCAGAGCGAGCATCTCGTTCCGGTCCGGCGTCTTGCCGTAAGACATGCTCATCCCCATGCAGCCCAGCCCGAGCGCCGACACTTCGAGGCCGCTGTTGCCGAGTTTTCGTTTCTTCATTGTTGCGGAGAAAGTAGCACAATTCTCGTCGGCGTACGGCGCGGCCCCAGGCGCGAGCATTAGAGCCCACAGAGGCCAGCCGCAAACAAACTCTTGCATTGCTAGCTGAGATTCGTGCTAGAATCCGCGCCGTTTCTTATCAACTGCCGTAAAACCCAGTCCAAGAATTCGGCAGCCTGTCTTCAAGCAGAAGTATATAGGCTTACGTGGCTAGGAAGGGCGCCCTGATGACCTGATTAGTCGGAAGGCTCGAGGTAACAAATGGCCGTCACCGAATTGATGATCAAGTGCAGGCAGATTGAAGGAGCTTGCTGAAGCCGACGGGTTGGGCCTTCCTCGATATTTACAGGAAATCGCTATCGCGACACAAAGTAAGCGTGCCATGAAACGCCCTGACGAAATTAGAACCCGCGGCGAGATCGGCGGCTATGCAGAAGCCCAGTACCTTTTGTTAGGAATGGGATGTGCCGCAGAGCCGGCGGCAGATGTTGAGAGTCCGTTTACGAAGACGATCAAAGCCCTCTGTCACTTGCTTCGTGGGTTCTTTCTCTTCTTCACGATTGCGATTCTGGGGCTCACGCCCCAAGCTTAATGTTGACAACAGCCTCCAGCGTGAGATTTACCGTAACTTATTAATCTTCTTGAGTTGTAAGGAAACTGTTCTATGAGAATAGTACTTGCTTATTGGTGGAAAGGACTGAAATACGCGGCTATGTCGCTATGCGCCATTTATGCTGGCTATGTCATTCAGATAAAAGAAATCAAAGAATATAAAGATCTCGTTTCAAGTGATTTAGGCGTATTAATAATTCCCGCGCTTGCCTCGGCCTGTTTTTTCATTTGTTACACGATTCGATTTAATCCGGAAGAGTCGACCGATTCTGATAAAGCAAAGCCGTCGGTGGAACTCTGGAGAATTGCCTTATGGACTTTTGTTATTCCAGCCGCTTTCCTAGCGCCGCTTTTTTTAATGGTGCTTGCTTCTGTTCTCGTTAAAACATACTCGCCATGGCTTATCTCAGCCTTTGTAATTCACGCAGGTATGTATGCCTATTATGGACACTTTCTCGTAAAGCGCCTACGCATAGAGAGCACACGCGCTTTGAGGCATCAGCTCTTCTGGGCTGTCATTCTATCAATCGGGTTTAGTCTTTACTATGGATATACTTTTTCCCAGTTATCAGTTTCGTTATCGCCCTTAATTCCCGTTGCGGCAATCACATTTCTCTTTTTTGTTGACTGGTTATCCGGACTGGAGCGAAGGGTCTTTGTTAAGTCCATGGCCGTAATTTTTTTCGTGTTTACGCTCGTGGTAGTTCTAGTAAAAACAATCAAACCCATACCGCTTGGAGAGAATTTTTATACGATGATGCTGTGCGTAGCGGTTTCCATTTACATGGCGGTCTTCGAAGCCTGGGTGGTTACATCTCAAGTCGAAGAGCGCCGACGCGCTTCTTTAAGACCAGATCATCCGCCTACGCCGTTTGTGGATCAAAAAACGTTTCAATATTCCGCAGGAACTCTTAGTTTCCTAATAGTAATTATTTGGATCGTCCCCATTCTTTTTATTCTGAGTCCGTATGGAGGGTATTTTCTTCTTGGCTTTGGCATACATGCTTTTTTTGCTTTCTTGATTTGGTATTTATTTGGCCTTGGCAAGCCACTCAGAACCTTCAAGTGGGGATATTTGAAAGCGGGAATGGTGTTGTCCTTTTTGGTCTTTCTGGTCTCTACTAAGTTTTTTGATACTCAACCAACTGACCACTTCCTTGCCGAACTTGTAGGTCTCACTCCCGTTTTCGGTTTTGGTGCTTGCACTTTTTACACTGTCCAGGGATTGTTTAGGCGCGAACATATGCGAAGAAGAGGAGACAAAGAACCAAACGATCTTCTGGTCCTTACTAAAAGGATCAATTTTACGCGTATCCTGAGCGGTATGTGTTTTGTTGCCTACGTTGGTCTTTATTTAGTCCTTACTCTATTCGCGGAGAAGGACTCAATAAACCGTTACAAGGGTGAAATGACGCTGAGCTTCTATGGTATCTGCATCATACTTTGTGCAATCACAGAACTTTGGCACAATCGATTATCTATTTTTGCAAAACGATTAATTAAACGCGTGATACGGTATTTTTCAAAGGTTTTCGTCGGGATTCTATTCGTTTCAAGGGTTGTTCCTTCGACTTTGTTAGGTTTAGCGGTCGCCCTACCCTCCCTTTATCGTGGAGTCGGGATTTGGCGATCTTGTTTTTCCGCCCTGCCATTTTTTCTTTCTGCAATAGGTGCATTTGCGTTGAACGATTATTGCGATATAGAAAAAGATAAATTGAATAAACCTTATCGGGCGATCCCATCAGGGAAGCTGTCTGCCAATTTCGTTCTGTGGTATGGGATAGTCTTGATTGCCTCTGGCTTCTTAGGCACATTTGTTTTTTCTCGAACCAAAATTGAGTTCATTTTGTATTTGGTCTGCATTTCAGGAATGACATCGTATAACATTTTTGTAAAGCATCTGAGTTTATCAAAGACATTTTTGACCGCAACAGTTTCTTCGATGCCACTACTGTTCTCGGTGATAGTTTTCGACTATCCTATGATTTATGTTTTGCTGCCCATTGCCGCTTGCAGTTTCATCATAGGAAGAGAATGGTTAATGGATATTAGAGACGTAACGGGTGACGCCAAGGGAGAAATAGTAACAGTCCCAATGATTATCGGTCCTGCTGCTACTACCAAGCTCGGCTTTGGATTGCAGTTGGTTGCCGGATCCCTTTTATTACCGATTGCAATCAGTAGTTTTTCTTATTGGCACTTCTTTTTGATTGCTTTCGTTTTCCTTTCGACTATTGGGCTATATTTCTTATGGTCAATCGGTTCCGGGCGTTTCGAACAACGCGTCATTCGGTTGTTATGGATTCCTATGTTTTGTGGACTCTTATTCTTCATAAATTAACCTCAGCCTCTCTGTGTCAACGTGAGTTAAGACACGGCCCGCCCAAAGTTTTCTTCGCAGCTGAGTAGTTGACGCCAAGCTCGGGTCCGCCCTGAACGGATAGCTCTCGCCCCAAAGAGGCGTAGCCTTAAACCATTCCCAAAAACCCGCGGCAAGCAGAAATCACCAAGCGCAACGCAAGAAGCACAATGAGTACATCTATTTGGGATAGCGACACGCAGCTGGTCTCAAAGCTTCGGCTGGATGCGGAGCGTGTAGGCGCAAATCGCGATCTTCTCGTCGGGTTGGACGACGGTGCGCTGTTCACGAGGCAGTTCGCGGCCGGAGATTAACGTGGGGTTGCGGCTTTTGGGGGTCAAGAAAACCGGCGCCTGCGGAGCAGGTGCTCAGCATAAAGCCTGGGGCGTAAGCCCCAGGAACCGGCGCAAGAAATCGAACAGCCCGCGGAGCGGGAGGTAGACGTAGAGATTTCGACCGGCTCGGCCACCCGCTACGCGGGCTTAAATTGTTTCTATTAATGGGCGTCACGTGAGGCGTTAGCCCCAAGAACACGCGCGTGAGAAATTAAACAGCCCGCGGAGCGGGCGGTAGAGCGCCGGTTCAAATAAATCTCTCGTCAAATTCAATTGCATTAGCCCGCAGGATTCGAATGAACTCATCTCGGGCTGAGACTTTACGATGGTGCTCTTTCTGATGGGCAATGTAATTCCGGACTTCGCTTACATTTGAATAACTAACGGTAAATGCGCCGTATCCTCGTTGCCACGAAAAGTCTTCTAATTTCGGGAACACATCATGAAGCCAACCCGACGAATTAGACTTTAGGTCTCTGAGCAGATCCGAGACGGCTCGATCGGGCCGCAGTTTTGCCAGTAGGTGAACGTGATCTTCGGTGCCGTTCAGTGCCAAAGAGATCCCGCCCGCATTACGCAGAATGCCGCCCATGTATTCATGAAGCCTGATTTCGTAGTCTGGAGTGATAAGAGGTTGACGATCCTTTGTGGAGAAGACGATGTGATACAGGAGATTAGTGTAGGAGTCGGGCACAAACCGACAGTATCACGGGCGTCCAGTAACGGAATTTAGCAAGGCGCTGACGCCCGCTGTGCGGGCTGGAAATTCCTTTTCACGTTGTCCTGGGGCTTACGCCCCAGGCTTTATGCTTGTCGTCCGCTTCGCGGACTCAGGAAATCGGGATGAAGTCTAAATGTTGATTCCGGATCCGGTCGCTACCGCTCGCGGTTCTGACACGCACTCTCTACTTCGGCTGGATGCGCAAGGTGTAGGCGCAGATGGCGATCTTCTCGTCGGGTTGGACGACGGTGCGCTGTTCACGAGGCAGTTCGCGGCCGGAGATTAACGTGGGGTTGCGGCCTTTGGGTGTCAGCCAGTAGCGGCCTTGATCGTCGAGCGTCAGCGTGGCGTGCACGCGGCTGATTTCGGGATCGCCTTTCAAAGGCAAATCGACAGACACTGATTTTGATCCGCGGCCAATTGTGATCTCGGGTTTCGTGATCGGGACGACTGACTGGCGCACGCCCTCTCGCCACAACTCGATCGAATAAAGCTCAACAACGCGCGGACGAACAACAGTGACTTCGCCGCCTTCCGATTCACCCTGAGCCGCAACCTCCGCTGTGACTTCAGGCGCGGGCGCCGTACCCGATGTCGTTGGGGTCAGTGATGCGGGCCGGACGGTCACCATCGTGTGACCGGCTTCGGATTCGTCCCACACGGGCTGTACCCGAAACTCGTTCTTGTTCAAAGTGCCATCGACGCGCAGCTCAATCGCGAACGACTTGGTTTGCAGGTTGTGCGAACCGGCGAGTTCGCGCGCCCGCTCAGACAGGACGTGGAACAAGCCCTGTTCGAGGCCACGGCGCTTGTCGCCTTGCCAGTCGCGGTCGTCTTCGTTGCTGAGGTAAACGATGTATTCGCGCGGAATGTAAGTCGGCCCGCCGGGCGGGGTGAACATTTCGCGCTGCATCACGGCTTCAACCTCGCGCGCGATCTTCACCAGAAACTCTTCCGAAGCGCGACGCGGAAGCGCCTGCTCGTCAACTTCTTCGAGGATGTCGTCCGTGGTCTCGCCGTCGATCCAGCGGCGGATTGATTCAATTAGGCTCATGCGTTAGTGAATAGTAAATGGTAAATGGTAAATAGACGAAGTCGCAATCGCGGCCGTGTCTATTCACCATTCACTCAAACTTCAGATACTGCCTGTTTACCCAACCGCGGTCCGAAAAGCTTGGATCGGTTTTGGGGCTACTGTGCTCAAGCACCTGGACTTCGTACCAGTTGGGATTGCTGCCGCTGATGCTCAAAACCTTGACGCGCGAACCGGCCGCCGCCAAACCCACCCGATCGTTAGCGGAACTGGGGCCGGCGCGCAAGTTTAGATCAGTTGTGGTCAAAGCTTCACGTCCGATGGGGCTGGTTTGTTGGGTCGTTTGCCGTGCCCAGCGATTGCGAATGTAGTTTCGGGTCGCGAGCAGCATTCCGGCGAACGCGATAATCAGGACCAGGGAGACGAGAATCGCCCGCAGCCGGTTTGGGCGCTTTGGCGCCGGTTCGACCTGAGCGGGCTTTTGACCGCCGCCCTGAACGGCGACCGTGACACGGCCGGGTTGCTGCTGAACCCCGCCGAAAGTTGGCGCCGCGGTCGCTATGGGCGCCGGCACGCTCTTATTGGCGATCGGAACGACGATGCGCGGGCGAGCGCCGTTGGCCGCCGGCTCTTCACGCAGCTCCTGCGAACTTTCGAATCGGGGCCGGGGCGGCGCGGCCGTGGCCACCGCGGCAAGATTCAGATCTGACGTAACTGCGCGGGGCGCTTCAACCGCATGTAATTCGCGCGTCGGAGGCAGCATCGCGTCACTCAATTCGTCCCAGAACTCCTGCACCGTTTGGTAGCGCTGGTCGGGCCGCGTCTGCGTGGCGTGCTCGAATACCGCGAGCAGGCTTTCCGCCCAGGGTTTGCTCGCTAAATGTTCAGGCAGCTCGGTGACGGGTTCGTGCGCGAATCTGCGCGGAGGCAACCCGCAGATCAGTGTGTAGGCAGTCTTGGCCAGCGAATAGATATCCGCGGCCGGCGTCAGCCGCTCGCTGGACAGCGACGCCGTGCCTAGTTGCGAAGTTTGCAGAAGCGGGCTGTGTTCCGGCGCGGCGTAGATGTTTGTGCCGACGCGCGTGATGACGCCTTCCGAGGCTTCCATGCGCGCCACACCGAAATCGGCAATCTTGACGATTTGGTGATCGGCCGTGAGCAGAAGGTTCTGCGGCTTGATGTCGCGATGGATGACGCCTGATTCGTGTGCGTGGGCCAGGCCCGAGCAAACCTGCTGAAGATAGAAGAGCGCGG
>DASUTF010000198.1:0-3801 GCA_036374695.1 Pyrinomonadaceae bacterium
TGCCGGGAATCAGCGGGCTCGAGACGTTGCAGAAAATGCGCGAGGCCAACTGTGACGCGGCGGTCGTGATTATTTCAGGCCACGGAAATGTTGAGACCGCGGTGCGCGCAACGAAACTCGGCGCGTTCGATTTCATCGAGAAGCCGCTCTCGATCGAAAAGACGGTGTTGACGGTGCGCAATGCGTTGCGTCAGCGACGCCTCGAAATCACCAATCAGTCGCTCGCCGCCGAGCTTAAAGAGGAGTACGCAATGATTGGCGAGTCGGTCGCGATGCGCGCGCTGCGAAAGCAGATCGCGGTGGTCGCGCCGACCGATGGGCGCGTGCTTATCTCAGGCGAATCCGGCGTCGGTAAAGAGTTGGTCGCGCGCGCCGTTCATGCGCAGTCGCGTCGCGCCGCGGCGCCCTTCATCGAAATTAACTCAGCCGCAATTCCCGAAGAGTTGATCGAGTCGGAATTGTTTGGACATGTGAAAGGCGCGTTTACGGGCGCCACCGCGGCAAAGAAGGGGAAGTTCGAACTGGCCGACGGCGCGACGCTCTTTCTGGACGAAGTTTCAGACATGAGCGCGAACGTGCAGGCCAAAGTTCTGCGCGTGCTCGAAGAACAGAGATTTGAGCCGGTCGGCAGCAACACGCCGGTCAGCGTGGACGTGCGAGTGATTGCGGCGACGAACAAGAAGCTCGATGAAGAGATCGAAAAGGGCGCTTTCCGCAGTGACTTGTACTTTCGTTTGAACGTCATTCCGTTCGAAGTGCCGCCTTTGCGCGAACGCCTGGAAGATGTGCCTTTGCTCGTGGAGCACTTCAATCAACGTTTCGCGAAGAGCTACGCGAAGAAGCCGCCGCGTTTTGACCGGGCGGCCATCGAAGCAATGCAGAGCTATTCGTGGCCAGGCAATGTGCGCGAACTACGTAATACCGTCGAACGGATCGTGATCATGCACACGAACCATCGCATCGGCGTCAAAGACTTGCCCGCGTTCGGCAGCGCCGAGCCGCCCGCTTCTTCCTACCGCTTTCCGTCTTTCAAGGAAGCCAGCGACGCGTATCATCGTGAGTTCATTCAGCGGAAACTCGATGAAGCCGACGGCAATGTCTCGCGCGCGGCCGAACTGATGGGCATCGATCGCAGTCACCTCTACCGGCGCATGCGCGCGCTTGGCATCAACGTTCGCGGATAGTAGTTCCGAGTGCTTAACTTTCGTGTTGCGCGTTGCTAAGGGCGGCGTATAATCGCCTCGCTAATCACGTTGGCTCTCCTCGACAACTTAGGCTCTGTCTCGTCACGCCCGGAGGTGCACATGAAATCACTCATAGTCAGGCTGAGCTTGTTAACGGTAGTTCTGTTTTGCGTCGCGTTATTAACGCCGGCCATCGCGTCGGCACAGGATACGAAACCCATTCCTGAGAGTCCTCCGTCAGAAAGTCCAAGACCTGAACCGCCGCCGAGTCCGCCGGCAGAAGCACCGCGAAACGATCCACCTCCCAGTCCGCCAGCGGAGTCACCACGTTCTGAACCGCCCTCGAGTCCTCCGGCAGTAGCCCCGCGCTCTGATCCAGCACCGAACAGCGGCGGTAGTCGAAACTATGACGGCGGGTCGTCGAGCCGCAATAACGATAATCGCCGAAACGAGAGTGACCGCCCGGTTAACGAAGACGGCGGCCGGGTCCGCGGAACAATGTCCGGTGATGGCAGCGGTAATCGACGCGATCGTGTGATTGAAACTGAGTCGGGTGACATAGTGGTTCCAGGCCGCACGCGCACGTCAACTCCGGACGGCACTGGTCCGGGCGGCAGCAATCCCGGTGGCGGCAATCCCGGAGGCGGTAATCGAGGTGGTCGAGACGGGCGAGATCGTGATCGGGGTGGCGATCGGGGCCGTTGGCGGGATCGCCATGGAGATCGGCGCGGCCATCGTCATTATCGAGGTGACGAGTGTTACCAGGTGCCGGCGTATGACGACACGATCTCGTACAGCGCGGCTAGTTATCCCGATTACGATCAGGACGACAGTCTCAGCGCCTACGACCGCGGTTACAACGATGGACTTTACACCGGCGCGAATGACGGCCGGCGCGGACAGACGTACGATCCCGAACGTTCACACTTTTACAAGAGCGGGACGGACGGCTATCGCTCGAGCAAAGGCAGCCGCGATGCGTACCGAATGGCTTATCGCGATGGCTTTCTGCGCGGTTATCGCGATGGCTACCAAAACTGGCAGAAATATTTTGTAGGAGGCAGATTCAAGCGGTAAAACACCAAAGCCATGCAAACAACCAACACTAAAATGTCTCACCGGATTCTCAGTCTGCCGTTGACCGTGCTTGCGGTCGCCTTTTCAGTTTTTTTTGCGGTTGACCGCGCTGCGGCTCAACACATGGATGCGCATCATCACTCGCCGGTGGTGGACGTCGCGAACGTGCCCGAGGTAACTCAGGATTGGGCCAAGGCCCAACTGGCAAAGTCTCCGCGACACCGCGAATGGGTGAAGGTGAAGTACGGCAATCGGGAAGTGAATAGCCTGGTCATCTTTCCCGAAGTGAAAAAGAAAGCGACGGCCGTAGTGGTGATCCACGAGATCAACGGCTTGAGCGACTGGGTGCAGCAACTCACGGACGAATTGGCTGAGGCCGGTTATATCGCGATTGCGCCCGATCTTTTGTCCGGCATGGGGCCCAACGGTGGCGGCACGGCCGACGTTGCCACCAAAGGCGGGAACGCGGTCGGGCAGGCGATTCGCGACTTGCCGCCGGATCAAATTACGGCTGACCTGAACGCCGTGGCGGACTACGTGGCAAAGTTGCCGGCGGCAAACGGAAAGGTAGCGGTTGCCGGTTACTGCTGGGGCGGCACCCAGTCATTTCGCTTTGCTATGAATCGGCCCAGCTTGAAAGCCGCGTTCGTTTTCTACGGCACCACGCCGGGCAGTAACGCGCAGGGCCAGCCTTTCGCTGTTGACCAGGCCGGATTAACGCGCATCAACGCACCGGTTTACGGCTTCTATGCCGAGAACGACATGCGTGTGAACGCCACGATTCCACCGGCGGTCGAAGCGATGAAGGCTTTGAAGAAGCATTATGACCCGGTGACTTATGCCGGCGCCGGCCACGGATTCATGCGCGCCGGCGAGCCAAACGCGCCCGAACCGAAAGCGCCTGCGACGACCGGCGACGAAGCCGCCGACAAGAAAGCGAAAGAGGACTACGACAAGGCAATCACGATGTATCGCGCCAATCGCAAAGCGCGCGACGACGCCTGGGTCAGGTGGAAAGGAATCCTCGCGAAGCTTTAAGCGCGAATATGTCTGTAGAACCGCGAGCGTTAGCGAGCGGGATAAAGCGCCCCCGATAGCTGGAACGGGCTTTTGATCCCGCTCGCTACCGCTCGCGGTTCTGTAATCGAGTACACTGTCACCCATGAACTGGACCGAAGCCGAAACATCAACACATCAGGATCACGTCATCAAACACATTCTGGGCGCGACCGTGCTCGGGTGGACAATTGCCGGCGAGGCAGCGCACCTGCTGCTCGACATAGGATTTTTGTGGACGATCTATCTCGATGGTGAGATGAATCTTCTGCCGCAGGGCGTCGCAATTGCCGAGATGGAGGGCGACGATGTGAACAGCGCCGACCGCACGGAACTCGCGTTCGATGCCGACTTGCTTACGAGCGAAGGCCGGGACGCAACGGGACTTAAAAAATTTACCGGAGCGCCTGAAGAGTGTCTGATTCAGGAAGTAGAAGTTTTCGGCGCCGATTCGCAGCGACGCATCTCCATTCGCGGCGAAGCC
>DASUTF010000199.1:0-34052 GCA_036374695.1 Pyrinomonadaceae bacterium
GGTCGGCGTCACCAGCCCGGGCCAGGTCGGACGAACAAAGGGATTCGCGAAAAGGCCTCCGGCGATCGTCTGCTGCTGTACGCCATTGGTGGTGATTGACCCTACCTGCGTGAGCATGTTTTGCCTGCCGTAATAGATTCCATAACTGGCGCGAAGGACAGATTTTCCGTTGCTGCCGATGTCCCACGCAAACCCCACGCGCGGCTGAAACTGCTTCTTCGGGCTATGCAGCGTTCCATCGGAAGGAAATCGCGGATCACTCAAGAACATACCGTAAGCAGTATCCGAAGGTGCGACCGTAGGCTCAGGGAATATCTGGGCCTCCCAACGCAAGCCGTAGCTAAGCGTGAAGTTCGATCTAATCTGCCATCTGTCCTGCGCAAACAGCGCGTAGTCTTCATTCTTGATACTCGAAGCGCCGGCGGCGTCTGTTGCCGGTCCGGTTCGTCCCGCGCCCTGAAGGAAAAGCAACAGCGGACCGCCAACCGAACTACCGGCCGGGCATGTCTGCGAGAAAGGAGCCGCAGTGGTGATCCAACCCGTGAACGTGGGCCCGTTAAAACATTCAGCCGCTGAAGGGCCAAAGCCGCCTGCTGCCGCCGGCGAGGCGTATCGCAGAAAACCGGCAACGCTGTCGAAAATGTATCGCCCTTCAAAGAACCCGCGAAAGACCTGATCGTTCTGAGTGTGCAGCCACTCGCCACCGAATTTGACGTTGTGATTGCCCGTCACGATCGAGAAATTGTCTTTTACATGCGTCCGCCAAAGCAGTTCGTCAACATTCGGGTTCAGGAAGAAGGGGTGGCCGAAACGGAAGGTGGTGGCAAATCCCATGGCCGTGTCGGCCGGCACATTCGAGGTCACCGCTGAACGGGGTCGCAACTCGCGCGTATAAGAAAAGTGCGCCTCGTTGATCTTGGTTGGCGAAACGGTGGTGAAAAGATTGAAGTTGAAGTTGTTGATTTTTGACGGGCCTTCAATGCCGTTTGCGGAATTGCCATAGGTAGCCACGTCAAAGGTTTGGTTCTCGTTCCTCGAGTAGTCAAAATTGTACGAAGCAGCAAGCTTGTTCGCCGAGTTAAGTTCCCAATCCAGTTTGCCAAGGAACGCGTTGTTGTTGATGTTGTGTTCGGTCGGCAGACCTTCTTCCTGGTTACGGCTGGCGCGGAAGAAATTCAGCAATGCCACGCGTTGGCATTCCGCACTACCATTGATGGCTGTTTCGTGCGCGGGATTGGTAATTACCGGGTTGGTAACCGCGCACGCCGGCCCGAGCGGCACGCTCAGGTTTTCGCGGGTGAGTTTTTCGCGTACACCTTCGAACGAGAGGAAAAAGAAAGCCTTGTCCCTTTGAATGGGACCGCCGATGGTGCCGCCGAATTGCGAACGCAGAAAGTCCTTAAGCGGCTTTCCATCTTCGGTGTTGGCGCTTAGATTCTCGTGACGCAGAAAATAGAAGGCGCTTCCGTGTACGTCGTTGGTGCCGGATTTTGAAATGACGTTAATAATGCCGCCCGCTGAACGACCGAACTCGGCCGAAGCGCCGGTCGCCACGACTTGAAATTCCTTCACCGCGTCGAGCGGCACATCGATAGCCGCGCGTTGCCCGCCGAGCTGCTCTCCAAAAAAGCCATTGTTGTAATCGCCGCCGTCGAGGGTGACGTTGTTGAAGACGCCTCGCTGCCCATTGAAATTGATCTCGTCTCCATCCGGGCCTTGCACGATGCTCACTCCCGGAGTCAGCGTCAGCAGGTCCTCAAATTTGCGGCCGAGAATCGGAGTGTTGTTAACAGCTGTTTCATTCAAGGTCGTGCTGGATTCAGTTTTCACCGTGTCGACGGTGGGCGTCGTCGTGATTGTGACGCGCGCTTCGACTCCGGAAACTTTCATCGCCACTGGGAGGTTGAGGGCCTGACCGACCATCACTTCAAGCCTGGGCGCCTCGGCAATTGCGAAGCCCTGCTTGGTGACCGTGACCGAATAAGCGCCGGGCTGAAGCGTCAACGCCACGAACCGGCCTTCATCATCAGTTGTCAGGGTGCGCGTTGTGTTCGTGGCGAGATTCTTAATCTCGACGGTCGCGCCGGGCACCGCTCCACCTTGTTCATCCAGAACGGTTCCTTGAATCGTTCCGGTGGTGCTTTGCGTTTGGGCAAAGGCGCCAACTGCCATCACTAATGCGAACAGACCGGTGCCGAAGGCTTTTGCCAAGCGGGCAAAGCCAGGGGTAACTAATTTGTGCATGTTCTTCTCCGTCTCCGAGTTAGGGGTGGAACTTAAAATCCGAGCTTCGGCTGAATTCGGCGAGGAACTGCAACTCAGCGGGCGACCTTCAAGAAAGGACGCAGCATGTTAGTTAATGCACGTTCGTGGTGTCAATTTTTTTGTTTGAAAGTTTTGTTTGAAAAGTTGAGGGGCCGTCTTGTTGGATAGCGCAAGCTCCCAAGGGGAAAGTTATCCGGGAGTTGTTAAGGGCCGCCCAACCCCACCCTTTGTCCCCTCCCCGCCTGCGGGGAGGAAAAATCTCGTTTCTGCCTGTTAACTGTCACCTGTTTCGCTAACCCGTTTTGCGACGAGCCACGCAAGTTCTGCCTGTAGCGGCGTTCTTCCAGTGGTTGTAAATGATTACGCGCCCGCAAGGAGAAATCGAAACTATGAAACCGCATAGCCGACCCGTCCGGACTTTCGCAATTTCCGCGACGTCATTTCTGTTCACTCTGGCCGCTACGCTGCTCGTGCTTACGGCGCTGGCCGCTTGTACCGGGACGCCGGGCAAAACGGCCGCGGCCGGCAAGAAGACTGACAAAAAGACAATGCGCGCCTTCGCGTCGGAAGATGAGATGAAGGCTTACTTCCGAAAACTCGCGGAAGAGCGAAAGCGGGCATCGCGTCGCAGCCGCGCCGAGTCCAGCGGCCTCTCTACCATGTCGCCGCCGCCCGCGCCGAGCGCGCAGCCCGCAGCCGAGGCGAATAAATCCGGCGCGAAGGACGACGAGTCGGTAACGAACACTCAGCACGCCGGCGTTGACGAAGGCGGCATCGTCAAGCTGCACGGCGATCACCTCGTCGTGCTGCGACGCGGCCGTTTGTTCACCGTTGCGGTCGGCGATAACGCCCTGAAGCCGATCTCGGCAGTTGACGCATTCGGGCCTGAGATCAATCCCCGCTCAACCTGGTACGACGAAATGCTCGTGTCAGATGACACCGTCGTCGTGATTGGTTACAGCTACGAACGCGGCGGCACGGAAGTCGGTCTCTTCAACATCGATCAGACCGGGAATCTTTCGTATCGATCGACTTATCACTTGCGTTCGAACGATTACTATTCATCGCGCAACTATGCGAGCCGTCTAATCGGCAGCAAGTTGATCTTCTACACGCCGCTGTACATGAATCCATACGCGGAAGATCCAACCGTCACGTTTCCAGCGGTGCGCAAGTGGCATAAGGGCGCCACGCCTCAGGAATTCCAGCGCATCGTTTCCGCGACGCGCGTCTATCGTCCGGAACGCGAGATCAATCCGAACTCGGGGCTCGCGCTGCACACGGTAACGGTCTGCGATCTCGCCAGCGACTTCAAATGTGACGCAACGGCAGTGCTCGGACCTCCGGGACGCGTGTTCTATGTCTCGCCTGAATCGGTTTACGTTTGGACGACCGAGTGGTCTTACAACCGGCAACGCAGTGTTGAGCGTTCGATGGTTTATCGCATGCCGCTCAATGGCACAGGGCCGAGTGCGCTCGGTGTTTCCGGCAGTCCCGTCGATCAGTTCTCGTTTCTTGAAAGCAGCGACAAGCACCTGAACGTGCTGGTGCGATCGAACGGCTCAGGCGACGGTATGTGGGGTGCTGAGCGAACCGCGGGGGACGTCGCCCTGCTGCGCGTGCCAGTGTCGAGTTTCAATGACGGCAGTGACAGCGCGTCTTCGTGGGACTATCACGGATTGCCGAAGCCCGCCGGCTACACTTTCCAGAATCGTTTCGTCGGTGATTACCTGCTCTACGGCACGGGCAGCGGCTGGGGCGCGCCGCAGAACAAACCGCAATCGAACCTCTACGCGGTGCGTTTCGCGGATGGCGACCTGAGCGAATTGAAAGTTAATCACGGCGTCGATCGGATCGAAGCGCTGGGCTCCGACGCGATCGTCGTCGGCACGGACGGCAGCAACCTGCGCTTCTCAGCGATTCGTCTCGGCGGATCCCCGGAAGTGGCCGACGAGTACGTTCGCAAAGGCGCTTCGCAAGGCGAGCTTCGCAGTCATGGTTTCTTTTACAAGCCTGATGGACCGAATTCGGGCGTGCTCGGTCTGCCCATCAGTGTGCCGGGACGTTCAGGTTACAAGCACCTGTTCCAGGACTCGGCGGCGATTCTCTTCCTGCGCAACAACGGTTTGCACTTCGAAGAGATTGGCGAACTCGGGGCGCAGTCCGAGAAAGCCGTGGACGACGCGTGCCGCGCATCGTGCGTCGATTGGTACGGGAACTCGCGCCCACTGTTTGTGCGCGGCCGAATTATCGCGCTGCTCGGATACGAACTCGTGGAAGGCACCGTGAAAGAAGGCCGCATGCGCGAGTTGCGACGGGTGAACTATTCACCGCAGGCGGTGAAGATCACGCAGCGCTAGTTTAGTGGCACAGACTTCAGTCTGTGAGTCCACTGAACAAAAAGAAGTCACAGACTAAAGTCTGTGCCACTTCGGAAAGGGCTCGTCACGGTTTTCCGCGACGAGCCTTATTGTTGTAACCTTTCGCGACTGGCGCGCAAGTGCGTCAACCAAGCGAAACATCAATGCAGACTTTCGATTGTCCCAAGTGCGGCGCGCCCATTTCTTACGAACCGAATGCGGTCGGCTCTGGCAACATCAGGTGCTCGTACTGTCAAAGCCAACTATCGCTGCCCCACCACGGCCATCCCGCGCGCATCATCTCGCAAATTGATATCAACGTCGGTCCGCACGTTGCCGCTACGGCCAGGAAGGCCGTCTGGGTCATGGTGCTGATTCCGGTCTTAATCGTTGTGCTGGTTGTGGGCGGAGTGCTGTCCGGGGTCTTCGGCGCGCTGGCGCCGCTGATGAGATCGACGAATCGCGCGACCACACCCGGGGTAGCTCCTGGTGGAGCGCCCGCAGGTTCGAAGAGCGGCGATCCGGCAAACGCATTCGCGCGCGAGGTCTTGAACTTCGGCAGCGAAGGCATCGGTCCCGGCATGATGACCGATGCGCGCAGCATCGGGGTTGATGGGAACGGAAACATCTTTGTCGGCGAATATCTCGGCGGCCGCGTGCAGGCCTTCGACGCGAACGGAACTTTCGTGACGCAGTGGATGGTCGATCGAAAGATGCCTCTACGCGGCCTGGCCGTCGATCGCAAAGGAACTGTCTATATCGCGCAACGTGGGACCATCACGCGCTACGAAGGGCAAAGCGGTAACCCGCTCGGCAATGTTCAGGGCGAAGGCGGCGGCTTTGACGATGTGAACGCCACACCGGATGGAGGGCTGATTGCCGCCTCGTACCGATCCGGTTCAGACAATATCGTGCGGTTCAACTCGAGCGGTAATGCGACTCTCACCATCCCCAAAGCCATAAGCACGGTCGCCGATCGAGCTGAGTTGGACACGAGCGTTGCCGTTGACGGCCTCGGAAACATCTACGCACTGGGCAGTTTCACGAGCGCTGTTTTCAAGTTCAGCCCCGAAGGGAAATTTCTTAACCGATTCGGCGGTGCGGGCGACCAGACAGGACAATTCAGAGCCCCGCACGCTATTGCTGTTGACGGCAAAGGCCGCGTCTTTGTGAGCGACATAAAAGGCATCCAGGTATTTGATTCGGACGGCCGCTATCTCACCGTCTTTAAGCCTGGCGGTTCTGCCTTTGGAATGGTTTTCAATGACAAGAACGAACTTGTCATTGCCGCGCGGAACAAAGTCATCAAGCTCGCGTTAAACCAGTGACGGCTTTGGCCGCAGATTACGCAGATTTCAAAGACTAAAATCCACGCTTACACGGCTAACCTGTCTTTCTGAATCTGCAGAATCGGCGTAATCTGCGGATATATTTCTCAGTAGCGGATAATTCTTCTCAACGTTTCTCTCCCCACCCAGGTATATGAAATCAGGAAGGCGAATAATTCTGAATGTGCCGAGCGGGACTGCTGACATGGCTTTGGCTTTAGAAATGCCGTTGCTGGTGGATAGGCCGACTTCAGATCAGTCTTCGCTTTCGCGTCTGATTGAGCGCGCTGCGAACGGTGACAAGGCAGCTTTTGAACAAGTGATGATGCATTCCGAACAAAGAGTGATGGCGATGACCTGGCGAATGTTGGGCAACGAAGCCGACGCGCGGGACGCTTCGCAGGAGGTGTTTCTGCGAGTTTACAAGTACCTGGGCCGCTTTCGCCCCGACCAGGATTTCTTTGCATGGCTGTACGGCATCACGGTCAATGTCTGCCGGGACATTCTGAAGAAGCGACAAAGTCACAACAGCCGGTTCGTATCGTTTGGCGAAGATGCCGGGGCGGCCTACGAAGTTGCTGACGAACACGCCGATGCCGAAGCAGTGCTTGTCCAGACCCAACAACACGAGTTGATCGGGAAGGCGATGGGCACGCTGCCTTTCAAAGAGCGCGCGTCGATCGTGCTGCGGGACGTCGAAGGGCTGTCAACCGACGAAGTCGCTCGAATCATGAAATCGAGTGCGACGACCGTGCGCTCGCAGATTAGTTCCGCACGAAAGAAAATCAGAATCTACTGTCAGCAGCATGAGGCAGAAGTGGCACGGGCGTCACGCCCGTGAATCACGCGCAAGATGCGCGTGCCACCTTCGAGGGGAAAGCGCGATGAATTGCAAGCAGATTGATGAATTACTGCCGCTTTACGCGGGACGCGACCTTGATGAAAAGCGCGCGCGGCTGGTGAGCGAGCATGTCCAAATCTGTTCAGCCTGCGCGCTCGTCGCCGGCGAGTACCGGGACGCGGTTGAGTTGGCGCAACATTTTGCGCCGCCCGTCTTCTCCGGCAATGTGTATGCGAGTGTGCGCCGCCAGGTGATGCAGCAGATTGAAGATGAACCAAAGGGTTGGTACGCACGCCTCCGGCGTGCCAGCCGGCCAGCGGCCTGGGTACCGGCGCCGCTGCTGCCCCAGATGTTTGCGAACTGGTTCCGCCCGCGCATCACCTGGGCCGTGGCCAGCGCGCTGGTCGTTACTTTTGCTGTTTTCGCCTTCTACTTAGCCCTCAATCGGAGTGCGGACGTTCGACCAGTTGCCGGCAACAATCCAGCGGTAAACCTCACTGAACAGACGCCAGAGGCGATGGCGACTCCGGGAACAACTCAGCCAGTGAACCCACCGAGTCCCCTGCAACCTGGAGTAGAAAAACGCAGGCGCATTCACAGCGTTGTAAATCGATCACCGCTCCTGGTGGCGAATGCACCGAAGTCTTCCCGGCCGGATAATTCGCCGGAGTTCCGCGACCCTGAGGCGGCGAACAGCTTGCCGGCGGTCGATGCAGCCCCAGGCGAATCACCTCTGCGCGTCGAGATTCAGACCAGGAATCCGAACATTCGCATCATCTGGTTTACTCAGCCGAACTCAAAACCGGCTTTACAAAACTCGAAAGGCACTTAGGAGGTCGTTCTTATGAAAGTCATCAAATACGTGCTGGCCGCTTCGGCTCTGACATTAATTTTCACCTCAGCATCGTTTGCGCAACAATCGAGCTCTAACACAACACAGAAGGCTGAACCCGAGTCCGTCACTGAGAAGAATTTCAAGAACAGGATGTTTGAGGTTAAGCACCGCGACCCGGGCAGTTTAGTCAGTGTGCTGTGGGGCCTCGGCAGCGGGTTCAAAGGCTCGACCGTTATGCACAACGCAGAGCTGCGGACAATCACAGTCCGCGATTTTCCCGAGAACCTCGCCGCGATGGAGGAGGCGTTGAAGCGGCTCGATATACCAAGCGCACCGCGACCCAACATCGAGCTGCACATACACGTACTCATAGCCTCGAACGCCGGCGGTGCAACCTCAGATGCGCCAGCAAACTTGAAAGATGTGGTGACTCAGTTGCGAGGAACCCTTGCATACCGCAACTATGCGCTCGTTGCGTCAGTGGTTCAGCGGCTGACCGAAACCTCAGGCGGCTTGCTCGGCAATGGCGTTGCCGAGGTCCCCTCCCTCAACGCCGGCGCACCAAGCGCGGGGATGCCGTACGAATACCACGTCCGTCAAGTCTCGCTCACGCAGAGTGCGGCTGGAGCCCCGTCTCTGCAAATTGGTCAATTCATCTTTAGGACAATGTCCGACCGAGACAACGCAAGGATCGAAACGGCGCTCAATCTCCGGGATGGCGAGAAAGTCGTGGTCGGGACAGCAACTTTGAGAAGCCGAGCACTGGTTATTGTCCTGACGGCGAGTTTGGTGAAGTAAAAGTTTGGTCAACGTCGCTTTGCTTGGGGGCTCCGGCAAGAGCGAAGTTGATAAGTCGCCGGCAGACGCGAGCTTGTCTCGCTGCTGCCGGCGCAAACATTCTGGGGCTGCAAAATTAGGCGCGCGAGCTCATCAACGAAGCGAACCTATCGGGAGGAATATTGCCACCCGTCAAAATCCCGACCACCTTCTTGCCCTTTAAGCCCTCCCTATCGACCACCCCACGCGGGCTGCCCGCGCGGGGACCCCGGTTGGTCGGGCTACTGCCCCGGCTTTGATCCCGCAGTTTGAGGGCGCCGGCAAGCGATGCCGCACCGGCGCCTTCAGCGATTTGCTTCGCGTTGACCGCGAGCAAGCGAATCGCTTCGTTAATCTCTTCATCGGTCGCAAGCACAAAGTCGTCTAAAAGCTCCCACAAAATTCGGCTCGGCATTTCAAACGGAACGCGCGTGGCCAGTCCCTCGTGCTCAGTCTTCATGGTCGGATATTCGTCGAGCGAGCGGTTCTTCCACGCATGCCACATCGCGGGGGCGGCTTCGGATTGAACGGCGATCACTTGCACGTTCGGCTTCAGATGTTTTGCCACGATGCAGTTCCCCGAAGCGCAACTGCCGCCGCCGGCGGGGGCGAAAATCACCTCAACGTCAGGCAAGTCTTCAAAGATTTCCAGACCGATTGTGCCGACACCTGCGATCAACTTCGGCTCGTTCGCTGAATGGACGTAGAGATAGCCTTCTGTTTCAGCGACGCGCTCGGTTTCCAGGCGAGCTTCGTCGAAGTCGCGCCCGTGCAGCCGCACTTCAGCGCCGAGCGCGCGCATTGCCTGCATCTTCGTTTCGTTAACGTTCTCGGCCGGCGCGTAAATGATGACGCGCGCGCCGAACAAGCGACCCGCGTATGCGATCGACTGGCCGTGATTGCCGGTGCTGGCGGTGACGAACGTTCGCGCCCGCCCGCTACCGCGGGCGGTTCTGACAAGATCGTCGGTGCCGACCAGATTTACCCCGCCACGCACCTTAAACGCGCCGATGGGTTGCACGTTCTCGCACTTGAGGTAGTAATCACAGTCGAGCAGCGCCGAAAGCTTTTCGCTGCGCACAAGCGGCGTCTTCGGCAGATACGGCGCGATGAATTCGCGCGCGGCCAGCACATCCTCAAAAGTTACAGGTAGAGTTGATTCTGTCTTTGCTGCAGGTGTCATGATTCTTCAAATTTGGAAGCGATCGTTTTCTTCTGTCAAGCGTCTTAATCGAGCGACATGTTCCGCGGTCAAACTACCATCGGCAGAATCGGTACGCACGCCTCCGGCGTGTTCAGCAGAGAAGCGGCCTGCGTACCGCCAACTCCAGTTGCCCTTCATCGTATTCGGCGTGTTCATGCGCGCTTCGGAGCCAAGCCCGAGCACGTCCTGAAGCGGAATTATCGCGGTATCAGCAACTGAAGCCAGCACGGCGCGAATGAAATCCCAGTTGATCTCACGGCCGTCGCTCTGCAAGTAATTGAGACAAAACTCTCGCGTGTTTTCGGCCTCAGTCGTGTTCGTCTCGCTCAATTGATTGAACCAGCCGACGGTTGTGTCGTTGTCATGCGTTCCCGTATACGCGACTACATCCTGGTCGAAGTTCTCTGGCAAATTAACGTTGTCTTCCTCGCCGCTGAATGCGAATTGAAGCACGCGCATTCCCGGAAAGCCGAATTCTCTTCTCAGCTCGACAACCTCCGGCGTAATCAAACCCAGGTCCTCAGCGATAATCGGCATGTCGCCAAGCGCATTACCAACCGCGGTGAACAATTCCCTTCCCGGCGTCTCGACCCATTGGCCATTTTGCGCGGTAGTTTCGCCCGCCGGAATTTCCCAGCATGCGGCAAAACCTCGAAAGTGATCCAGCCTCACCAGGTCGAATAGTTGAAAGCTCGCGTGCAGCCGCTCAATCCACCACGCGAAGCCGTCTTCGCGCATGCGGTCCCAGTTGTAAAGCGGATTACCCCAGAACTGTCCCGTGTCGCTGAAGTAATCCGGTGGCACACCCGCAACGACCGTAGGGCGTCCGTGCTCGTCGAGCTTGAATTGTTCGCGGCTCGTCCAAACATCGGCCGAGTCATGCGCGACAAAGATCGGCACGTCGCCAATGATGCGAATGCCCTGTTGATTACAAACTGCTTTCAGCGCATGCCACTGTTTGAAAAATAGATACTGAAAGAGTTTCTGCGCATCGATCTCGTCGCGTAGTTCAATACGCGCGCGTGACAATGCTTCGGGTTCACGCCTCGCGAGGGGTCGCTCCCATTCGAGCCAGGCCTTGCCGCCGTTCGCTTTCTTCAGCGCCTGAAACAGCGCGTAGTCATTGAGCCATGACGCGTTCTCTTGCTCGAAAGACGCAAACGACTCGCGCAAAGCATTGTCGCTTGACTGAAATTGATCGAATGCGCTTCTGAGAAAAGCGTTCTTCGTTTTTCTCGTCTCACGAAAATCGACGCTTTCAGTTTCTGCTACAGCGAGGTCAACCAGATCGCTTTTCTCAAGCAATCCCTCTTCAACTAACTTTTCCGGACTAATTAAGAGAGTGTTGCCGGCAAATGCGGAGTAGGAGAAATAAGGCGAGCCCCCTTCGTTTGTGGGTCCGAGGGGCAGCACCTGCCAAAGACTCTGTCCACTCGCGACGAGAAAGTCCGCGAAGCGATAAGCCTCGTCACCCAGATCGCCTACCCCGAAGCGTCCGGGCAATGATGTCGGATGCAGGAGAATGCCGCTGGCTCTGGGGGTTGACATAAGTGGCTTGGCGGCAGGATAGGCTCACCTTGTGTCGGGCGGCAAACCCACCGGCGCGCCAAGCCACTCTTCGGATTATGGACAGCCGTTAACGGTGTAACTCGGCCCGTCGTCAACAGCGGGCGCACCGTTCTGCGAATGAGGCACGGTCACTTTCACTGTCGCAGTACTCACGTTGCCGGACGCATCGGTCACCATTAACGTGATCGTGTAAACCCGTCCGTTCCCATCGCCCATTCGTTCGGACCGCAGTTGCACCGACTTGCAGTCACCGGCAATGACGATGTCATTCAGAGTGTTGCCGTCTCCACCGCCCGCGGCGTCTTCCGCTTCGTCACTACTAACGCCTGTAATGACTACGCTGCCGACGCCGACGGTTGCGTCGCAGTTGTCACTCACGCCGGTGACCAGGTCAGCCACGTTAAATGTTTGGTATTGATGATTAGGCGGCCACATCGAAATTGGACTGACCGTCGTGACCTCCGGTGGCTGCTCATCCGTGACAGTGACCTTGAACGTGCACTCGGGACCAGCCGTGCTGGTACAAGTCACGATGGTTTCGCCGACGGGAAAGAACGAACCTGACGGGTAATCACAAGTGACTGTGCCGCAGGCTTCGTTTGAAGGCTCTTCGTACTCCACGACTGCGCCGCACTCATCCGGGTCATTGGGCACGCTAATGTCATCTGGACATTCAAGGATGCAAGGAACTTCGGTCTCAAACGCGCCGATGTCCGTGCCGTCGCTACTCGCTTCGTCCGGAACGCCGGGGTCATTAACCGTCCGCGGCATGCCTCGCTGATCAAAGGTCGAGCCGGCCGCCACGCCCGCATCGATCGCATCACTGCCGGGCAAAAGCTCCATCGTTTCTGTCGGACCGCCGTTGTTAGCCAGCGGCGCCAAATTAGGGTTGGCGCCGATCAGGTCGCCGGTTCCGGTGAACCCACCGGCCTCAGTCGCGTTGCCGAGCAGGTTATGACCATTACTCGTCACTGTGCCATCGACATCAGGTCCAGGGGTCGGTGCGCCCGTGGCATCACCCAGACCGTTGGCAGCGGTATTGCCGGCAATGATCGTGTTTTCCAAAGTCACCGTGCCAGGCCCAACGCGAATTCCGCCACCGGTGCCTTCTGCCACCAGTCGAGGCGGAAGACTAGCTCCGGCCTGGTTGACGCCGGTGTTGCCCGCCTGAGCACTGTTACCGCTGATCGTGCCGTGTTTGATATTGACGGTGGCCGCATTGGTGTTGGTAATCGCGCCGCCATGCGCGAGACCACCCGCGCCATGCGAGCTTTGAGCGCAAATCGCGACGTTCGTTGGTCCGCCGTCGCCACCGTCTCCGCCATTGGCGGAGTTATTCGCCAAGGTCGCGGTATTGATGATGAGGCTTCCGGCGTCGGCTTGGATAGCTCCTCCGCGAGCGGCTCCGCCATCACCGGACTGATGAGCGCCAAAGCAGTCCGGACCAAAAGAATCGCCCGCGTCGCCGCCATTAGCGCTATTCAGATTGAAGGTCGAGTTAGTCACGGTAACGCTACCGACACTAAAGAGGCCTCCGCCACCTGCATCAGCGCCGGCATTGGTCCCGTTCTGCCCGGTACCTGAATTGCCACCGGTAGCTGCGCAACTCTCGAACGTGGTGTTGTTAATCGTCGCGGTGCCGGCAACCCAGGCGCCGCCACCCTGGGCGGTGCCGCCCACGCCACCGTTTTGTTGATTGCCGGGGCCGTTCCCGCCATTCCCGCCGGTGGCGCTGCTGTTGTCGATTCGCGAGCCTTCTATGTTGAGTGTGCCGCCTCCGAAATAAATCGATCCACCTTTGACACTGGACCCGCCGCCGTTGTTGAAATTACCGCCATTTCCTCCTAAGGCAGTATTGCCTGTAAAGCTACTGCCAGTAATGATCACGTTGCCGGTTACGCCGAGACTGGCGAGACCACCGCCCCAAGCTTCGAGCTGTCTGAACTGGTTTACCTGGTCGTCGCCCTTGCCGAGTACCTGGCATGATTCGATAGCAACGCCATCCAGCGTGATAGTGCCGCCGCCAATTACTGGCTGCAGGTTGACATCGATGCCGGCGCCATTAAGGACACAGCCACCAACCCGCGTCGAGTTCTGCGCAGTCGGATTTGTGCTGGCGCCGGTGGAGCCATCATCAGCCGCCTGGCCGTTTCTAATCGTCAGATCCTGAAGGATGACTGTTACCCCCGGCCCGGTAACGTGAAATGCGCGGTCGTGCATGTTTCCTGAAGTCAGGCCCGCTGCATCGATGATGGTTGAAGACCCGCCGCCCAGGATCGTCACGCTGTGGAGCGTCGTCGTGATATCCAAATCACCCGTTGCGGCAGCATTCTCCTGTGTCGCATTTGGCAGTGTCAGGCTATAGATCGTCGCCGGCTGCAAGTTGATAACTATTGAATCCACGCCGGGGTCGCTATTCGCATTGATGATCGCACCGCGCAAACTGCAATCGTTTGGGGCCGGAGTGCAAGCCGTCGCCGCTGCCGTATCGTCCGTACGATCGACATCCAAATTCGTCACGAGCATCGGCAAGAGCGTTGCCGAATAGCCTGATGCATGTCTGTTCAAAGCATTAGGTGACAACTTTGAAGATGCCGTTCGCGGAAGGCCTGCGAACGCACTCATTAAAAGACCAATGGTCAGTAAGAATGCTGCGAATTTCCTTTTCATGCTGTGCTCCTTTGACGTGGACGGTTTGTTTTTGGACGCGTAGGTTTTCTTTTTTTGCACGCCGAACCGGAAAACGGGGGGATCGTTGCGGCGGAATCGTGGCGCACACTAATACACCTATTCTCGCGTGGACGGCAAGCAAAATCTACAAATCGGCGGCCTGCCCATGCTTGGGTTTCCCCCAAGTCAAAGCCTCCAGGTCAGCGTCAGGCCGTAGGCCCGTGCACGCGGGTAGTAATGCGGAGTAATGCTCGGCAATAGCCTTGATGGCTCTGGGGCGGACGCCTCACTGTCTTGTACAGCCGCGTTCTTCCGCCGGTGAGTACGGTAAACATACCGGCCAATGCCGTAGCCGATTGCGCTTCCGACCAACACATCAGAGAGAAAATGTTTGCGCCCGGTAAACCTCGATATGCTTACGGCGATCGCCACGCTATAGGCCCCATACTTGATCAGCGGGCGATGCTCGTATTGATAGGCGATTACTGTGGCAAGGGACCAGACAGACACGGCGTGACCTGAGGGGAATGAATCCCCGCCGGCGAAGAACCTAACCCGATTGTTACTCTCGCGAGGCCTCATTCGTTGGGTCATCGCTTTCAGACTTGTCGCGACGATTTGGCCGTTAATGATTGCTTCAGCGCCGAGCAGTCCAGTTTCGCGAAGACGCTGATTACCGGTTTTGCGGCCAATAACGTATAAAGTGGCAGCGAAACCGCCGGTCGTGTATAGGGTGCCCGCTTCGCTGAATCCGCGACTCAGTCGATGCCGGCTATCATCAATCTCACTGGCACTACGCCGATCAGTTGCGATTAGCAGGGCGGTTGTGAGCCCCGTGGGCGCGAGCCATTTCGCGTCCTGTCCGCGAAGCGCAAACGGCGACGTCCAGATCGCCCGCTGATCGCGAAGAATGTTTTTGAAAAAGTTTTGTTCAAGCGAGGGCGTGGGCGTTCGCGTGGGCGTAGGCGTAGGCGACGCGGAGGGACTTGCAGTGGGTTTGGGCGCAGGCTGGACGAGCGCCGCTCCTGGCTCCGTCTGAGCGAACACACTCGACGCGCTAATGACGGCAATAAAAACGGCGTTACGCCAAGCCACTGGATCTCGAAGAATTGATCTCATCCTCGCGGCCCTTGTAGGGAATCCGCGGCTTGATCCCTTTGAAAAGCAACCAGCTTGCTGAAACGAGGGCGAGCAAAACTCATGCCCTCAGAATTGGGCCGCTTTCAATTCACATGGGTGGCCACGCGCGTGATTTTTTTCGCAAGACACCTGAATATTTCCGCAGCCAGAAGCGGAGTGACAACCGAGATGAGTCTCGGCAAAGCTCGGCAAGATGATCGTGAGGAATTAGCGGTGTTCGGCGGGATCAATTCAATCGAACACCCCAAAGCGTGCGATGGCGCGCGTACAAGCGCACTGAATGATCGTCTTCGCCGGAAAGTATCCGCTGGCCGTCGGGCGAGAAGGCGACAGAAAGCACCGGCGCGGCATGCGTGCCGATTCGCGTAACAAGGTTGCGCCGGCGCACGTCCCACAAAGCAATCGTCTGGTCCTCGCTTGACGATATGATTTCTCTTCCGTCCGGTGAGAAGGCGACGGATTTGACTCGCGCTCCGTGGCGACCAATGACAGCAGCTTGTCGCAGCGGGTTGGTCTCCCACAGTTTCACGCTTCCTTCAGTCTCACCCGTCACCAGCCATTTGCTATCAGCCGAAAAGCGCATGGTTGTGAACTGCGAGTCTCTTATTTGCCGTAAGTCTACAACCTGCCATTTCTCAGTATCCACCATCGCGATATAACCGTGTTCGGTCGCGCAAACCAGCCACCGACCGTCGGCAGAGAAGTCCATTCCATAGCTGCTGAAAGGTAACTCATTCGGTTTGATTGAGTCAGAATATCCATCCATAACCAGACGGCCATCGGCAGTGTCATATACTCCATCCGTAACAGCAATGTAGCGCCCGTCGGGTGAAACTGCCAGAGCATAACTGGGCCTATTGCGACTAGGGTGTTTAAAAGTCAGACGAGGTTGGCGACTTCCCAGATCCCATATCTTAACGACTCCGCCGCTTTGCTCAACGGAAGCGACCGATTGCCCATCAGTCGCGAATTGAACCGCCGTAACTCGCGAGTGATGTCCGACCAGCACCGCTTCCTTTTTACCGCTCTCAGCGTTCCAGATAATTATCGACCGGTCTTCGCTTGCCGAAGCCACCCGGTTTCCGTCGGCCGAAAATGCGACCGCACGCACCGAACCGTAGTGCTCGTTGAAGTTGGCGACGGCTTCTCTTTCGGTAACATCCCACAACAGGATTGCGCCGTCCGCATGAGTCGAGATCAACCATCGTCCGTCGGGGGAAAACGTCAGCCCCCAGACTTCAGCCGTGTGCGACAATCGCGCGATTTTTGTCTGCGTTGCCACATTCCACAAAATGATGTCATTGGCACACGTCGCTACCAGCCTTCCGTTAGGCGAAAATGCCGCCATGCGCCCGTGAAATCGGTGAGCATGGGCATGAGAGCCAAGGAGTTCCCATTGACTGAAATCTCCCAGACTGCTCCGACCAAGAAATCTGACGTTGCCTTCGCCATCGGTCATCACCATTCGGTCAAACTCCGGCGAGATGGCGGCCCAATTTCCGGCGATATTGGGATTTTTCGCCTCGTGCCCTGTAGCCACGTCAATAATCGCCCCTCCGAATGAATAAAGAAGTCGATGGCTGTCACGAGAAAAAGAAACGTTGCCGTAGCTGGAGCTTATCGGCAACTCGCGGACCTTCTCCCACCGGTTCGTATCCCAAAGAATCGTCTGGAGCAATTGCGTTGCGGAAACCAGCAATCGTCCATTCGGTGAGAAAGCGACCGCCGTGACCTTGTCCTGGTGGCCTTCGAGCACTGCGGCTTTCTCCAACCGCGCCGCGTCCCACACAATAACCGTTTGGTCATCGCTTCCCGTTGCAAACCACTTTCCGTCCGGCGAAAAGGCAATTGAAGTGACCCAATCAGAATGCCCGGCGAGAGTAGCAATCCGCTGGCGCTGGGCGAAATCCCAAACAATGACTTTCGCCTCCTCGCCGACCGAAACCAGCAATCGCCCGTCAGGCGAAAAGACTGCTTGCCGTACGGCTGCCGTGTGCCCATCGCGCATTACTTTCTCTTCCCACACTTCGCTTACCGACATTACCGCCGCTGCGGTCATGGTGACCGCGGCAATTACGAGAGCAAGCAGCGCAATTCTGGAAAGACCGGTAATCAGGCTCTTTCTAATTAATTCACGTTCCAGTTTGCCGCGCTTCAGGTCAGCGAACCGCCAGGCCGTCCACAACGCGCTAAGCGGGATACGAGTCTTTTTGTCCGCGTCGTAGAGCACGACAAACTGGGTTAGTAACTCATCCGCATTGCGTGCGCGAAAGAGCTGCTGCCCTTTTTCCTGCCGGCTCACTTCGATTAGAGATTTGAGTTGTGCGAGATCGGCAAGCATTTCGGCCGCTGAGGCGTATCGCTCATCGCGGTTCTTACGCAGCGCGCGCGTCAAGATAAGCTCGAGCGCCGATGGAATTACCCGCCCGTCGCCTTCAGGAAGTGAGATTTCGTCTACGCTCCGCAGCGCTACCGCAATACGATCTTCCCTCAGTTCAGCATACGGATGCCGGCCTGCGATCATCTCGTAGAGAACTACGCCCAGCGAAAAAATGTCGGTCCGCTCATCCAGCTTTTCACCACGAACCTGCTCCGGCGACATGTATTTCAATGTTCCAGGCGTAGCTCCTATTCGGGTCTGAACCCCGCCGGCGGTTGAATCAGCGAAGTTGTCCGCGGTCGTGGCGGCCACCCATTTTGCAATCCCGAAGTCGAGAACTTTCACATGTCCGCCTGCCTGCACCATTACATTCTCCGGCTTGATATCGCGGTGGATGATTCCGGCGGTGTGCGCAGCGTTGAGCGCGCTGGCGATCTGTGCCGCAATGCGAACACCTTTACGCCAGCGAAGTCGCGAATTCGAAAGGTGATCGCGAAGTGTTTGACCGTCGGCCAGTTCAGTAACGATGAAATGAAGATCGTCTGCCTGCCCGATTTCGTGAATTGTGATGATGTTCGGATGCTTCAGCGCCGAGACGGCGTAAGCCTCCCGCTCGAAGCGCTGCACACGCTCAATGTCAGAAGAGAACTCTGGCGGCAGGATCTTGATCGCGACGTCGCGCTTCAGGCGTTGATCGGTCGCTCGCCAAACTTCACCCATTCCGCCCTCGCCGATGCGCTCATGAATCTGATAACGACCAAGTTGCCGCCCCTCGAGCGATGACCGGTGGTCTTTAGCCATTTCCCTGATCACATGTTGCCACGCCGGCCGCGCCATGAAGTCGACGACACTCTTGTCGTGACTGATTAGCGACTCCACTTCGCGGCGCAGGTCGAGATCGCCGGCGCAGGACCGGTCTAGAAAGGCCAACCGCTCCGGGGCATCAAGATCGAGCGCTTCATCACACAGCGCTTTGACCCTTTTCTTCCGATCGAAATCCGAATTCATCAGGAGTTCTTGTGCGATGCCGCCGGTGGGACGGCCATCTGCTCTTGACCGGCGAGTTCGCGCCGCAGCCACAAACGCGCGTAACGCCATTCACGTTTCACAGTTCGGTCTGAAATTCCTAATTCAGCAGCAGTTTCCTTTTCGCTTAAACCACCAAAAAACCTTAGTTCGACCACTCGGGCGCAGCGCTCATCTTCCTGTTCCAAACGCTGCAGCGCTTCATTAAGCGCGAGCAACTCATCCATTTCCATTGCCCTGGTCTCATCGCCTAACAGAGCTTCATCGAGAGTCACGCGCTGCGCCGCGCCGCCGCGTTTTGCGCTCTTGCGAGCAACGGCATAGTTGATGAGCACCTGGCGCATCATCTTTGCTGCGAGTCGGAAGAAATGGCGTCGGTTCTCCCAATTAACCCGGTCGCCATCAAGCAGTCGCAGAAATGCTTCGTTGATCAGCGCTGACGGTTGCAGGGTATGGCCGCGTCTTTCCTTGCTCATTTCGCGGCGTGCAATCCGATGCAAGTCCTGGTACACCAGCGGCACAAGCTGCTCGTACGCCGCCTGATCTCCCTTGCTCCAGTCCAGGAGCAAATTGGTAATCAGGTGCTCATCGCCGCCCTTACTTGGCGCGTTCATCTGGTTTGAACTCTCGAATGGTCGTGCGGTCGTACAACCGAAAGATATCAGCGTATTCGGTGTGCGGTTCTCGGAATTCCTCCCTGCCGGGGAATAGGAAATTCGCGTTAACGTGTCCCCTTTTGTAGCCATTTCCTGCTTTCCCAAGAGGAAAGCACCGCTGATGGCTTGGTGACGATAGTCGGACTGTTGAAAGTGCCGGCAATTTATCACCATCCATCAGCGGTCGCAATAACCGGAATTTACGGGGCGCCTTTTCCCATTGAGTCGCGGAAGGCGCAGAGACTTGATCCAGATCGTGCGAAAGGAAACAGCAAGACCATGTACAAAATCAGGAACTCTCTCGTCGCTCTTACAGGTTTGGTTGTCCTAATTGGGGTGATTTCCTTTGCCTTGCCACGAACGGGAGTGAGTCAAAATCCCAAGCCGCCACAGGACGTCCGGCTCGTGGCGAGCACGGTTAACGTGCCGGTGACGGCAGGCACACCGCTACCGGTGGCGGGCAACATCAACGTCGTTAATACGCCGATGGTAGGTATCGACCCATTGACGAACGCCGTGAGGGTTGAGAATGCCGCAGGACCTCTACTGGTCCACGATGTTAGTGTGGCTCCCGCGCGAGAGCCTGTTGTCCACCGCGGAGCCAATACCATTCCCGAAGGCCAATTTGACCTGACCGTGCCATTTGTTGACGTTCCGCCAGGGAAACGCTGGGTGATCGAATACGTCAATTTGCAGGTGCAGCCTCCGGGATATGTTGCAAGCTTGGTTCTGCAAGCTCCATTTGGTTCCGATCTAATCAATTACAATTTAATGGAAAGCCAGAGCGATCCTCCTTATGCCGGACGAGTGGTAAGCCAACAGGTGAAGATTTACGTTGGCCCGGGTCAAACGAATCTCATGTTCAGACGACTTATAGGACCGGGAGGGAGCGCTCCCGAAACGATCTTTAGTTTTGTCTTCTCAGGCTACCTTGAATCGATTCAATGAGCCATTTCCAGCGCAGATGCCACAGGTGACGTCACTGCGGCGGTGGTTAGAAGCCTTGGATGTTGGGAATAATTTATGTCTTGGGAAATTCAGGAGAGTAAAAGCATGAAACAAAGATTAACGAAGCTTTTAATTACACTCGGTATGAGTATGGCGATTGGGATATTTGGTTCGCAGAACATTGCGGCGGCGGAAAAGATTTCATTTGTATCCGACCGCGACGGCAACACTGAGATTTATGTAATGGACGCGGACGGCTCAAATCAAACTCGCCTGACTAATAACACGGCGTCTGACTTCTTTCCGTCATTCAGTCCCGATGGTTCGAAGATTGTTTTCAACTCCAACCGCGATGGCAACAACGAAATTTATGTGATGAATTCGGACGGCTCGAATCAAACGCGCCTAACCAACAACGCGGCAAATGATCGCTTTGCCTCGTTTTCTTATGACGGCTCAAAGATCGTTTTTATGTCCAACCGCGACGGCAACAATGAAATCTATCTGATGAATTCGGACGGCTCGAATCAAACAAATCTGACCAACCATCCAGCATTTGATTTTGACCCGACATTCAGCCCTGACGGTACGAAAATAGCTTTTGCCTCCACCCGCGACATCGGAATCGCTGAGATTTATGTAATGAACTCAGACGGCACGAATCCCGCTCGTCTTACCGACAATCTGGCACAGGATTTCGAACCGTCATATAGCCCCGACGGCGCGAAGATCTCATTTGCAACCGACCGTGACGGCAATGATGAGATTTATGTGATGAACTCCGACGGCACAAGCCCGATGAATTTGTCCAATAGTCCGGCTAGTGACTGGGGTCCATCATACAGTCCTGACGGCTCGAAGATTGCTTTTCACTCTGACCGTAACGGCAACTACGAGGTTTATGTGATGAACTCGGATGGCTCGAACCAGATGAATCTCTCCAATAATCCGGCGCTTGATCTCTATCCAACGTGGGCAGAGACGGACGCGGATAGCGACGGTGTGCCGAACGCGTCAGACAACTGCCCGCTCACCTCGAATCCCGATCAAGCCGACTTTGACCGCGATGGAATCGGGGACGCTTGCGATCCTCAGACTGGACCGCCCGTTGACAGAGAGCAGTGCAAAAACGGCGGCTGGGTGCGCTTTGATGCGCCGCGTGCATTTAGAAATCAAGGCGATTGTATTCAGTTCGTCAACACCGGCCAGTAAGACGTTTTGCGTTAAGCAAACAAAGTCTATGGGTAGGGGCATTGAGGGCAAACAGTTTTTCATCCCCGGCAGAATCTCGACAAAACAAAACCGGCCTGAGATGAGTCGTGACTGTAAGCCACTGAAATATCGGGGAACTTTGGTAGCGGGGGGCGGGATCGAACCGCCGACCTTGGGGTTATGAATCCCACGCTCTAACCATCTGAGCTACCCCGCCAAGCGAAACCAAGTTTAAGGTTTCAAGTTTCAAGTCTCAAGTTCGCGGAAAGGGCAAAGGCAAAGTGCGCAGCGCCGTTAGGCGCGAAATGTTTATAGAACCAACCATCCAGATGTTAGCACTTCGCCGCAGCGAGACGCGGCGTATCTCGCTGCGAGGGTTTTAATTTCGATCATGCCTTCTATAGACATTTCGCCGCTAACGCGGCTGCGCATGAAACTCTTGGGAGCTTCACGGTGTTGCCGGCCGGCCCAGCTCCATCGCTTTCAGAAGCTGATCGACGAGTTCGATTTCTTCGTCGCCGGGCTCGAGTTCTTTGTAGCGGTGCAACGCCTGGCGCGCGCCGGCGACGTTCGCCAGCCGGTGATAAACCAGCGCAAGGTTGTAGTAAACCAAAGAAAAGTTCGGCTCGATTTGCGTCGCCGCTTCGTAGTGCAGTCGCGCGAGCGGAAAGTCGCCAGCGTCGTAATAAAGGTTTGCCAGGTTGTAATGAGCTTCGACGTGTCGCGGGTCGTGTTTCAAGGACTGCGTGAAGTTATCGAGGGCGCCGACCATGTTGCCGCGATCGAGATCGATGATGCCGAGGTTGCAATAGGCCTCAGCCACGTTGTCACCGGCTCCGATTGCTTCCCGGTAGAACTCGACTGCCTGCGCATCGCCTTGTTCATGAAGCAGCAAAGCTTCTTCGAACGGGGTCAGCAGCCGCGAGACCTGCAATTGGCCGACTTCGGCGCGAAACAAACTGAGTTGTCCCTGCAACTCAGCCTCGATCTGCTTGATTGTCAGGCCCTGCGTGCGCATGTCGCGAACGCGACGGAACAGCGTCAGCGCCTGAAAGTCGTAAGTTACTTCCTCGGCGTTTGGCGGCGCCGCGGCCTGGATAATTCCGGTTTCGGTCCAACGACGAATCGTGCGCTCGCTCAAGCCAAACATCTGCTTGATTTCACGTATCGAGTAGCTTGATTTGACGCGTTGGTAATCCGCCTTGGCGGGGACGGGTTGAGGAAATGAGAGGACCCTGCGACTCTTGTCGGCCATTCAGGGCCTAAGCGTACACGAAAATCCGATTATTTGGGTAAAGTTTTTGAATAAAACAATGGCACGTCAGGGGTCAGTTGTTCGTAGTCAGTTGTCGAATTCCGGTTATTCACGCGCCCCTTCGAAATTTGCAGTCAAAGGGCAACAGACCGGCGACTGACCACTGACAACAGACTACTGACCAGCCATCAACAGTTCACGTATCCCAGCAGCCAAAACACGATGACGAAGATCAAAATCATTGAGAATAAGCCGCCGCCAAACTTCCAGGCGACCGCGCCAGCCAAACATCCCCTAAGTGGTCCTTCCATACGTTACGCTGCCTTTGCTTTAGTTGAATTGCGGTCGATGAGTTTTGAGAAGCGGCTCGTCTCGCCATTCTCAAGGCTGTCCTGATAAAGAAACGCGAGTTTGTTTTTTTCAAAGCCGTCAAAGAATTCTTCCCAGGTAATCTTTTCGAGCGATTCTTCGCCACTGAAGCCTGGGTAATCGATGCGCAGAACTTCGGTGTCCTTCACTCTTGCTGGATGACCACCGCGCTCCTCAACCCACCGGCGGATCTCTTCGTGACTAGTAGTGGTTTTCGATTCAGCCATAACAGTTTCCTCCGCTTGTAAGAGAGCAACCGACGTGCCTTCCGCTGAGATCGCGTGCACCCGTCACGAATCGTTCAAAACAAGCGCCAGACTGGTAAATGCTTAGCTTGCGCTCAAACGACCTGTACGCCTCCGGTACATCCAAATTGCCATTCTGTTTAGTTTCGAACCGACGTTGAGTTACAAACGCGCGGATACTGTCGTTCGTTTTGCGCTTCACGACTGCGCAAAAGAAGGTGCAGTGGTTGCATGTCACATCGACAAAAGGAGGTTGAACTGATGCCCAGAGGAGACAAAGATGCGTACACCGACAAGCAGAAACGAAAAGCTGAACACATCGAAGAAAGTTATGAAGAGCGTGGCGTGTCGTCTAAAGAAGCCGCAAAGCGTGCCTGGGCGACTGTGAACAAAGAGTCGGGCGGCGGGAAGAAGAGCGGCTCGGGTCGCGGCAAGAAAGAAAACCGCTCGGCCTCGAAGAAAGGCGGCAAGAAGGGTGGGAAGAAAGCTGCGAAGAAGAAGGCTGGATCGAAAAAGAGCGGAAAGAAAAAGGGTGGAAGGAAGAAGAGTTCCTAGTATCGGATCCGAGAATCATCATGGCACGGCAAACAAAAAGACCAACATCAGCGCGCGCGACTGCGCGCAAGTCAGCAACAAAAAAATCCGTCTCGCGCCGCCCGCGTTCCGCATCCACGCGCGAGCGAACTAGCACGGATGTTCATCAACGGCCCGAACCGAAATCTCCAATGCCCAAGCAGCACCAGGAAAAGCCGGGACTGGAATCGAAAGTCACTCCACGTCCGCGTTATGAAGCGCCGAATTACAAAGGCGCTGACAAACTCGCCGGCAAAGTAGCGCTGATAACCGGCGGCGATTCCGGCATTGGCCGCGCCGTGGCGGTGCTCTTCGCGCGCGAAGGCGCCGATGTCGCGTTCACTTATCTCAAAGAAGAGGAAAGCGACGCGCGGGAAACAAAACAAGCGATTGAACGCGAGGGCCGTCGCGGCTTGATGATGACGATGGAAGCGCGCGACTCGGATTCGTGTCGAAAAGCTGTCGAGACGACGATCAATAACTTCGGCAAGCTCAGCATCCTCGTCAATAACGCGGCCTACCAGAAGGGTCAGGATTCGATCGAGGACCTGACCGAAGAGCAATGGGACCGCACGTTCAAGACGAACATCTACGGATACTTCTACCTGGTGAAAGCCGCGCTGCCGCACATGAAGAAAGGCTCGGCGATTATCAACACAGGTTCCATCACCGGTCTCGAGGGCAGCAAGCATTTGCTGGACTACGCATCGACCAAAGGTGCGATTCACGCGTTCACGAAATCGCTGGCGCAGAACCTGGTCGAGAAAGGCATTCGCGTGAACTGCGTCTCGCCGGGACCCGTCTGGACACCGCTGAATCCTTCCGACAAACCACCGGAGAAAGTGGCGCAGTTCGGCGCCGACACTCCGATGAAACGTCCCGCCCAGCCGGAAGAGATCGCCCCGGCTTACGTTTACTTCGCGTCTGATGTTGATTCGAGTTACGTGACTGGCGAAGTTCTCACGCTGTTGGGCGGCGAGACGACGGCGGCCTAGACGCGAACTGCGAAGACAGGAGGGCTCCGAAGGTCCTCCTGTCTCGCCGCCAGCGCTAAATCTCCGCTTCGTTCGCGGGGCAGCATCGATGCTGCTGGTCTTTCTCCATCAACTCGATCTCCCGCTTTAGTTTTTCATTCTCCAGACGCTTCCGTTCCAGATCCAATTCGATTTCCGTCTTGCGCGCTGGCTCACAAATGTCGCACTCGTCGAGGCATCCGCGCACGAGCACGCCGGCCGTGGGCAGGTGAAACGTGCGCTCGAAGGATATTTCGGTGACCTTCGACTTGCTGACTTCGCCACCGACCTTGTCCAGTAACCCAGCCTTAAGCAAATCCTGATCGACGGCCTTCAGGGCTTCGGCTCGAATTTCGGGACTAATCGGCTTTACGTCGCTGACAAACGCCGCGAAACCTGGCGCCCCTGCGTTAAAGGCCGCCGTGCGGAGGCCAGCCTGTCGATCGGCAAGTACGCTCTGGCGCGCCACGTTCTGGATCTCAACCCGTTTTGGATCAGTTGCCAGAACGGCGGCGGGAATCACGCTGACTTGCCCCCGTGAGAGCGGCGGATTGTTCACGACGCGAGTGTTAGCCGCCGGATCGATCACCCGTCGATTGATGGCCTCCAACGTAAACTTTACCGTCTGCGTTTTGTTGATGCGATAGAAGAAGAAGGTTATCGCATGGCATTTGTTTGGATTCGAAAACGCACGCGAACTTGATTCGAAGTGATCCTGCGACTCACCCTCGCTGTGTGCGCGCGTCTCCACTTCGCCTATCGAGACGGAACTCGCCGTGCGCGTACCTTCTTCCGACCGGTGATCCGACGCTTTAGCGTGTTGGTTCAACTCGCGCAGGAATTCATTGGTTGACGATGAGTTGTGATTACCGCTCATGTTAACCGACGGACCGTTGAATAAATTCTCCAGGAAATTTCCGGTACCCGCGTGGCCGTCACTGTGACTTTGACTGGTGCTGGTCGACGATCGCCGGTCACTACTCTCCAGGTCGGACATGAAATCATGCATGCTCGACATGTAGAACTGTTCTTCTTGCGTCTGCTCAGTCCGGTAGCTGAGCTTCGTGGAGCTGTCAAAGGTAAACCGCGAGCGGCGATCGGTGGTAAACAGCCGCACCTTCTCACCGGGAAAGAGCGTGTTGCTGTAAACCAGATCTCCGAGCGTTAAGGGCCCGGTGCAGCGCGTGAGTCGTGCGTGAATGGTTACTTCGACGGCGAGCGGTTTATCTCTCACGGTTACCGGGTAAACCTGCCGGTAATGAAAATCCAGCACATCGCAGCTGTCGCCGGGCTTGAGGTCAGGACAGCACGGCGGGAATACTTTGTGATCTCCGTTAGACATGGATTCTTCCTTTCTGTTGAAGGTTGAGAGTTGATCCCCAAGTCGGGTCGCGCCAGATCGGGCGCAGGTTAAAGGTCGCGGGCTGAGCGGTGGGATCGACTGGTCGGCCGGCGATAAAGTGCGGCCACCATATGCGGGTACTTTAGAGATGTCAATAGCAAGGCAACGTGGATTAAGCGGTTTAGCAAGTTTTATAACATAGACTTGGGGCTATGAGCTCTAATCTGGCGACGTTGCAGGGAGATCAATCCGAGGCGAGCGTCGAATATCAGCCTTCAAAACTCGGTTCATGAACTTCAATGCTCGTTGGTTTTCCGTTTCATCTTGCGATGCCACGCAGTCCGACGGAATCACCAAACGATAATCACGCATATATGCGTCATTCGCGGTGAACAGGATGCAGATGTCGGCCGTGAAGCCGGCCAGAATCAAAGTCTCGGCCTCGAGGTGTTTCAGAAGCAGATCGAGCGTGGTGGAATAAAAGCCGGAGTGTTTTGGCTTAAGCACGAAGTAGTCATCGCCTGCCGGCTTGAGGAGTTCCACGATTTCCCGGCCGCGCGTGTTGTCGTCCAGGCAATGTGAAATCAGCTTCTTAAAATCCGAACGCCACTTCCCGAAATTATCGTTAACGTAAATGGCGGGAATGCCGGCGTCCATGCACCGCTTCTTAAAAGCCGCGATTCGTCGGGCGGCGGGCAGAGCGTGCCGCAACAGCTTCTCCCCACCTTCGAATTCCAGATCATTGATAACGTCGATCAGCAGCAGCGCTACAGGCGAGCTGTCCGGTGCGTTGCCGTGCAGGTCGGAGTTCTGTTTCATCGCTGGACTTGCGCGTTTTTAACGACAAAACGAGCGGCCAAAAAAGCCGCTCGTCTCGCTGTCAACTAAACCGAATCTGAAAACTCGCCGGCCTCTAAGAACCGCCGGCGATCTTTTCGCCGATGTCTTCGACGGTTTCGCCGATGACGCGGCGAGCTTTGCTTGCTTTCTCTTGCACCTTGCCTTCGACGCGATCAGCGCTGCCTTCATCGTGCAGCGCCGGGTCGTCGAGCAACCTACCCAGTTGCTGTTTGGCGGCGCCTTTGACCTGCTTACCTTTACCTTTGAGTTCGCCTTCGTATCGCATATCAATTCTCCGTCGTTTAGAGGCGGATTCTAAAGCCTCGCCAATTCGGAGGGCCGTAGCCCTCCGCTAAACCTCAATTTAACGCAGTGTCACACGGCCGCGCGTCGTCCGGTAATCAACTGCAGAATTAAAATCACCAAAGCCACGGCCAGAAGCAGGTGTATCAAGCCTCCGCCAATGCCGCCGATAAAGCCGAGCAGCCACAAAACCAAAAGCACCATTAATATTGTCCACAACATGATTTGTTAATCCGTCCTTTCTTCCTTCAACGCTAAGACTCCTTGCGTGAGTTGTCTCGGCAAAGGCCATGCCAACTCAAACTGCTGTGTTTACGGAAAGAGTACGCCGGTTTTTGAACCAAAAGAGAACGACTGATGCATCGTTCTGAAACTAAGGAAGGGAGTTTCAGGTTTCATTCAAAGTTTCAGATTCGTCGTGAACCGAAGAAACTGAGCCCGGCTGGGACGTGAACTTGAAACCAGAAACTTGAAACTTGAAACTTGAAACCGAGACTTGAGACTTGGCTGCCTATTTCACCAGTGTAAACGTGCGGCGCCAGCGAGTATTTGAGAAGAAGTCGAGCGAGAGCGGGTTGAATGGCTGCGTTTCGTCATAAGACCAGTAGACAAACATGGCGCGACCGAGGACTAGATCGCGCGGGACAAACCCCCACGCGCGGCTATCGAGACTATTGTCGCGATCGTCGCCCATGACGAAGTAGGAATTGTCGGGCACCTTGACTGGTTTACCGTTGACGGCGAAATGAAAATCGGGACTGACTCCGGTGCGATCTCCGGTGCGTACGGCCTCGACAGTCCGGTCGAAATAATAAACGTTATAGAGCTCGTTTCCCTGACGGGGCTCTTCTTCAACGATCCGCAAAGGCGCTTTCTGATTGCCATCGGCAAAATCGCCGTCGACCACAATGACATGTTCAGGTAAGGGCTGCCCGTTCACGTATACCTTAAGCCCTCGCACTTCCACTTCTTCACCCGGGAGGCCGATGACCCGCTTCACGTAATTTACTTTGAAAGGTATGTTGTCGTCCTGGCGGTCCCGTTCGGGATTGAATGGATTGCCAGGGTATTTGAAAACGATGATGTCGCCGCGACGAATCTCGCGTTGCGGCAAGACCGGAAGCCCGGGGCCTGGCGCAAAGATGAATTTATTAACCAGCAGATGATCGCCGACGACAATCGTGTTCTGCATCGATCCGGTCGGAACTTTGACGGCCTGGACGATGAACGTCATGCCGAACAAAGCCATGATTACAGTCACCACCGCTGATTCGAAGTACTCGCGGATGATTGTCTTCCGCGGGCCGATTTGCTCGGCTTCCTTTTTCTCGGTGGCCCGCACTCGCCCGTTCGGATTCACATCGCGAGCAGAGTAGGTTTCCTTTTTCTTTTCCGTGGTGACTGCGGTTTCACTCATGCGAAAACATCGTAGTGGTTGCTAACTTGTTGCGCAAGCTGACCCGGCGGTGCAGCTTCACTTTGCTTCCATCTGCTGCAGAGCCAGTTGCGCGGCGGCCGCTTCCGCTGCTTTGATCGTTCGCCCTTCACCGCGCGCCGAGCCTCCGTCCCATTTCAGCTCCACAAGAAACGTACGATGATGGGGCGGCCCGATCGTTTCGATCACCGTATATTGCGGCGCCGGTTCGTGATTCGCCTGCAGACGCTCCTGCAACATCGTCTTCGGATCCGCGGCCGCGGCGGCAACCGGGTCGGCGCACTGTAACTCTTCGCCGAGCGTTCGAGTTATAAAATCCTTTGCCGCCGGCAACCCACCGTCCATAAAAATCGCGCCGATGACCGCCTCGAGAACGTCAGCGAGCAGGGCTGCCTTGCGCCGGCCGCCGCTCTTTTCTTCGCCGCGACCAAACCGCAGAAATTCGCCGAGCCCAAGCGCCTTTGAAGCTTTGGCGAGCGTCGGCGCGCTCACCAAACGGTGCTTCATCCGCGACAACTCGCCTTCGGTCGCGTGCGGGTTGGCGCGAAACAGGTAATCCGCGACCAGCAGTCCCAGGACTGAGTCACCGAGAAATTCGAGCGCTTCGTTGTGCAAGCGCCGCGCCTGCGTGGCGGCGCGCGGGGACACCTGCTCGTGTGCCCACGAACGATGCGTCATCGCCTGGGTGAGCAAATCGCGATCTCGAAAGTGATAGCCGATGATGTCTTCGAGGTGGTCGAGGTTTTCCAAGCAGCGTGATTCTAGCAAAACGCCGAACGCAGCGTCGAAGTGACCTTGCGTTCGGCGTGAAGATCGGAAGTTTAATTGAGTCTAACCGCGACGGTGATTAGCGCGACGCGGCTTGGGCTTCGGCGTTGCCGTCGGTTTGGCCGGCGCCGTGGTCGGTGCCGCCGTGCCGGTGGGGGCAGGCTTGGTCGTGCTCGACCCGGCACTTCCATTGGTCCCCGCGCCGGCTGACGAAGGCGCAGCACTCGTGGCCGCCGCGCCGGTGCCTACCGGAGCCGGGCCGGCCGGCGTCGGCAAGGACGTTATGGGCGTCGGAGGATCTGGCAACGGTTTTGACAGGGCTGACGCTACCAAAGTATCTAGTTCAGCGGGAACCGGATCCTTCTTGTTTCGATCCTTGTAAACGTCGGCCAGGACTTTTTTGAACGCCTCCTTGTCAGCAGGAGCAGAACTCGCAGCTGCGGCGCGCGCAAAGGCATCAATTTGGCGATCAAGAGCCTGATTCAAATTCGCGACAATCAGCTTGACCTCCGGGCTGTCCACTGATTTTCCAGCCTCTGCCGCAGCCTTGTACTCCTTGGCGTACTTAGAGACTGGGCCTTCGCCATACGCGGTTGCCAATTCGTTGTAAACCACCGGGCTCTTCTGAAGGTCGCTCTGGTATTTGGCCGCTTTAATGTAGTAAGGAATCGCGTCGGTCGGCGATGTCTTCATCATCGATTTCGCAATCAGATAGTTCATCGCTGCCAGCGCCTGGTCCTTCGTTTGGTAACCTGACTTATCGAACGTTTTGCCGGCTTCAACCAGCTCGATCGCCTTCTTTGCGGCCTGTGCCGACTCAGACAGAAGGTTCGGATCGCCCAGTCCCGCGCCCGCCATCAGCAGGTAAATCACCGCGTTGTCAGCGTAAGACGGCATGGCTACCAATTGCTTTCCAAGCCGATTCTGTTCCGCATAGTTCTTTGCCTTGACCGCTGCGTCAAAATCGGTCGTGAGTTTTTGACTTGATACGTTCTTGTCATAAGCCTCGACGAATTTCTTCAGCACCGCCGAGTACTGATCTTCGGTAGTACATACCGCTAAGTACTCTTTGGCGGCTTCGTACGCTACGTCCTGTTTGTCTTTGCGGTTGTCATACCACTTGGAATACGTGGCTGTCTTAAAGTCGTCAGTGCACTCCTTTGCCTGCGCCCACGCGGAAACCGCAGACAAGGTGAGCACCACTGCGAGTGCGGTTGCTCGGTTAATGAATTTCATTGAAGTATCTAAAGCCTCCGATCGATCCTTTTCAATCCGTTTTTGAACCTGTCGAAACTTAATCCGCGCAAGTGTCGGCCAATAAGATGCGCCTTTCGACTTGCTCGTTGTAACGAAGAGCAACTGCGGTGCCACGCAGCGCGATGAATCAGGGAAGATTCATTGGAACGAGCGGCAATAATCCTGCAACAAGCGGGCGGTGTCAAGCCGGAACACGCGCATTCTGGCGTTGCCTTTGAACTGCATGAAAAATGCCGAACTCTCGCAAATAACGGGAGTTCGGCATCGTCTTCTCGACTTGGTTGTCAGGTTAAGGGTTCGGCTGAGGTTGCGGTTGAATGCGGCGCGTCCGACCGTCCGTGGCTTCTTTCGGGGTTGTCTTCGCCGGAGTACCCGTTTTCGGTTTGTTCTCAACCGGCATGGTCGTCGCCTTGATTTTCAGGCCAGAGCCCGTGGCAATGGGCGCCGCGGTCGTCGGCGTGCCATTCGCGTCCAGATCATCGCCAGCTTCTTCAGCTTCGGTCGCTGCTTTCGTCTCGGCAGCTTCCTCGTTCAAAGCGGCCTTCCCATTTGTGTTCGAGGTTTCGTCATCAGCTTCGGCGACCTGGAACTCGATCTGCGTGCCAAACCGAGGGCTCAGCGCGCGATAGATATTGCCGGCGATGGCCGCCGCATGCTTGCTGCGACCCGCGGAACCGCGCGTGATTACCACCACCGCCAACTTCGGATTAACCACCGGCGCATAGGAGGTAAACAGTCCGATCCAGGCGCGTTCGTGCTGGTCAATACAAGTTCCCGTTTTTCCGGCAACCGTTTGGTCGGGACGATAGGAGCGGCGTCCTGTGCCATAGTTCACCGCGCCGATCATGCCGGGCAGCAGCCGGTTGTATGTTTCCTGCTCTACTCCGACCTTGCGACGAACTTCAGTTTTGAAGTGGGTATTTTCTTCCACCGAGCGCGGCAGGTGCGGTACAAGCAATTTGCCGCCGTTCGCGATCGCCGACACCATGGTTCCCAACTGGATTGCCGTAACCTCGAAATCATCGCCGTGCGAGCTCATGCGATTGAGCGCCCAGCCCGACTTAAACAACGGCACTTTGCCTGACGACTCATTCGAGTAATTAACGCCCGTCTTTTCTCCCAAACCCATTTCCCGGGCATAAGAGATCATTTTGTCGAACCCCACCTGACCACCAACATGCTGGAAATAGGTATTGTTCGAATACGCCAGGGCATCGGTGAGATCCAGCCGGTGACGGCCACCGTCGCTCACCGGTTCGACCGGCGCAATGACTTTTTCGCTAATGCCGGCGAGACCCGTGACGAGTTTGATAGTCGAGCACGGCTTGAACCCGCGGCGCAGGCCCCACTCTTGATTGACCACCGTGTACACGCGGCCCGTCTTCGGATCCATCACGACTACTGTTCCAGCGGTGTTACCGAGTGCCGAAAGAGCCGCGGCGCGGACCTCCATGTCTTCCCCTATCGATGTGTCGTTCGCGATGTTCGCCTGAGTCTCGCGACGGAAGCCTTCGTCGATCGCGCGCTGGCGAGCGATGGCGGCCTGGCGAGCAGCTTCCGCGCGGCGACGCGCTTCTTCAAGCGCGCGGCGGCGGCTGCCACCAAAGCGACGAGACTCAGCGGCCAGTTCACGCCGGGTCAGTTTGCGGCCAAGTCGCCGCTGCAATTTGGCGATATGGGCGGCTTGCTCACGCGCCGCTCGCGCCCGCTCAGCGCGTAGTTCTCGCCGCGAGAGCTTAACTCGCCCGCGCCCGCGACTCGAACGCGCCATTTGCGCGCGACCGCGCCGATTTCGCGAAGTCCGCGCAGTGGCGCGGGCGCGCGTACTCCGCGTACTCTTGGACGAGCGCGCGGCTTTCCCTTTAGTGCGTTTTTTTTGGGCGGACGTTTCTACCGAAACAGAAAGAATGAAGGCGAAGAAAATGAAGAAGACGAAAGATACCCGTGCGGCCCGGGGGAAACCCATTTGATTCATCAGCAACTCCTCGTGAAAACTTACAAAGTCCAGTTCCGCTCGAGGCGAACCCAGTAAAACTTCGTTGCTTGATTGCACGCCGAGGGGCGACGTGCGCGTCATCTTATGAACTAGAACTCTGAAGGGCGCTTAAGTTCCTGTTCACGGTTGTCAAACTCTACTTGATCGCGCCAACTTGAGGTGTCGGCTCCACTTGCGACCCCGGGTGGAGAGTTTGCCTTGAGGTCGGGCCAACTATAACATCAGCCCCAACAAACGGCAACACAAAAAGGACATGATTATTGGTGCGCTTTTGCGACGCCCGTGGCCTGCATGTTGCTAGAAAGCGATGGCTCTGTCGAGATTACTTAATAGTTTCCGTGTTCGGCTGCTTTTGCTGCTGGCTCTGCTGCTGGTCGTAACCGTAAGCGTGCAGTACTACGTCAATTTGCGCGCGGTCCGGAGTAACAAGCAGTTCATCGTCGAACAGCAACAGGCGATCATGGCGGGTGTCGCCCTTGGGGTTAATAGCATTACCAACGGCGAGTGGCTCGACGACATGCGCAAAGAAGCCCACTCGCCGCTGTTTGGGGGCCGTGCCGACCGTGTCCAGAACGTGCTGATAGTCGATGACAAGGGCGAGATCAGAGACAGCCTGGATTTAAATCAGACGCCCCAGCAGAACCCCGACAAGTCACTTCGGTACGTCAATGTGAAGGACATTGGTCTTCCTCCGCTGAAAAGCGCAGTCGATCTGCGTGAATCTAATACGCCGCTCCCCCAGGGTTTGAAGCTTGCGTCTCCCGACGCAGGAATGGATCGACCGGCATTCTACTTTCCGGTCGAAACAACGAGTGGTACACGCTACGTTATTGTGGTGCTTGGGTCGGCGAACAACATGGCTGCCGCTTTGCAACAACAGTCGCGACGTTCGTTGCTCTGGACGGTCGCCGTGCTGCTGGCCATGACGGCGTTGACTGCCGTAGTCGTCTGGCAGTTCACCCGCCCGGTCAAATCTCTTTCGACCGCGGCGCGACGCGTGGCCGGCGGAGATCTTTCTTTTCGGGTGCCGTCGAGTGGGCGCCGGGACGAAATGGGCGAGCTGACGGAATTGTTCAATGACATGACGGTGCAATTGGGCCGCACGCGCGAACTTGAGGCGCAACTGTACAGCGCTGAGAAAGCCGTCGTCGTCAGCCGTCTCGCGTCTGCCATCGCGCACGAGATCAGGAACCCTTTGAACTACATCAACCTGACGCTCGATCACTTGCGCACAAGCTTCGCTCCGGCCGATCCGCAGAAGCAGGAAAAGTTTGACAGCCTGACGAGCCAACTAAAGACTGAAGTCGCTCGGATCAATCAGCGCATCACCGAGTTTCTGAACTACTCGCGGCCGCCGAAGCTCGAGCCGCGGCAACTGGACCTCGGCGATCTCGCGCACGATGCGC
>DASUTF010000200.1:0-9611 GCA_036374695.1 Pyrinomonadaceae bacterium
ACGCGGCCTTGTACCCGAACAATTCATCTTCGTAAGTTTCGTACGGCCCGATCGTCACGTCGATCGGCGAATCCAGATCCATCCAGGCGACGTCACTGTCGTAGTAATCGTTGGAAGCGAAGGCCGCCGCGCGCTTGTTCAAATAATCGCGCAACGTAGCGTTCGCCGTGAGCGCGGCAGCCTCGCGAAGTAACTTTGCGGCAGGTTCGAGAAACTCCCGATACTCGTCGTTGTACGGCACGAGTTTCAACGTGCGGTTCGCGTTCCGGCGAATCGCGTAGAAGTAACCGGTCGCCTTCTCTTTTTCAGCAGCCGGTAATGTTTCGACCCACGCATTGAATTCTTCCTTCGTCATGTCCTCGGGATAGTGATTTGCACCGGCGAGTTTCGCCGGAATGTCATCGATGAACGGCTGCTTTTCGTCCAGGCGCGACCATGGTCCGTCGTTAATCAAAAAATATTTAAGCAGCATGCGACCGGCCGGTGTGCGATCGGCTTCAAGCTTTCGCTTCAACGCCTCGTTTCCCGACCACACCTGCCGCAGGAACAGCGGCTCGAAAAGCTTCGCGGCAGCAATGATCTTTTTGAGCGCCAGCCGATCTTTCGGCGTGAGCCGGGTTGTGCTGGCGGTGAGAACTGTCGGCGAAAAGCGACGAACCTTTGCAGCTAACTCACCAGGATCTGAAGCACGCGGTCGTGCGGGAACGCGCGTCTGGGCTAAAACAGGCGCAACCAGAAATGTGGAAATTACGATTAGCGAGATGATCTGTTTGAATGAATGCATTGTCCCTCTCCAGGCTTGCCCACAAAGTCTGCGGCTGTGCCGCCTGATGTGTGGAAGGCCTTTGGCCTTCCGGCATGTCCGACAGTGGTTTTGGGGCCATGCCCAGCTCTTGTTGGGGCGTAGCCCCGAATTTCTTTACGAGTTCGCCCGGAAGCGCAGAGCGCTTCCGCACATCAGGCGGCATAGCCGAGTCACACGAATCACTCTTAGGCAAAGCCCCCACTTTTACAATGCCGAGCGGTTCTTCAGAATCTTCACAAACGATCCCGAACGCAGCTCGTCGTGCGTAAGGCTCGACAACTTCAACGCTTCTGCTTCGGTAATGGCGCCGGAATTTACCGCGCGCAGGAAGTAATTCAGCAGCCCCTGACCCGTGGCCGCATCGTCGAACACGTCGCCCACCAAAGTAGCTTTCGCAGCTTTCTCGACGAAATTGCGCAGACGTTCAGAAGCGGCGTCAAGGCTCTGTAAGAAGAACGCATACATCGCGGCGTAGCGAACCGGCAGTTGCGCCGGATGCAGGTCCCAGCCCTGGTAAAATCCTCCCACCAGTGAATGCTGAATGTGATCGTAATGCAGTTTCCACGCGCGATGGATCACCGCGCGGTTCTCTTCTATTTGATCTTGCGTCAGCGGCACGCCTTCCGCCGCGCGATGTGGCCCGACCGGCATGATGTTTGTCGCGCCATCCGAGAGCCAGATGCCGGTACCGGCAAACGACACCTGCATCATGTGCTTCGCAAAGTCACACGAGGGATGCATCATGTGCTGATGCGCGGCCGTGATGCTGCAACTGGCGGTGTAGTCATAAGTCCCGAAGTGCGCCGCGACGCAGCGACCGCGCGCTGCCTGCAAAAGCAACGGCGGGTTGATGCGGCCTGCAGAGTTGATGATCGATTGCGTCGTTTCGATCATCATCTCGATCTTCAGAGAACCTGCGGCTAGTCCGGTTTTCTCTTCGAGCACATCGAAGATGTCCGCCAATGCCGCCACTTGTTCCGGCGCAGTAATCTTCGGCAGCGTGACCACGAAATTCTGCGGCAGCTTTTTACCGGCTTTTTCCAGCAGCGTCGAAACAAAGATGTCGAGCGTGCGCATGCTTCGCGCGCGCAACTCTTCATTGAAAGGCTTGATGCGAATGCCGATGAATGGCGGGAGCGTGCCGGCTTCCATTCCGTTCGCCACTTCGGTCGCGGCGGATTCGGCGTGACCGTCTTCTTCCGCGTCGGGTCGGTTGCCATAGCCGTCTTCGAAATCGATGCGAAAATCTTCAACCGGTTCGCGCTTCAGCTTTTCCTGCACCCGCGTAAATATCGTGTAGGCCAGCCAGGCCGGCTCGTTCCCTTCCCGAACCGCCCCGGAATCGGCTTCCAGACGGTTCTTCAAACCAGTTGCGTAGTCCAGAACGTCCGGCAACCGGGCCGAAAGCGGCAATCCGAGCGCGCGCGCAAACACAACGAAGTCCCCCGCGTTTTCCGCAAGCGCGCGTTCCGCCACCTGGCCTAAACGCCTGGCCGTGTCGGCGCGAAACAGATGCGCTCCGCCGTAAACCGTGTGCACCGGCTGGCGATGGCCGGTTTCGCCGGGATACGAAATCGCCGCTGCCTGGTTTGCCTTACTCAGGCTCTCAACTATCGGTTTGAGAAAATCGTCAGAGAGAGAGACGGTCATCTAAAGTTTGGTCTCCACCGCGGCGCAGGTCACGAAATCAGTTTGCGCCAAAGTCATTTCATGATTAAGGCGAGATTAGCCGCAGTGACTTGCGTCCTAATCTCCACTTCGTTTGTGCGCGCATTGATGGTCAGGTTCGCGACCGCGCCCTGCGCCAAGGCACGTCTGTCCGCGGGCATGCTCAGGACGAGCATTCCGGCAAGTTGCTTCAGACCAGTCAAAGTGTCGCCCAGGTTTTTTGCTGACGCCGGCGTGTCCGTGCGTGCGACGATAGTCAACGCCACGTCGGTGGCCGTCGTTCCGACAGAACCATAAGCCTGCCGGATCGAACCGACGTCCTTTGCGATCGCGTCGGTCCCCAGATTCAGGTTCGACCAAAGCGCCTTCGGCACGTTTGCGCCAAAACCGATCACGGCCTCTCGATCGCGCGTGGCGAGCGATACCAGTTCGACGCTGTCGCGCCGCACAGTTCTTCCCGCATCGATGACCGCGCGCACGGTGGCGGGCGTTCCCAAGGCAACCGTGTTCGCGTTCAGCGCGGTGATTGCCAGATCACGAACGCGCATGTTCCATAACCCGAACAACTTCATCTGATCGTTGATGGTGAGCACAACAATGGTGGCGCCTCGATACTTTTCTTCACGAACCTTCCCTTTGCCTGACAGTCGGGCGGCGAGCGTGACGGCACGCGCGTCGAACTTGCCTTCCGCGATCGCGACCGGCTCGAGCTTCGTCACCGTCGGCGATGGGTGGGTGTAACGAGCGCTGACGACGACCCGCTCAAACGCGCGGGGGTCGATTCCTGTGTCGGTTTTGAACTTGTCCAGCTCAGAATTGATCTGCGCGAGTTTGGCGGCGTCGCCCGCAAAGACGCGCGGCAGCGTCTCGTTCAGCAAGCGGTTAGCGTCAACTACCACGACGCCATCCGAAGCCGGAACGAAAGAGAAAATGTCCGGCGTTTTCGCGCGTGATGACGGCTGGGCGTTAACGACTGACTGCCCAAGCACCACGCTGAAAGCAAAAATCGCGAGCGCGAAGAGGCGAATAAATAAGTGTTGTTTCACAGTTTGTCTCCGTACGGTCGGTTTCGGAAGAGTTATTCATCCGATGCCTTTACTTCCTGAGCCGTTGGCCGTGTCAGAAGCCCGAGCGTGAGCGAGGGGCAAGTTCCGGCACACGCGCGTCAGCAACACAGTGGCCCTCCCTAACGGTCGGGCTTCTGACATTTACTCCCGCCCAAGTAGCAGCGAAATCCCCATTCCGCCGCTAATGCAAAGGGTCGCCAGACCGCGCTTTGCGTTTCGTTTCTTCATTTCGTGCAGGAGCGTCGTCGTAATCCGCACGCCCGTGCAGCCGATCGGATGCCCCAAAGCAATCGCGCCGCCATTTACGTTCAGCTTCTCCGCATCGAACTGCAAGTCGCGATCGCAGGCGATAACCTGCGCGGCGAATGCTTCGTTCAACTCGATCAGATCGATGTCGTTGAGTGTCAGCTTCTGCCTTCCGAGCAATGCGCGCGTGGCGGGAACGGGGCCAATGCCCATGATCTCGGGCGCCACCCCGACAATCTCGTAATCGACGATGCGCGCCAGCGGTTCAGCGCCTGATTCCTTCAAAGCTTCTTCGCTCATTACGATGGCGGCCGCCGCCCCGTCGGTGATGCCTGACGAATTGCCCGCCGTGACAGTTCCTTGTTTCGAGAACACGGGAGCAAGCTTGCGCAAGCTCTCGATCGAAGTATCGGCGCGCACGTGTTCGTCGCGAGCGTAGGGAGTGATGTTTCCTTTTCGGTCTTTAAGTTCGAGCGGCACGATCTCATCGTCAAATCTTCCGGCATCGATCGCCGCCGCCGCTCGCTGCTGTGAACGCAAGGCGTATTCATCCTGCTCGTCACGCGCGATCTCGTAACGTTTCGCCAGCTCTTCCGCTGTCTCGCCCATCACCATTCCGGAAAGCGGATCATTAAAACCGTCGCGATACATGCCATCGACCAGATCAACGTGGCCCAGACGCATTCCCCAACGCGCGCCGTCCGCGAAGTAAGGCACGCGCGACATGCTCTCAGTGCCACCGGCGAGCACGATGCGGGCGCGATCGAGCATGATTTCTTCTGCCGCCAGAATGATCGCGCGCAAGCCTGAGCCGCACGCTTGATTCACCGTAAACGCAGGCACCTGCTCAGGCACGCCGGCGCGGAAAGTAATCTGCCGCGCCACGTTCGGACCCCCGCCGGCCTGCCGGGCACAACCCCAAATCGAATCCTGAATCTGATCGGGCCGAACATTTGCGCGGCGCAGACTTTCTTTCGCTACTGCCACACCCATATCAGCGGCCGTTAAGTCCTTAAGGGAGCCTCCAAAGCGGCCGATCGGTGTGCGCACTGCGGCTGTCAGAAAAACTGGTTTCATCGAAAAACTTTTGGAAATGTTAAGCTCTGCCGCGATGTTAGCATAGCGGACGATGCCTCCCGCAATTGCCACCAAAGGCTCGCACTCCCGCGACGTCGAACACGACGAAACATCGATCCGCGAAATTATCAACCTGCATCACGATTGGTTCATGTCGATCGATGGCCGATCGCCGATTAATCTGACCACCGACGAGTTTGAGTTCTCAACTTCGCCGGGCCGGTTCATCTTTTCATGCTGGACTGAGACGGGGTCGCGCGTCTGGCGAGTCAAGAGTTGGCACTGGAGCGGCGACAAATTGATCCTACAGGCGTCACGACGCATGGGCGCCGAGGAAGCAATGATCAAGCTGATTCCTCGAGCGTCAGCTAAAGCCATCGTCGCCGGCATCGCGGCCGCACGACAGGAACGGTGCGAGAAGCTGGCTGAACTAGTGGCACTCTCATTAGAGGGTGAATCGGTGGCACAGACTGCAGTCTGTGATTCGGCCGGGAAACACAGACTGAAGTTTATGCCACTGCCGAAGATTGAGTTCGCAAAACTCAGTCCGGGCATGCGTCGAGATCAACCCGGTCGTTATGCGCGCATCATTCTGAAGCTACCGCACGAACGAGTTGCGGTAACGGGCATAGTCGCGGAAAGCGACGTGCGCAATGTTGATTCCCTCTTTTCATCAACGCTGTTGTGGTTTCAGCGAATGCTCCAAACTCCGAAGCGGCCGTCACTGCAAAGGCTGCTGCTGGTCGTCGAACGCGAAATACTCGAGGCTGCGCGCCAGCGGCATGTGCTGCTGCGAAACTCTTTGCGTGAACGAATCGAGTTGCTTGAAATCAACAATGATTGGACTGAAGTCACGCCGGTTAAGACTTTCGAACGCAAGCATCTCTGGCGAAAACGACTGGCGCGCTTTCCCCCGGTGAACGAACCCGCGCCCATGGAGCATGCAAACGAAATTCTGGCGCAGTTACCAAACGCGATCGACATGGTGGCGTCGCGGCACGGGCAGACGCTTCGTTATCACGGGCTGCCGTTCGCGCGTTTGCGTCGGGTGATGGAACAAGAGCGAATCTGGTTTGGGATTGAGGGTTCGCGCCGGCGGCAACTCGATGTGTTTCATCAGCGGGACTGGGCAAAGTTGTTGGACGATCTCGAGATGTATCGCAATGAGAGCTGTCGCGATCGCCGGCACTGGTTATTTCGCGCGTCGGGCGAGGCCTGGCTTGAGTCGCTGTTGCGGCGCGACATCACGAAGCTTGATCCGGGGCTGATCATCGCGCCGCTGCACGCGCAGTTTCGCACCGCGCATGGCGGTGCTCTTGGATATGGGGGTGGGGCGCGGCCGATCGACTTGCTCGCCCTGCGGCACGACGGCCGGCTGGTTGTGATCGAGCTTAAGGTTACGGAAGATCGCGAACACGTGTTTCAGGGTGTCGATTACTGGCGGCGTGTTGAAGCTCATCGCCGGCGCGGGCACATCAGCTCAGCCAGGCTATTCGGCGACCGCGAGATCAGCGACGAGTCACCGTTGGTTTATCTGGTCGCGCCGGCGCTTCACTTTCATCCATCGTTTCGCGCGCTGGCGCAGACGATTGCTCCAGACATCGAGATCTATCGCTTCGATATAAATGAGGATTGGCGTTCGGGCGTGCGCGTCGTGCGACGTGAACGAGTCAACTAGCACGGAAGTGGAACTTTGCGTGTCTTTGCCTCTTAGCGCCTTTGCGTGAACCGACGGTTATTCCAGAAGTGCATTTCACGCAAAGACGCAAGGGTCGCAAAGGATCGCAGACAAATCGCCCCGGGTCCTCGCGTTTGCTCGCCGCGTCGTTTTTTGCCAAGATGCACGCTCATCTTTAGTCTGAAATAAGCATTGATATTTGGGCGTTTCATGAGGCGCCTCAGGTGGAGGAATTGTGAAGTTAATTGTTTTGGCCGCCGGTTACGCGACGCGGCTGTACCCGCTGACACTCAATCAGCCGAAGCCTCTGCTGCCGGTCGCCGGCAGCCCGATGATCGAGCATGTGCTTGATTGTCTGAAACCGATCGAGGAAATCGATCACGTCTATGTCGTCACGAACGAAAAGTTCTCAGGCCATTTTGAAGCGTGGGCGAATCAGTACGAAGCGGGCCACGCGGGACGGCCGATCACTGCGGTCAATGATCACTCAACCGACGACGCGAACAAGTTGGGCGCGATCGGCGACATGCATCTGGTAATCAAGCAAGCAGGCATCGATGACGACATCATCGTCGTAGCCGGCGACAATCTTTTCAGTAAGCCCCTCGAAGGGTTCAGCGAGTTTTGCCGGGGGCACAAAGCACCGGTCCTGGGCGTCTACGATGTCGGCAATCTGGAAGAGATTAAAAAGTACAACGCGATCGAAACCGATGCGGACGGCCGCATCACCTTCTTCGAGGAAAAACCGAAGGAACCAAAGAGCACGATTACCGGGATCGCTTTGTACTATTATCCAAAGTGGTCTCTGGAGCTGATCAAGCAGTACATCACGGAAGGCAATAATCCGGATCAGCCCGGGCTGCTGATTCAATGGCTTTACCCGCGCACGCCGGTTTACGTCTGGCGCGTGCCGGGAATCTGGTTCGATATCGGCTCGAAAGAAACTTTGGAAGAAGCGAACACGATTTTCTCGCGCGCGGACGTTCGTGAACTCACAAGAGAACAACTGCATGCTTGATCTGAATTATGTAAGAGAGAATCTCGACGCATACGCGCGGCCACCGTATTCTCACGAAGCACTGGATCACGTCTAGCAAAATGCAGAAACAGCAGGGTTGCGCCCAGCCGTCTACTGACCATCTCCAGTCGCCCCCTTATAGGTCGTGTTCTGGCCATAGAGCACGGACGATACGCTGGATAAATATTCGCTGATGTCCTGGTTTATGAGGTTATAGTAAATATACACTCCATAACCGCCATCTAGTGTTTGCTGCGCCAGGCTAGCCGCCATCTCAGGCGGCGTATAGGTATTGTCAGTCGGCCCCATGTCTATGGCTGCCGCACCTATCTGGCTATTAGCCAGAGGCGGCACTGAGACCGGATTGAATTCACTGTAGTAAGGATTCCACGCGTAGTTTAGGAGCGTTCCTACATTGATATTGTCGTAAGTCAAAGTGGAAGCCGCACCGCCTATGAAGTACAGCGATAGAATCGCGTCGGGCAGCAGACCGCGCAGTGCATTGACCAGCAGCGGAAACGAACTCCCGTTGGTGGTTCCTGTGCAATACTCGTCGTCAAAGTCGATGCCGTCCAGGCCATATTCCGTCACCACATTAGCCAATTGCTGTGCGAATACCTGCGGCCCGTTACCCGTCAACGTGCTGATACCGGCTTCCTGATGGTTGCCAAGTATGGAAAGCGTTACCTTGATGCCCTGCGCCTGGAGCTGCGACACTATTCCTGAGTTGAGCGCCGCTGTTACGGTCTGGTTCAAGTAGAGTTCGGGCGCTTGGTACGTGCCATTGATATTGGCGGCGAAAAGAATCCCGATATTAAATAGCGGTTGTCCATTCCCAAAAACATACATGCCGAGATTGGCAGGGTCGTTCGAGTTTGTGAGCAGGTAGCAGGCGCTAATGGTACTGCTTGAAGTCGCTGGTTGGTTTGACATTGATGATTTCGTCTACTTTCATTTGCCCGAGCCTCGATTTGGGTTGGTCCTTCGCTGTGAGCAGCCGCAGGCTGGATGCGGCGGATGCTATCAGTAAGCCCAACACGGGTCAAATACTTCCAAAGTCGCGATAAACGGATCCTCCCGGAATGTGCATCCGTGCGGACGGTCAGGTACAATCAGCAACCTGATCGGCCAGTTTGTTAACCAACCGCACTATGTCAGCCCTCTAAATTCCTGCGAAGGCCAATGCTTGATCTGAATTATGTAAGAGAGAATCTCGACGCGGTGCGGGCGGCGCTAGAGAAACGCGGGATGACGACGGCCGCGCTCGATGACTTCGCCGCGGCCGATGCAGATCGCCGGCGAGTGATTTCCGAGTCAGATCAATTGAACGCCGAGCGCAACACGACCAGCCGCGAGATCGGCGCGTTGATGAAGGACGGCCAGCGCGACGAAGCCGATGCGCGACGCAAACAGGCTAATGAACTAAAAGAGCGGATCGCTGAACTTGATGCCGCCCGCGATCAAGCCGAAGCACGGATGCGCGAGCTGCTCTCGACGCTGCCAAACATCCCGCACGAATCCGTGCCGGTCGGCAAAGATGAATCAGCAAATGTTGAGATTCGCCGCTGGGGCACAAAACCTGAATTCGATTTCGAGCCGAAGGACCACGTCGATTTGGGAACGGCGCTGGGCATTCTCGATCTGGAGCGCGCCACGAAGATTGCCGGCGCGCGGTTCGCGATCCTCAACGGCGCCGGCGCGCGCCTGGAACGCGCGCTGATCGATTTCATGCTCACCCTGCACACGACTGAGCATGGCTACACGGAAACTCTGCCGCCGCTCATCGTCAACGCGTCGGCGCTGTTCGGTACGGGCCAGCTGCCGAAGTTCGAACAGGACCTTTTCAAGTTGGAAGACGAACGGGGTTTCTATCTCATCCCGACGGCGGAAGTGCCGGTCACGAATTATCATCGCGAAGAAATTCTCGACGCGTCAGACTTGCCCATGAAGTGGGCGGCATATTCGGCGTGCTTTCGATCTGAGGCCGGCAGCTACGGCAAAGACACGCGCGGGATCATTCGCCAGCATCAGTTTGAAAAAGTTGAGTTGGTG
>DASUTF010000201.1:0-2205 GCA_036374695.1 Pyrinomonadaceae bacterium
GAAATAAAACTGCGCGAACGAATGCGCGCCGTCAACGATCGTTTCGATGCCCCGGGCGCGGGCCATCTCGCAGACCGCTTTCACCGGCGTAATCTGGCCGGTGATGTTGACCTGATGAGACATCTGAATCAGCCGCGTGCGCGGCGTTATGGCGCGTTCGAAGGCTGCGGTGATCTCGTTGATGTTGTCCGGCGGAATGGGAATCCTGATCAGGCTCAGCTTAATGCCTTCACGCCGCTCGCGCTGGCGAATAGTGGTGAGCATACGCGGATAATCCTGCGTCGTCGTCAGCACCTCATCGCCGGACTTCAAGTCTAAACCGAGTAGCAATGTCTCGAGCGATTCAGACGCGTTCCGCGTGATCGCGATCTCTTCACGGTCACAGCCGAACAATTCAGCCAAACCGGTGCGGATCGTTTCCGATTGCGGCTCAAGGATCTGCCACATCGTGTAAGCCGTGGCGTCTTCCTGCTGCCAAATGTATCGAACCAGGGCTTCCGTCACGATCCGCGGACTTGGGCTTACACCGCCGTTATTGAGATTGATGATGCCGCGGGTAACTGAGAAGGCATTTTGAATTATCGCCCAGTAATCTTCATCCATTGCCGCCTGCTGCGGCGTCAGATGCGCGACACTCGTCGTCGCCGCGGTGACGCTTTTCAGGAGGTTAGCGACCGTTGCGGACGAGAGCGCCGCGAGGCCAACACCCTTGCCGGCAAGCGAAAGAAAACTGCGGCGGGTGGTCGAGTCTGGAACAAACATGTGAATAAAGTGCGAGCGGTTAAGGCGCAGCGACGACGGGCCGGACAAACACCTTTCGTTTCCCGGCATCGTTTTGTCCGACCCATTTCACCTGAACTCTTCGTTCAGGGCCCGCTGCTTTATCATCGGCGGCGTAGCCAACCGTGAACTGGGTGTGCAGCTCGCGCGCTACCTCGCGCGCTGCATCGGGCAGGCCGGAAGCAGACTCTGGAAAAAATGCGCGACCGCCGCTCTGTTCCGCCAACCCGCCAAGCAGCGACATCGCCTTCGAGCCCGACGACTGCAAGCCCGCAAACTTCGTCAATCCAAGCACGAAAATCTGCACATCGCTTTGGCGCGCACGCGCAAGAATCGCCTTCGCGTCTTTAATCTTGCTGGCGCGGTCTTCGCCGTCGGTCACCAGCACCAGCACACTGCGACGCGTCTTCGCATCGCCCGAACGATCCTCTTCCAGGTAGTTTAGCGCCTTGTCCAGGGCATCGTGAACGGCGGTCTGTCCACCCTCGACGTAGATGTCGTCGAGAGCGTCGCCAATAGATCCGAGATCAGTTGTCATCGGCTCCTTGATCTGAAATGTCTCGGGCCCGACGAAGCGCGCCACGAAGGCCTCGTCACCCGGCTTCATGCCTTCCGCCGCGAGCTTCACCGAGTCGATCAGGTAATTCAGAATGCGCCGCACCGATCCAGAGGCGTCAATCACAAAGCCAACCGTCAGCGGCCGCTCATCCCGAGCGAAATGCGTTAGCGTTCGTGCCGTTCCGTTTTCGGTAACCTGCAGGTCTTCCTGGCGCACATCATCTACCGCACGATCCAGGCTGTCAGTAACGATCACATTGAACTTAATCAACGTTTCGGACGAAGGCGCTGTTGGTGCGGTTTGCGCGAAGGCTGGTGAAAAGGAAATTACGATAATGGCGAGGAAGAAGAATGGCCGTACGGCCCGATAGACGGAGTAGGTAATCATGCTCTTTTAGTTCGGGAGGTGGCACGGGCGTCCCGCCCGTGAACCACGCGCAGGATGCGCGTGCCACGCTTTCATCTCATTTCGCGGCTGCCGCGGTGGCAGGCATTTCCACTTCGTAGCCGGCTTTGATCCACGCATTCGTGCCGCCTGTCACGTTCACCAGGTTAGTAAAACCGAGCGGCTGCATGATGCTGGTCGCCGCGCTCGAACGATAACCCCCCGCGCAGATGACCGCGGTCTTACCAGCCGGATTCAGATTCAGCTTCGGCAACGTCTCGCGGAGATTTGCCAGCGGCGCACTCACGGCTCGTGGCGCATGACCCGATTCATATTCACCGCCCCGGCGCACGTCGACCACCTGAAGATCGCTCTCGTTTTCGATCAGCTCTTTCAATTCCGCAACCGAAATTTGCGGAATGGCCGCCACCTCGAATCCAGCCTCGCGCCAGGCCTGAATTCCAGCGGCGAGATACCCTTTA
>DASUTF010000202.1:0-4316 GCA_036374695.1 Pyrinomonadaceae bacterium
TCGGACGTTTCGAGAATTGCCCCGAGCGCAGAGTGCGCTTCGGCCAAATTGTTATCGAGGGCTAATGCCTTAAGGGCAAATTCGTGAGCCTTTAGCCTAATTTCGCGCGGCGGCGAATTGCTATATTCCGGAAGCATGGAATAAGAGTCGGCGAGTCCTGTAAAGGCAAGTGCGTATGAAGGGTCAATGACAACAGCCTGCTGGAAATACTCAATTGCCTTGAGAATGTCTTTCTCGGCTCGCTTGTTCCAATGGAAACGCCCGCGCAAATAAAGTCGGTAGGCCTCAGTGTTTGCTGTGTAATTCTTCGCCAAGCGCTGCTCGTCCGCACCTGACAGTTTTGTTTTCAATTTCTGGGATACTTCGCGGGCAATTTCGGTTTGCAGCGAAATTAGATCGGATTGTTTGCGATTGTAGCGTTCGCTCCAAATAACATTTTCCGTTTGCGCATCGACCAGCTCGAGACTGAGAGTCAATTGATCGCCACGCTGGACAACACGACCGTTCAGGATGGCCTGCACGTTCAACTCTTTGCCAACGGTCCTTGAATCAGTGGCTTTGCCTTTGTAACGAAAGACGGACGAACGAGCTTTCACACTCAGATTTGGCAGTTGCGACAAACTGCTAATGAGCGTTTCGGTCATCCCGTCTGAGAGATATTCGTTATCGGCATTGCCGCTTTCATTCACGAACGGCATTACCGCAATCGATTGAATTGCCGCACCGCTCTGGCGTGAAAGGTAGAGGTAGTTTCCCGCCGCAATGACTAGCACGACTATTACGACGAGTCCCATAGCTGCGCCGAGCGCGATCAGGATTATGGACAATTTCGATTTGGACTGGTGCCTAGTGGGCGGAGGCAGTGTTACCGGGAGCGCAGTTGTCGAGGCCGTAGAACGATCGATACTCGCATCGGCCGTGTGCGGCAGGATCCGCGTTTCGGTTTCGTTAAACGCCGAAGCGGAATCACTGTTCAGCGCCGCTCCGTCCACGCGACAGTAAACGAGCGCGTCGTCAGTCTCAACACGACTGCATTGCGGGCAGCGTTTCATTGTTTCAACCGTACTCTTGGCCAGGCGCAAAACTAACAGTTTGCGTTACGGTTCAAGGCCCATGCGACGCAACAAATTGGCATATCGTGGGTCTGAGCGTAGTTCGCCAAAGTTGTTCCACCATCGGACTTCCGGCAACACACCGCTTCGCTGCTCGAAATCTTTTTCGAGCCACGCAAAAGCCTGGTCCGTTTCTCCGAGTCCGGCTAATACACCGGCCAGATGTATCCCAATGGCTTCGCGCCTTTCATATCGCCCTTCAAGTTCTCTCATTATCTGAAGCGCTTCATCACGCCTTCCTTTGACGGCATAAAAATATCCTAAACTGCTCAAGTAGCTGCTGGCCCTGCCAGACAAATCGACCGCTTTTTGAAACTTCGCGACGGCCTCTTCGTCGCGACCCTGTCGGAGGTACGCCCATCCTAGATTGTGATATGAATTGGGATGGCGTGGATCGAGTTCAACTACCTTCTGCGACAGTTCAATGGCTGACTTGAAGTCATTCTTTAGGTGGTACGCGTTAGCCAGATTGCTACTGATGATTGACGAGAGAGGATCCAACTCCTGTGCTCGCTTGCTCTCTTTAAGTACCTCGTCATATTGGCCTTTAACTCTCAAATAAATCGAAAACCAGTGATGCGCCGTCGGGTAGTTGGGATTGAGGGCAATGGCTCGCCTGAACTCTTGCTCAGCTTCCGCCCACCGCCACTGTCTTAGATGGATTTCCGCCAAAGAGGTGTGCGCCTCAGCTAGCGATTCATCTATCTGCAATGCCCTATCAACCGCGGCCCTCGCCTTTGGCAAATTCTCAGCAGAAGGAACGCCCGCGTAAGCCTCCAGCAAGATGAAGGAGTCAGCCAGCCCAACATAAGCGAGGGCATAGTTCGGATCGTGCTGAATCGCCTGCTGAAATTCCTGAGTCGCCTTTCTGATTCCATCCGCTGTCCGCTGGTTCCAGTAATAACGTCCGCGCAAATAAGCTTGATAGGCTTCTGCATTTGTCGTCTCACGTTTTTCCAGTTGCTGTTGCTGCGCGCCCGAAAGCCTCAACCTCAGCTTTTCGGTGACTTCGCGCGCAATCGCCTGTTTGACATATATCACCTCTGAGACTTTGCGTTCGTACTCTTCACCCCAAAGCTGCGCGCCCGTCGAAGCGTCAACCAGGTCAACCTGAATGTTGAGCAGCTCTCCCACCTGCCGCACTCTGCCCATCAATACCGCGCGCACATTCAACTCGCGTCCGACTGCTTGCGGGTCAACCTCCTTGCCTTTGTAGCGGAAGGCAGTGCTGCGAGCGACGACCCTCAACTGCTGCAACTCAGTCAGGCTGTTGATAAGCGACTCAGAAATGCCATCCGAGAGATACTCTGTTTCTGGATTATTGCCATCATTGACGAGCGGCAGCACGGCGATGGAGTTGATCGCTCCACTGCGCGAGCGGATAAAGTAGAGGTACGCACCAACTCCCAAAGCGATAATCAGTAACGCAGCGACAGCGATCACAACCCTCGTCTTATTGAGTTCAATTCCGCTCGACGGACCTCGTTCGTTGACAGTCGAACGCGTTGGCGAGCTCATACCTGTTTCGACCGCGTGTTCTCCTGGGTCTGTACTCTTCAAGTGAGGTGGGACGGAGCGTTCGAGCTTTCGCTGGAATTCCAACTCCTGCTTCAAGCTCTGCAAATCGAGCAGCATGTCCTTGATCGTCTGGTAGCGCTCCTCTCGATTCCTGCGCAGAGCTTTCGAGACGATTCGTTCCAGTTCCACCGGCACCTCTGTTGAGTATCGCGCGAGCGGTAGTGGCTCTTTCTCACTGAGAATCGAAGCCAGCACTTCGGTGGATGACGACCCGTCGAAAGGCAGGCGGCCTGCCACCATCTCGTACAAAACGATCCCTAGACTGAAAATGTCCGTGCGCGCGTCCGTTTCGCTTGCGCGCGCCTGCTCAGGCGACATGTATACAGCCGTGCCCACGACTGTGCCGGGGTTGGTCTTAAGGCTGGTCGGCGCTTCGGTATCAACTGACTCAAGAGGTATTTGCTCCGTCAGTTTTGCCAAACCGAAATCCAACACCTTCACGATGCCGTCGCGCCGAATCATGATGTTCTCGGGCTTAATGTCACGATGGACAATCCCTGTTGCGTGAGCTGCGGATAGCGCACTCGCACACTGAATGGCGACGTCAAGCACTTCGCCAAGCTTCATTGGCGTGTGCCGCATTCGTTGACGCAGAGTTTCGCCGTCGATGAACTCGGTGGCGATAAAGTTCATCGAGACGATCTGCTCGATCTCATGAATCGTGATGATGTTTGGATGATTCAGCGCGGAAGCAGCCTTTGCTTCCTGAACAAAACGCCGCATCCGCGTCTGATCAGTAGCGACATCGGCAGGCAGAATCTTCAACGCCACTTTCCGATCGAGTTTTGTATCCTGCGCCAGGTAGACCTCACCCATCCCTCCCGCACCGAGTTTTTGCAGGATGCGGTAATGAGAGATGGTAGTGTTTGCTTGCAGCGACTCAAGCATAAGTTCCATCAAATACTTGAGCAAGACAAAGCTGGAAGGACAACAGAACTCAGATTCCTTTGAAGTTGCACGTCTTGCCCAACGCGGCGTTCGTTAGCGTCCGACGGTCGGCTCTAAATTACTGTGGAGTGGTCCGTGCCATTGGTAGAGTTACTGTGTTAAGAGAACGCAAGTGAAGGTAGCAGCAGCGGAAGCTGTACCAGGATGTCAAACTGATCACTTGCCGCAATTGCGGTGGTTGGGAGTGGTGAGCCGAGCAGGACTCGAACCTGCGACCCACTGGTTAAAAGCCAGTTGCTCTACCGACTGAGCTATCGGCCCATCTACATGCAGAGAGCACGCAGGGCGTGCTCTTAAGGAACTTCGACGGGCATTCTATCAAAGCCACAAAAAAGCACAAAAGGCGCAAATGGTTCAGAATCCACTTTTGTGACTTTTGTGCCTTTTTGTGGCTATTATCCAGGCGTGACGCAAGCTGAAATTACTTCGCTGGATTTTGATTGGGTCGTGGCGGCTTATATCTTCATTTACTATCGCGTAGCCAGCCGCCGAGGGCTGAGTCCTGAACGATGATCGTTTGCGTGCGTTCGGGACCGGTGGAGACGAGACCAATTTCGACGCCGATTTGTTCGGAGAGGAATTCGATATAACGACGCGCGTTAGTGGGAAGGGAACTGATCTCCGTCATGCCGAGCGTCGAACTGCGCCAACCCGGCAAGGTGGCGTAGACCGGTTCGG
>DASUTF010000203.1:0-18041 GCA_036374695.1 Pyrinomonadaceae bacterium
CGTCAAAGAATTGATGAGCGCGGATCCGGAGACGCTTCGCGAGACGGACTCAGTCGCGACCGCGCTGAGCAAAATGTCGCTCGGCCGCTACCGTCATATTCCCGTGCGAAAGACCGACGGCACGTACGCCGTAACTTCTATAAAGCACGTCCTGAAGTACATCGCCAAAGAAGATTGGTAACGGGAGTCGGCTCTCCTCGCCCAATCTAGCTGAGTTCAGACTCATCCTCAGGAGGTCCCTCATGTCGTACCGTCATCGCAGCCTGAAGCATGCAGTGCTCGCATTGGTGTTTCTTTGTTCAGCCACCTGCGTCTTTGCCCAGGATAGTGCTCCCGACCCGGCCAGGGAGCTTTACGAACAACTCAAGGCGTTCACGTTATCCGGAGGCGCCGTCGCCGCAAAGTCGTTAACCCTGAGCCGCGACCGCGCGAAGATGACCTTTAACGGTGCGTTCCACTTCACGGGTCCGGTAAATGGGCGAGTGACGGGCGCGGTGTTCGTCGGTGAAGGCCGGTTTAGCGCGGAACTCCCTCCGAACGAATTTGAAAAAGACAATGTGAAGCGACTGCTCGGCGTCGACATTATTGAGTCCGACTTCAAGACGGCAGTCTTGCGCTTTAGCGATGATACGGCTGAGCTTATTGGCAAGCCGGCGGCAAACACGAGTCCCTCCGATCCACAGACGCAGAAACTCGCGAAGGAGCACGACGCGCGCATTTTGAAGCAAACCGGCGCGAATCTTCCCGCCCGTATTGCTCTCTCAATTCTGAATCGTGAGGATCCTGGCTTCTTTTTCGCCACGTTTGATGGCGGCAAGCGCGGGCGATTTAGTTTCGTTCTTGACCATCAAAACCGAATTCCCGTGGCTAATTTTGGCATCAACGGCGGCGAGAAGGGGCTGATCTTCACCTACAAATCAGACTATTACGACAACGAAGTTTGGCTCGCTTTCTACGGCCAGGAAGATTACGGGCGCGGAATGGTTGCGTACTCGGATGTGAATGACCAGATCGATGTCGGCCACTACGAGATGAATGTGGATCTGCGTGAGCACAAGAAAACCGTCAGTCTTTTAACGAAGCTGCAAACGAAAGTTCTGGCGCCAAGACTCCGCGCCGTCTCGTTCGACATCGGCGAGGATTTAGGAGAGGCCGAGAGCTGGCGGCTGAACAAACAGATGCGCATCAAGCAGGCGCGGCTGGGCGACAAGGAATTGGCCTTCGCGCAGGAGGATTGGGAGGGCGGCTTCACAGTGTTCCTGCCGTCCGAAATCGCCGCCGGACAAAACCTCGATCTAGTGCTTAGCCTCGAAGGCGATTTCATGTACGACGCGCAAACGGTCGAGAATTGCCATTACCCGCGCTCAAACAGCACGTGGTTTCCGCGTCATGGCTATCTCGATCGGGCGACTTTCGACATGACGTTTCGCCATCCCAAAAAACTGCGGGTAGCGAGCGCGGGCGTGCGCCTCAGCGAAGATCCGGAAGCCGAAGATAAGAATGTCGTGCGCACGAAGTACCGCATGGACCAGCCGATACCGCTGGCGACTTTTGCGCTGGCGCCGTTTGAACGGCACGCGCAAACTGTCAGATTCGACCAGGGCGGCGTGGGCGAGCCGATTCCGATCGAGTTCAATTCCCTTCCCGGAGAGTACCGAGCCATCAAGGAGGATTTCATTCTCGCCGAGATGGACAATTCTTTGCGGTATTTCACCACCCTGTTCGGCCGGTATCCCTATCCTGCTTTTCGCGCTGCCTATCATCCATTCAGTTTTGGACAGGGCTTTCCCAGCCTGTTGATGATTCCCGCTACCGATCGCGCCAGCAAGTACACGTACGCTTTCATCGCCCACGAGACCGCGCACCAGTGGTGGGGCGACATTGTGTCATGGCGGTCTTATCGCGATCAGTGGTTGAGCGAGGGCTTTGCCGAATACTCCGGCATTCTTTACACCGGCCTGCGTAGCGGGCGCGGAGCGCGTGACGAACTCCTTGGCGAGCTACGCGAATCGCTGCGGCTTCCACCGCGTTCAGAGGTTAATTTTGGCAAAGGCCGCCTGGTCGACGTCGGCCCGATCATTCTTGGCCATCGCCTGTCCACGCGGAAAACGCGCGGCGCCTATCAGACATTGATCTATAACAAAGGCGCCCTGGTACTGCGTGCGTTGCACTTTCTGCTGACTGACCCCGGGACCGGCGAGGGCAAAGCGTTCTTTGAAATGATGACGGACTTCGTCAAGCGGCATCAAAATAGATCAGCCTCGACCGACGATTTCCGCCGAGTCGCAAACGAGCATTTTGCCAGGTCGCCCATCGGCCAGAAGTACAAATTGAACAATCTTGATTGGTTTTTCCGCCAGTTTGTCCAGAGCAGCGATTTTCCTTCGTACGAGATGGAGTACCAAATTCAGGATCAACCCGATGGTAAGTTTCTGTTGAGCGGGACCGTGAGGCAGGAGAACGCTCCACACGACTGGTTTATGGCGCTGCCGGTGGTGATTTCGTTCGGGGGAAAACAGGAAGCACGCGGGACAGTCCACGCGTACGGGCCGTCCGCGACGTTTCAAATCAGATTACCGGCGCGACCAACGAAGGCGGAACTCGATCCCGATCGTTGGGTGCTCGCTAATAAGGTATCCAGTAAGCGGGTCGGTAACTAAATGCGGCTCCCGGTGTTATGCACGCCCGCGAAGCTGAGTCGCTCTGCCTGTTTCTCCACACCCAAGCCATGTCGCGCTTGCGGGTGTTGCGCTATAATGCGCGCCGCCGCAAGTTAACCAATATCAGGTCAACTGTCATGAAACTTTCAAAATTATCCAAATCGCTATTCGTTTTGCTCGTTCTGATCGTCGGTCTTACCCCGCTCGCTGCCGCGCAGGAAGCTAAGAAGCCCAAGACAAAGAAGCCGCTGCCGACGGGCACCCCGATTTTGTGGCGCGACCCCGGCGACATCTCCGCGCGCGACCTGCGCTACGGGCCGGGCGCAGCCGACCTTGCACCGGTGGCGCCGTTCACCTTCGTCAAAGAAGACCCAACCGGCGCATCGCCAAAATTCAGCGTGAAAGATGCGCGCGGCGTGAACTGGAATGTTAAGTTCGGTGTCGAGGCCCAATCGGAGACGGTCGCCACGCGTCTGGTTTGGGCGATGGGCTACTTCGCGGAAGAGGCTTACTATCTTGAGCGCGCGGAGATTCAGAACTTGCCGCGACTTTCACGGGGCGAGGAATTCATCAACGGCTCAGTAATCCGGGGCGCGCGCTTTGAGCCGCGCCGCAAGGGCGTGAGGCGTGGCGAGATTTGGGATTGGTTGAAGAACCCATTCGTGGGCACTCGCGAGCTGGACGGGTTGAAGGTTTTGATGGTGCTGCTCGCAAATTACGATACGAGGCTGGACAACAATCGCGTCCTTTACGAGAAACATGCCGGCACCGGCGAGATGGAGGCGCGCTACGTCGTCACCGACATCGGTGCCACCCTCGGCAAAGTCGGCGGCCTCGGTGGCAAGCGCATCAAGAATTCGCTGCCGGAATTTCAAGCGAGCAAGTTCATTGTCGGCGTGGACAAGGGCATCGTCGAATTCGACTACAGCACGACGCCAAAAGGCGCCGGTAAGTTTGCTTCTCTTTTCAAACCGAGCTACGGCAAGAGCCAGGCGAACAAAGAAAAGGCGATGCGCCACATTCCAGTTGAAAACGCGCGCTGGATTGGGCGGATGCTGGCGCAGCTTTCCAATGATCAAATCGATGACGCCTTTCGCGCCGCAGGCTATGACGACGCAACCCGAGAGGGTTTCGTGAAGGCGCTGCGCGAGCGAATCAAGGCGTTGGCGGCTTTGTGATTTGAAGTTTCGTTTGGGGAGAGCCCGATTTCAGATCCTCTGCGCCACCTCGGCGAGTCTGTGGTGAATATTTCTCGAGAATGCCTCACCGCCGAGCCGCAGAGAACGCTGAGGTGGCGCAGAGAAGTTCAAAATAGGCACTATCCTCTTCGAAACCGGTGCGATCTCTCTGACTCTGTGGTAAGAATAGGCAGCAGCCTGGGAAGTCATGATGATTAGAAAAGCCCTAACACCCCGCTACGCACTCCTCGCCATAGCCATATTCACAGTCGCGGCCGTTTGGAGTTCTTCGACCGCCCGCATGTCGGAAGTCTCCGGCGTCTCGATCGAGAATTTTGGCAAGGTCAATGATCACTACTACCGCGGTTCCCAACCGGACGCGGAAGAGTTTGCCCAATTGAAGCGATTCGGCATTAGGGCTGTGATCGACCTGCGCGAGGATTACAAGAAGGACGAAGAAACGTCGGTGCGCGATTTAGGCATGAACTTTTTCCGCATTCCTTTGAAGACGCGGGTTGCGGCCACCGCCGAACAGACAGCTTTTTTCCTCGACCTGGTGAACGATCCGGCAAACTGGCCCGTGTATGTTCACTGCAAAGGTGGGCGGCACCGCACCGGCGCGATGACCGGCATTTATCGCATCACGCACGACGGCTGGACGGCCGACCAGGTGTGGGAAGAGATGAAGAAGTATGACTTTGAGAGCGGTTTCTTCGGCGGCCCCTCAGCGCAGAAGAAATTCGTCTTTTCCTTCTATCAACGCCAGCACGCGACGTCCACGAACGCGCAAAAGTAAGGGCCGCTTTCTCGCATTGAGCTGAACGTCGCGTCAGCATGCGTCGCCGATGCCCTGGTAAACTTCCCGCCAGCGTCCGCCAACCTTCTTGAAGATCACGTAGGCGTACGCGTCGAAGCCACCCTGAATCGTGAACACTTCGCCGATGCCGTCCCCATCAACGTCGAGTTGATCCACGTAATCAATGCTGGAGAGAAACTGTTCCGGCGGAGGCCGATACGCTTGAAACTTCACGAAGTCTCCGCGCACAGAAGCGGCGTCGCCTTTCGCAATCAGGAACAAGTCTCGCTCAAAGTTGATGGGCCCTTCGCTGCCAGCGCTGGCGCGGCCGCGGGTGGTGAGCATGAAGCTGCCGACGAACTCAGGTTTGCTGTCGCCGTCGATGTCGGTCGCAGTCAGATTCGTCACTTTGATCGAGTTCAGAAGGTTCGCCGGCGTGCGACGCTGTCGATAAATCGTTCTCACCAGCTTCAACACAGCGGCACGCTCCTCGGCGCTGGGCGCGCGACGCGACGAAGCACGCTTTCCGAGTGAACCGGAATTTGTCGCAAGCGCTCGGACTTCCCCGCCGAGCTTCGGGCCACCCGCCACCGTAACTTCAGAGTGAATGTTGTTACAGCCTTCGCTCCATTTCTTCACCGTGACGGTTCCCGCTTCACCGCCGCCAAAGATCAGGCGATACGTCTTGCCGGTCGCGAAATATTTTTGCGCAAAGGCGGTTTCGGCTTGTTTGTTTTCTTCGCGGTAGGGCGGTTTGAACTGCCGGCCGCTCACCTGGGCAACGGCGTCCATGTATCCCTCTCCTGATTCGCCTGAGATGGCGAAGACAAGCGTGGGCTCTCGCGGCTGTGCGGTCGTGGTGAAGACGGAGTTCTCTGATCGCGAGGCAATCACCGCCATTAAGATTGCCGCGCAGGCAAATAGAACTTTCCACATGCGCCTACCAATTAAGTGACGTTTGGCTATCAAATGCTGAGTGCTCCTTCCAGGTTCGAACTTGCGAACATAATACACAAAGCAAGCCTAGCTAGCGGTAGTGCCCGATTTTGAAATTCTCTGCGCCAGAGAAATCTGAATTAGGGCGAAGCCGGCTATCCGGTCGAGACATCTTTCGCGAAACGGATGCTATGGTCCGTGCCAACGGTAAACCGATACGCTTCGCGCCCGCCTTTCTTACCACTGTGCGTAAAGACCAGCACGCGCTCGCCGTCAGTGCGGATGTGAATTATTCCAAAGTTCGTCCGTTCGAAACCAAAATAATCCGCCAACAGTTCTCTGTCTTCCGGGGGGCGGCGCAACACCTTGTAAAACTCGTGAAGGGCAGCTCGGGCGAGAGGGTCGTCACCGGCCTTCTTGTACATGCCGGCGATGTCCGCTCGGGTGTGCGAGTAGTCACGCATTTTGAAGAAGGCGGCTAACTCGGTGCAGAGCACGATTCCCGTCTCGCCGCGACTGACCTTGCCCAGAGCGGACACGAGCGTGGCGCGCGGATGAATGTGTTCCGTGAGCTCGGTCTCGTCGCCTGACGAGATAATCGAAACGACCGGCTTCATCGCCTTCAGGGCTTTGAAATCGAACTCGTGCGAGCCATGATGAGGGGCCTTCAGGATTTCCGCTTCCAAATTGTCCAGCCCGATCCTTTCGCGCATTATCGCCATCGATTCCTGGTTGAGATCGCCCGTAAAGTTAAAGCGGACGTTGCCGTAGGTCAGCCGAAAAGCGACGGAGTGTCCGTTGATGGTGTGTGACGCCGAGAAGCCTTCGGACACGGGACCGCCTTCTTCCAGGTGAATCAGCGCAGTTTTCGGCGGCTTATGTAAGAAAGGCAGCGCATCGCGGCTGACACCGTTGTCGGTGACCTTTGAGGTGAAGGGTCCGTGAAACTCCACCTTAATCCCCGATCCGAGAAATCCGAACAGTTCGTCCGCGTTCATTCCGTGAGCCACGCGTTTGAACGTGATGGGACCTCTCTCCTCCCAATGGTTGAGCGTCTTCACCCAACTTTTGAAGGGGCCATTCTGCAAATTTGCGGGAGCTGCGCGTGGATCGTCGTGCAGGTCGACGATCATCGGCGTGCCGTTGACGGTAACCGTGCGGCCCAACTGTTCCTCTTCCGCAAAAGAATCAGGCGCTTTGACCAGGCCATTGTGGTAAACGCGCCGGGGATGGATGAACAGCCGTTTGCGCGCTTCAATGCCGCGCTCGGTTTCAGACTTTTTGATGTCGTTGAGTCCGTCAAAGTGATCGGCGTCGCCGTGCGTGATCAAAATCAAGTCCACCTCAAGCGGATTTGTTTTCGAGCTCTGGCGGTGCTGGTAGCGAGCGGCGACGTGCCGCGCAAACAATTTGTTGTGGCCGGCGTCGATGAAGACAAGTTTGGTCTGATGGTTTTCGTCGGGAGGAGTTTCCAAAATCAGCCCGTCCCCCTGTTGCACGTCCACCATCGAGAACCGGAGAACGCCCTTGTCACGAGTACGAAAGGGCCTGCCCTTGACCGTGCCTTCGAGCGTGCCGCCAAAGAGTTCCAGCGCGCGAATGCGACTTGGCGTGCCGGCACTGCTGGCTTCCTCTAAAACCTCCACCTTGTCGCCAAAGGCGAGGGTCTCCTTATCTGGCGTGCCATCTGGCCGCGAAAAGTTGAACCGAACGAAGTCCTTATCGATGTAACGAATGTCCGCCATTGTCTTACCTCCTGAGTGGGACGCGTGGTTTCAGACGTAATGATGACGTGAGTGCAGATGATCAGCGCCGGCTCGACTCGGCTGCTTCAATGATGGCAAGCTCCGGTTTAAAAAATGCGGCACCGAGTTTGGCAACAGTTGCAGCGGCTACTATACTTCGATCCGATTTAATCGCAACTAAAAATTGGTCGAGAAAACACAGCCAGCGCCGGCGCCGGAATCGCGTAATGCGAAAGGCTTTCGCTTTGCAATCGTCGCGAGCCGTTGGAACGATGCGATCGTTTCGCGGCTAATCGACGGCGCGCAGAAGGCTTTGCAGCAAGCGTCCGCCGCTGATGACGCGGTTGATTTGTTCCGCGTGCCGGGAGCGTTTGAGATTCCGTTGTGCGCGCAGAAGGCGGCCCAGTCGGGGAAGTTTGACGCGGTGATTTGTCTCGGCGTCGTCATTCGTGGCGACACGCCGCACTTTGAATTCATTGCCGCCTCAGCCGCGCGCGGCATCAGTGAAGCGAGTTTGCGCACCGGCGTGCCTTTGCTGTTTGGCGTGATTACGGCTGACAATGTCGCACAGGCGCAGAGCCGCTCGCGCGACGACGAGAACAACAAGGGTTACGAAGCAGCGATGGCGGCCATTGAAGTCGCTAACTTGTACCGCGAAGCGTTTGGTAAGTGATGAGCGTCTCAGTCAGTTGTCCGCCGTCAGTTGTCCCTTGTACTTGAGCCGCAATGATTCGAGCCTGGTTACGAGAAAACAACTGACTACTGACAACTGACAACTGACCACTGACTACTGAGTTATGGGTTCAAGACGTAGAGCGCGTGAGAGCGCTTTGCAAATGCTCTTTGCGGCTGATGTAGCGGCGACTGGTCCGGATGAGCTGGCGCGCACCTTCTGGTCTGAATTGTCTGACGACGAGGTGGACGAGCAGGCGCGCGAGTTCGCCACGGCGTTGGCGGTGGGAACGCTCGCGCACGTCGAAGAAGTCGACGCACGCATCCGTTCACGCGCTGAGCATTGGCGCATCGACCGCATGGCCACGGTCGATCGGAACGTCCTCCGGCTCGCCGTTTACGAGTTTCTTTACGAACCCACTCCACGCACCGTCGCGATAAATGAAGCACTCGAAGTAGCGCGCCGCTTCTCGACTTTCGAAGCGACCCAATTCATCAACGGCATCCTCGACGCCATCAAGCGTGATCTGGATCAGGAGCGACCGGAGTGTGAAAGCACGGCCACGACTGAAGCCGAGCCCTGATTTCATTAACATCTCGCTTTAGGAGTCCTTCCGGGAAAGTGGTTCCTTTGTGCGAACTCTGTGGCCCTCTGTGTCTCGGTGGTGAAATTGCTTAGAAAGGCCCTCAACCACCGAGGCACGGAGATCACACAGAGCCCCACAGAGTTCTTCTTCCGACAGAATCCTGAAGCAAGGTGTTGATAAAAGACTGAACCCGCAAGCACTTTCCAGCACAAATTCCTAAGCCCAACAGCACTTTTGAGCTAAACTGCGCCTCGATGGATTCGACACTGAATCAGTTCATTGCGGACGCAAAAGATATCGTCGATCGGCTGTATGCCGATCTGCAACAACTCCGATCGTTGCGCGCGCAGGGACGTCACCGGCGTGAACTTGCGTCGCGCATCTTCCGGCACGTGCACACTCTGAAAGGTTCGGCCGGATCTGTCGGATTGAAAAACGTCAGCCAGCTGGCCCACGAATTTGAAGGCGTGCTCGACGCGGTCCGTTTGGGACGGATAACCATTGATGACGCTGTGCTCAACTTGTTCGAAGACACCGCCGATGTCCTCGCCGAATCCATCGCCAACTCAGGGCGCGGCGACGAATCGGCTTCTCAATCGCTGATCGCCCGCTTGCATGCAGTCTCCGCCGCTGCATCTCAGCAAGGCACGATTGCCGGGAGTTTGCGTTCGGCTCTGCCGGAAGACGTTTCGCGCTCTTTAAGCGAGTACGACTTGCAGCATACGCGCGAAGCAGTCCGCGAAGGAGCGAAGCTGTTCATCGTCGACGCGGGTTTCCCGATTGAATCCTTCGACACGCAGTTTCGCGAACTGACGAAGCTGCTCGGCAAGACCGGTGAAGTCATTTCGACTATTCCCGGCGCAACGTCTACAGGCGACGAGATCAATTTTCGTCTACTGTATGCGGCCGAGCTAATCTCAGACCACACTCGATCGCGCGCGAGTGAACTCGGGACTTTCGAATTCAAAGAGATTCCCATTGCCTCGCCCGACGCCGTCGCCAACGCCGTGTCCGCAGTCAACGTACTGCCCGCGCCGGCGGTCCCAAGCGCGACCTCTGTCCGTGTCGGGCTCAACCAACTCGATGAACTGACGGCGGCGGTAACCGACCTTTTGCGCGATACGACGAACGCGCTCTCCGCCTTGCGGATTACCGCCGCCGGCGGAACCGGCTCACCCACGTCTGATTTGCGCAGCAGATTCGTGGACCTGGAAGAGCGCCTTATCAAGTTACGTCTCGTGCCTTTGGCTGACTTGCTGAACGGCGTTGCGGCACGCGCCGGACGCGTGGCCGCACGACAGTTGGGCCGGGACATCGAGTTCGAAATTGTCGGCGGGAATGTCGGTATCGACAAGTCGCTGGCGGATTTGGTGGCGGAACCGCTGATGCATCTGGTGCGCAACGCCGTCAGCCATGGAATCGAAGCGCCCGAGGAACGACGCGCCGCCGGCAAGGCGGCGAACGGATCGGTCAAGCTCCAGGGGTTCAGCGAAGGCAGCCGGATCTATATCGTCGTCAGTGACGATGGTCGCGGCATCGATTTCGCGCAAGTCGCTCAAGCGGCAGCGCGGCAGGGCATTGTCAGCCGGCCTGAAGATCTCACCAGTGACCAGGCGCTGCGCCTGATATTTCGTCCCGGGTTTTCAACTTCTCCGGACGCCTCGGATCTCTCAGGCCGCGGGGTTGGATTGGAGATTGTCGATCGTGCGATGACGCAAGCAGGGGGCGAAGTGCGATTGACCTCCGAACCGGGCAAAGGTGCGACGTTCGCAATGATGATTCCGGCGACGCTCGCGCTGGTGCCGTGCGTCGTCGTCCACGGCGGCAATCAATTCTACTGTTTCGACTCAAGTATCGTTGCTGATCGAGTCAGCGTGTCCGATGGTCAGATTTCCCCCGCTGCGCAGCACTTCGAGTGGCAAGGAGAACATTTGCGCTTGTTCCGGCTGGGCGATTTGTTAACTGGCGCAAATGGGGCGCCTCCGACCAGCCCGCGCGCGATTCTCGTGTGCCGGCCGAGCGAGCATCGGCAGGCGCTTGCGGCACATCAGAATCACGTAGCCATCGCGGTTGACGCAATCGCGGGGCAGCATGAGACATTGGTGCGAAGCCTCGGCCCGTACTCCAGTCTATGGCAAGGAGTCTCTGGGGCGGCTGAACTGCTGGACGGCAGCGTCGCGCTGATGATCGATTTGGCGCGACTAATCGAAGCGAATGAAGGTTAGGTTTTGTTTTCTCGTTCTCGGGTGCGTAGTTGCGTGCTCGCACGCAATGGCGCAACGCCAAACGTATCCGAAAGAAATTCGCGGCTACAAAGTCGAGCGCGCCGCGGTTGAGCTGAAATCGCCGGAAACGAAGCAGCCTTCAAAATCCGACAACTCGACCGCCGGCGGCCGGGACGGCGCCTCGAGCACGCGCGACAATTCCTCTTCAAATCAAACGAGCACGGCCTCCCCAACTACTGGATCCGCGGTCGATCAGTTGATTACATTCGGCTCGCCTTCTATCGCGCGGCTTACTCCTCTCGGAATCACTTTTAACGTGCCGGTCGTGGTCGCGCCCATCAAACAGAGCGGTAAAGTCGATTTCCTTCTGTTCGAAGACATGACGGTCAACGATCATTCGATCGAAATTGACGAATACCATCGGGCTTTCGATCTGCCGACAAAGAAACCTCTGACACTCAGGGAGCCCTTGCGATTCTTTATCTACACCCCCGTCGCCGCACTGGCGGCGGTGGGTGAGTGGAGCAACTCGAGAGAGACGTGGCCGGTGACGGGTCGCGTTTTTGTGTGCGGGAAATACAAGAAGTTTCTGTTCAGCTTCAAACGCTGCGTGCCGGTTGAGCTGAACCTGACGATGCGAAATCCTTTAAGAGGTCAGTAGCGTGCAAACGCATCCTGCGCGTGGTTCACGGGCGGACGCCAGGGCCACTTCTGTGCCAAATCACTTCGACACGGCGTAAACCCTCGAGATGTCCGTGAAATAGATCTGCTTTGCATCGACTGCGAGATACTTAATCCAGCCGGCATTTCCCTGATCGAGCTCAACCGGAGGGCCGCCCCCCGTTGCGACGCGCCGCAAGGCAACCGGACCAAACGAGCCGCTCTGAGGCACTTCGTCAAAGTAGAAAAGCGATGCACCCGCAACCACGAATTCCATGGTGTGATTGATTGACGGTGCCAGCTGGGTCAATTCCCCGCTCTGCTTGTTGAGCTTCATCAATGCCGAGTGTCCGCGCTCGCTCATCTGGCAGAAGTAAAAGTTTTCGGCGTCCTGCTGCAGACCGAGACTCGGCTGCTTAAAGGCGTGGCGATAGAAGTCGGTGATCTGACCGCCGCCTTTCGGAATTCTCTTGATGCCATCGCCGGTCATCCAGTAGATAACATCGCCGTCGAGAGCGATACCCGATGTAGGCGGCTGCGGCGGCGTTAGTTGCTTCGCTTCTCCACCGGTCTTCGGCGCGTACATAATCGGCGCTGGCGGCGAGCCCTCGCCCGTCCAGATCAGCCAATAGATGTTTTCGTCATCCATGACGATCTCGTCGGGTTTGGGAACGTTGGGAATGATCTTCTCGCTGTCGCCGCCGCCCTTTGGCACACGCAAGAGGTTCCCGCCATCTGACCAATAGAGAAATTTGGCGTCAATCGCCAGCGTCGAGTCAGGAATGATTTTCCCACCCTTAACCAGAATGCTTACCGTTCCGTCGGCGAGAGAGATCTTTTTGATGTTGTTTGTTCCGGCATTCATGCTGGCAACGGTGCTGCCGGTAACGAAGTAAACCGCCTCGCCATCTGAAACTATTTTCGACGGATGATCTTCATTGTCGGCGAGCACCTTGGCCTTTGACCATGAAGGCGCTTTCGATTGGTTGGTCGAGCGACAACCGGGGATGGCGAGCAATAAAAGGCTGAAGGCGAGAACCGCTTGGAAAGGTTTTAGCTTGGTCACGTGGCGGATCCCGAAATTACGGAATGCGAGAACGTTGTGCAGGCCTGAAGCTCCGTCGGGAGCGCGATGTTTATAGCACGCCGTCACCCTTAAATCCCAAAGCTCCGAAGGAGCGATATGAACATTACGCTCCTTCGGAACTCGCGTTTCAAACAGCAGCGCGTGAGCCTATAAACATTTCGTGCCTACGGCACGAAGACATGGTGCGTCTTGTCTATTTCCCGAAATTGAACATCGGCTACTTCAGCCGAGCCAACCTCAAGCCCAGTCAACTTTCGGATGCATCGTGTGCCACTTTGTCGCTTTCTCAAATGCGAGTGCGACGCGGAGCGGTGATGCTTCGTCGTACAGCCCGCCGGTGAACATGATTGCCTGCGGCAGGTGTTGCGCCGGAGCATTCTGTGTCGCCGGAAAATCGAGAAAGCCGCACGGCAGGCAAACCGCCGGGTGACCGGTCAGGTTTGTGATCAGAAGACTCGCGCTGCCGGGCGCGGGCGAAACAAAGACGTCCCAGTTCCGCATCAGTTTGTCCATCTCGCGCATCAGCAAAACCCGCGCACGTTGCGCGCGGAGATATTCGACTGCGGGGACGAAACGATTCGTCCGGAACGTGTTCGGCCAGTCACCGTTATCTTGTCCGGAAAGTTGATTGACACGCCCGTCGCGCGTGATGTCGTCGAAAGCAGTCGCCGCTTCAGCCGTCAGAATGTAGCGCAGGTTCGCGGTGGGAAACTTTGGCAGCTCGATTGGCGTCATCTTCACGCCTGCCTTTGCGAGCGCGTCGAGCGCCTCTTTGTACATCGCGTTTCGCCTGGCGGCAATTTGCTTCTGCTGCTCGCTCGCACTAGCCGGCGGCGTGGTCTCAAATTCGGCTTTCAAGTAACCGACGCGCAAACTGTTCAGCGGCGCGTTCGGATTCCAGTTAAACGGCGCATCGCCCACCGTCATGTCCTGACCGTCCGGACCGTAGATCGCATCCAGCGCGGCCGCGCAATCTTCGACGCCGCGACACATCGGGCCAACCTTGTCCATCGTCCAGCTCAGGCCCATCGCGCCATAGCGGCTGACGCGGCCGTAAGTCGGCCGCAAACCGACCACGCCATTACGCGACGAAGGCGAAATTATCGAGCCGAGCGTTTCCGTTCCGATCGAAAAACCAACCAGGCCGGCAGCGGTCGCTGCTCCCGGGCCGGCCGATGAACCACTTGAGCCAGTGCGATCTTCGGTTGGCGCCCAGGGATTGCGTGTTACGCCACCGAACCATTTGGCTCCCTGCGCCAGCGCGCCCATGGAAAGTTTCGCGACGAGTACGGCGCCCGCTTCACGCAAACGCTCGATCACCGTCGCGTCGTAATCGATCATCTGATCGCGATAAGGCTCAGCACCCCAGGTCGTCTTAATCCCCTTCGTCGCGAACAAATCTTTCGCGCCCCATGGAATGCCGTGCAGCGGTCCGCGGTATTTGCCGCGCTTGAGATCGTTGTCCGCAGCTTCGGCCTGCTTCATCGCCAGGTCTTCAGTAAGCGTCACCACACACAGAAGCTTCGGCCCGTACTTCTTCAAACGCGACAGGTACATTCGGGTCAGCTCGACCGAAGTAACTTTTCTCGTGCGGATTAACTCCGCGAGTTGCGGCACCGTCGCAAAGGCGAGATCTTCAACCGACTTGAATGGCGCTGGTTCGTTTCGACCAAACCGGAACTTTGTTTTTACGCGAGCGCGTTTAACGTGAAAACCCGGCAACTGGGGATGAAAGACGACCGCCGGTTCAGTATCGAGCGGCACATCAATCTTCCGCACCGCTTCGTATCGATCGAGATTCATGTTAACGCCGGACAGCGCCATATCACGATGTTTGTCCGACAGGTCAATGCCGATAATTTTCTCGGCGTGCTCAAGATCATTTTTCTTGATCCGTCCCGGCGTTGGCGATGGATTGGGTGATGGCGAAGGTGTAGGCGAAGCTGTCTGCGCGAGCGCACTAAGAGGCGCGTGTGAAGCGGCGATCACTGCGGCGCCGGCGGCGGGAAGAACTTTGACGAAGGTGCGACGATCAATTGATCTGTCCTCAGTGCGTTTTGGTTTCTTCATAGTTGCCTCGGATTATTAGCTCATGGCGCGGTTGACATACTTCCGACCCCTTGCTGCGTAGCGGCTCCGTATTTCGTTTTCACGACCTTGGCATGGCCGGTTCTATACACCGTTACGATGAAGAGATTGTCGTACTCGCTCTCGGGAATCGTTGGATACTTCGACCCACCCAGCGCCAGAATGATCTCCGGCACGGTGTTGTTGTGGCCGACTACAAAAACGGTTTGTCCGGAATTCTCCGCCTGGATTTTCGCCAGCAAATCCGCGGTGCTTTTCGAATTCACCACATTGACAGGCAGCCCCAATTTGTCCGCTAACGGCTTCACTGTTTCCTGCGTGCGTTTGTACTGGGAGGCGTAGATTGCGTTGATGCCTCCATCGCCGAACATGCGCACCAACTCCTGGGCTCGCGTTTGACCGGCCGGACTCAGATTCACGTCGGGATTATTCGGATCGATAATCTTTTCAGCATGGCGGACCAGAATCACCGTTGTTACAGGTCGGCGAAAAGTTGCAAAGTACGCAACTACTACTACTGCACCCAGAACACCGAACATCATTGAGAAAACCAGAACCGACTTCCACGTGCTTTTGGGCGTAGTTTCCTCAGCCATCTCTTCAGCCTCGATGCGGCCGCATACAATATCATCGGCCGCTTTGTGTCGGAAGTCCCGGAGATGTCAGTACCCGGAGCAGTAGCGACGGGATCAAGGCGCTATTCAGTGACCAATTGATCCGGTCGCTACCGCTCCCGGTACTGACACTCCGGCGTCCGACACGCGGATGCAAACCAAAACGGAAGGTGCTAACCTAATAACTCAAACAAACCTTCATTTTTGATCGCGGTGCAGCAGCCGCCTACGGTGAAATTCTTTGGCCCAGGAACAAACGAAACCCGAACTGTCTGAAATCATCGCCGAAAACTTCGGCGCGAACGCGACCTACGTCGAGTCGCTTTTGGCGCGCTTTCGCAGCGACCCTTCGCTCGTCGATGACTCATGGCGCGCGTACTTTGAAGAGCTGCTCGGAAATGGCCAACCGGCCGCATCCGCTGCCCAGGCACCAGCAAAGACGGTTGAAACGACCAAGCCGGCCGGCGACGGCAGCACAGCCGCTGCGGCGCCGGCAAAGAAGTCCAAGCCCGCACCGAGCGCACCAGAACCGGGCAGAGAGATTATTCCGATTCGCGGCGCCGCCCTGAAGATCGTCGAGAACATGGAAGCGAGTCTCGCCGTTCCCACGGCGACTTCGCAGCGACGTATTCCCGTCAAGCTGCTCGAAGAAAATCGGATCATTATCAACCGTCATTTGCAGGACAACGATCGCGGCAAGGCCTCATTCACACACCTGATCGCGTTTGCTCTGCTGCGCGCGCTTGAGCAGTTTCCGCAGTTAAATGACGGCTTCGAGGAAATTGAGGGCCAGCCTGCCCGCGTAAAGCGCGAACCGGTAAATCTCGGCATTGCTATCGACCTGGAAAAGAAGGACGGCACGCGCTCGCTCCTGGTGCCAAACATCAAGAACGCGGACCGGATGCAGTTCCCGGAGTTTCTCGCCACCTACGACGACGTCGTGAAGCGCGCCCGGGAAGGCAAGCTGCAAATCCCTGACTTTCAGGGCACCACAATATCTTTGACCAATCCGGGCACGATTGGAACCGTGGCTTCGACGCCGCGGCTGATGGTGGGTCAGTCCCTAATCATCGCCACGGGTGCGATCGAATATCCGGCAGAGTATCAATCGATCGCGCCGGTGATTCTGCCGCAACTTGGCATCAGCAAAGCCATCACAATCAGCAGCACGTACGATCACCGCATCGTTCAGGGCGCTGAGTCAGGCGCTTTTCTCGCGCTCGTGCACGAATTGCTAATCGGCAAACATAAGTTCTACGAACAGATTTTCCATGACTTGGGGATCGCGCATGCGCCGCTGCGGTGGAACGTCGATCAAAATCCGCTGTTCGCCGGCGCGGACCAGACGCACGAACACGCCTTGCGTCAGGCGCGTGTGATGGAGCTAATCAACGCCTATCGCGTGCGCGGACACCTCGTCGCCGACATCGATCCGTTGCACGCGCTGCCGCTGCTCTACCATCCGGAACTCGATATCGAAACGTACGGCCTGACGATCTGGGATCTCGATCGTATCTTCATCACCGGCGGCCTCGGCGGCACGGAAACGGCCACGCTGCGCGAAATTCTGGACATTCTTCAGCTCGCATACTGCGGCAAAGTCGGCACCGAATACCGGCACATCCAGAGCAAAGAAGAAAAGCTTTGGCTGCGCGACCAGATTCGCCGCGAATTCGTTCATCCGGACCCGATAGACGCGGAAGTCAAAAAACGAATCCTGTGGAAGCTAATCTCCGCCGAACAGTTCGAACGATTTCTCAACACGAAGTTTCTCGGGCAAAAGCGATTCTCGATCGAAGGCTGCGAGACGATCATTCCACTGCTCGATCAACTGATCGAAGGCGCGGGCGAGCAGGGCATCGAGCAAATCACGATGGGCATGGCGCATCGCGGGCGTTTGAACGTGCTCGCGAATGTCATCGGTCACTTTTGCGAACGCATCTTCACTGCGTTTGAAGGCTCGGTTCATCCGGCGTTTCCCGCCGACGAAGGTGACGTGAAGTATCACCAGGGAGCGGAAGGTGAACGTGAGACGGCGAGTGGCCAGACGGTGCATCTGCGGCTGTCGCCAAATCCGAGCCATCTCGAAGCCGTCGATCCGGTAGTCGAGGGGATGACGCGCGCAGTGCAGGACGCGATGGCCGAGGGCGAAGTGACGAATGACGAAGCACGGAGCCGCGCGCTGCCGATTTTGCTCCACGGCGACGCGGCGTTTGCCGGACAGGGCATCGTGATGGAGACGCTCCAGCTGGCGCAGCTTCGCGGTTATCGCACGGGCGGCACGATTCACATCATCATCAACAACCAGATTGGTTTCACCACTTCACCAGAAGCCGGTCGCTCGTCGATCTATTCAACCGACGTCGCGCGCATGACGCAGTCGCCCATTTTTCATATCAACGGCGACGATCCGGAAGCGGCTTATCGCACGATGCGCAAGGCCCTCGATTACCGGCAGCAGTTTCATAAGGATGTCGTGCTGGATGTCGTTGGCTTCCGTCGCCTTGGTCACAACGAGGCCGACGAACCCAGCTACACCCAGCCACTGATGTATCAGCGGGTGAAGGAACATCCGGGCGTGCGCACGATTTACGCCAAGCGGCTGGTAAGGGAAGGCGTCATTGATGAAGCCGGCGTGAACCAGATGCTTGAAGAGCGAATTCATCGCTATGAGGATGCCCTGGCGCGCGCTAAAAAAGTCGCGGCGGAAAATAAAGATGTGATCGCGGCGGAACCCGAGGTGGTGGAAATTGACGGTTCGCAGGTAGTTGAGACACTGGTAAGTGATGACCT
>DASUTF010000204.1:0-9759 GCA_036374695.1 Pyrinomonadaceae bacterium
TGAAGCATGCGCTTTTCGTTACGCACGATGACTTCCGGCGCGCGCAACTCCATCAGCTTCTTCAGACGGTTGTTGCGATTGATGACGCGACGATACAGATCGTTCAGGTCCGAAGTCGCGAACCGTCCGCCATCGAGCGGCACGAGGGGACGAAGCTCAGGTGGAATCACCGGAATCACATCCAGAATCATCCATTCCGGATGATTACCTGACTTCAGGAACGAGGTGGCAACCTTGAGGCGCTTTGAAAACTTTAGTTTCTTCTGCTGCGAAGTCTCTTCGCGCATGCGACGACGAAGCTCGACCGCAAGCTCTTCGATGTTGACCATCGAGAGCAATTCCTTGATCGCTTCGGCGCCCATCTTGGCGACGAACTGGCCGGGATAGTCGCGGGTCAATTCGCGATAGCGCTCGTCCGTCAACAGCTCGCGTTCTTTGAGTTCCTTCAGATCCCCGGTGTCGATAACGATGTAGGATTCGAAATAGAGGACCTTCTCCAGCTCGCGGAGCGGGATGTCGAGCAAGTGGCCGATGCGCGACGGCAGGCCTTTGAAGAACCACACATGCGAACACGGGCTCGCGAGATCGATATGACCGAGACGCTCACGACGAACCTTCGCCTGCGTTACTTCAACCCCGCACTTGTCGCAGATCACGCCGCGGTGTTTCATGCGCTTGTACTTGCCGCAGAGACACTCCCAGTCCGCGACGGGCCCGAAGATGCGCGCGCAGAAAAGTCCGTCGCGCTCAGGCTTGAACGTGCGGTAGTTGATCGTCTCGGGCTTCGTCACCTCGCCGTGCGACCACTGTCGGATTTTCTCCGGTGAAGCGAGCGAGATGCGAATCGCCTCGAAATCAGGCGCAAGCTGCGTTTTCTCTTGATGAAATCGAAACATCTTTTCTCCGTTTATGGGTCCCGTTTGTCCCATTGGTCATATCTGTCCCATGGGACCTATGGGACAGATGGGACGTATGGGACCTATATGCCGCTCGTAATCAATGGCTCAGCAATCACATCTTCCGGTGCGCCGTCCTTCTTCACCAGCTCGACATCGAGGCAAAGCGATTGCAGTTCGCGCACGAGCACGTTGAAGCTTTCGGGCAAACCTGGATCGAAATCCGCTTCGCCTTTGACGATCGCCTCGTAAATCTTCGAGCGTCCCGCGACGTCGTCAGACTTTGCCGTCAGCAATTCCTGAAGAATGTGGGCCGCGCCGTACGCTTCAAGCGCCCACACTTCCATTTCGCCGAAGCGCTGTCCGCCGAATTGCGCCTTGCCGCCGAGCGGCTGCTGCGTGATCAGCGAATACGGTCCAATCGACCGCGCGTGGATCTTGTCGTCCACGAGGTGCGAAAGCTTGAGCATGTAGATGTAACCGACCGTGACCTTCTGCTCGAATGCATCGCCCGTCAGTCCGTCATACAACACAGCTTTTCCTGAGGAGCTGACCATCTCAGGCAGGCCCAGCTCAGCCGCACGCGCGCCGGCTTCGGCCAGCTTCTGCTTGATTTCCTTTTCAGTCGCACCGTCGAAGACCGGCGTCGCGAAATGCAGACCGAGCACGCGCGCCGCCCAGCCAAGGTGCGTTTCGAGAATCTGACCGACGTTCATGCGCGACGGCACGCCCAGCGGATTCAGAACGATCTCGACCGGCGTTCCGTCCGGCAGGTAAGGCATATCTTCTTCCGGCAGAATGCGCGCGATGACGCCCTTGTTTCCGTGCCGGCCGGCCATCTTGTCGCCGACCGAAAGCTTGCGCTTCATGGCGATGAAAACCTTCACCATCTTGATAACACCCGGTGAAAGCTCGTCGCCCTGACGAAGCTTGGCAATCTTCTCTTCGTAGATGTCCGAGAGAATCTTGACCTGCCGCTCGGTACGATCTTCGTAGGATTTGACTTCCGTCGCCGCGTCCACCCGGGAACCGGCGATTTGCGCCTTGCGCAGCAGTTTCGGCTCGATGCCGGGGAGCATTTCGCGAGTAATCGTCTCGCCCTTCGGGATCACGACTTCACGATGGTCGGTGAGGTCGGCCGAAAGTTTGCGCCCTTCGAACAACTCGTAAATGCGTTCGTTGCGCTGCTCGTGCAGGATGCGGATTTCGTCTTCAAGGTCGCGTCGCAGGCGTTCTTCTTCAGTAGTTTCGATCGCCAGCGAGCGCGGATCTTTTTCCTGACCTTTGCGCGTAAACACCTGAACATCTACGACTGTGCCGTCAATGCCCGGAGGCGACACCAGCGACGCGTCTTTCACGTCCGCGGCCTTCTCGCCAAAGATCGCGCGCAGCAGTTTCTCTTCCGCCGTCAGTTGCGTCTCGCCCTTCGGAGTGACTTTACCGACGAGGATCGAGCCCGGTTTGACCTGGGCGCCGATGCGAATGATGCCGCTCTCGTCCAGGTCGCGCAGCATATTCTCGCCGACGTTCGGAATGTCACGCGTGATTTCTTCCGGTCCGAGTTTCGTGTCGCGCGCTTCGATTTCCAGCTCTTCAATGTGAATCGAGGTGTAGTAATCCTCTTTCACCAGCCGCTCAGAAACCAGAATCGCGTCTTCGAAGTTGTAGCCGCGCCAGGGCATGAACGCGACCAGAATGTTCCGGCCCAGAGCCAACTCGCCGCGATCCGTGCAAGGTCCGTCAGCGATGACCTGCCCTTTCGCGACGCGCTCGCCCACGTGAACGATCGGCCGCTGATTGATACAGGTATTCTGGTTCGAACGCTTGAACTTGATCAGCGTGTAGATGTCCGCGGTCACTTCGCGCGAAATCGTGCCGTCCACGTTGTGATCGGCTTTGACGATGATGCGTTCAGAGTCGGTGTAATCGACCACGCCGTCCCGGCGCGCGATAACGACCGCGCCCGAATCACGCGCGGTCACACTTTCCATGCCCGTGCCGATGTAGGGCGCTTCCGCGCGGAGCAAAGGCACCGACTGGCGTTGCATGTTCGAGCCCATCAATGCGCGGTTCGCGTCGTCGTTTTCGAGGAATGGAATCAGCGAGGCGGCCACCGAAACAAGCTGCTTCGGCGAAACGTCAACAAATTCAATCTCATCGCGATGCGCGAGAATAAACTCGCCGGCCTTTCGCGCGGCGTTGCGCTCGTTCACGATGTAACCGTTCTCGTCCAGCTCGATGTTGGCCTGGCCGACCACGTGCTTGTCTTCTTCCCACGCTGTCAGATAGAACGGATAAGGTTCGTAACTCGCTTTGCCGTCCGCGCCGACGCGCTTGTTTGCTTTCTCAACCTCTTCCTGCGACACGTGATCATTCGGCTTGAACTTGGTGTCGCCGCCGTTGCGGACGCGCACGAACTCAGTCACCACGCCGTTGACGACTTTGCGATACGGCGATTCGATAAAGCCGAACTCGTTGATGCGCGCATAGCATGACAGAGACGAAATCAGGCCGATGTTCGGGCCTTCAGGCGTCTCGATCGGGCAAATGCGGCCATAGTGGGTCGGGTGCACGTCGCGCACTTCGAATCCGGCGCGCTCGCGACTCAGACCACCCGGTCCAAGCGCCGACAAACGTCGCTTGTGAGTAATTTCCGAAAGCGGATTCGTCTGATCCATGAACTGCGACAACTGTGACGAGCCAAAGAACTCGCGCACCGCGGCCGTGACCGGTTTCGCGTTGATCAGGTCGCGCGGCATGGTTGTCTGCATTTCCTGATGGATCGACATCTTTTCCTTGATCGCGCGCTCCATGCGTTCAAGGCCGATGCGGAACTGGTTTTCGAGCAACTCACCGACCGCGCGCACGCGCCGATTGCCGAGGTGATCGATGTCGTCCGCCTTATAGATCGGCTGCTTCTGGTCGTCGACCGGATTGCGGCGCATCTTCAGAACGTACTCAACCACTTCGAAGAAGTCGCCGGCCTGAAGCAAAGGATCCTCGATGCGATCCCGCTCCGGCTTGCCCATCTTGATGTTGAACTTCAGCCGGCCCACGCGCGAAAAGTCGAACTTCCGCGGATCGAAGAACATGCCTTCAAGCAAACGGTAAGCAGTCTGCACAGTCGGCGGATCGCCCGGACGCATCTTGCGATAAATCTCGAGCAGCGCATCGACCGGCTTGGTGATGGTGTCCTTTTTCAACGTTTGCGAAACGACCACGCCCACGTCATCGCGTTCCGGGAATAAGATTGGGAAACTCTGCACGCCGGCTTCGATAATTTCCTGCAGCTTTGTGGCTGTGATTTCGTTGTTGGCTTCGACGACGACTTCGCCGGTCTCAGTGTTGACGATGTCACCGGCCGCGTAGGCGCCTTCGAACTGCTGCGGTTCAATTTCAACTTCGCCGATGTTGGCTTTGCGCAGACCCTCGAGCGACGTGCGCGTGACTTCCTTGCCTTTGCGTACCACCGCATCACCGCCGCGACCTTTAATCTCGAAATCGACTTTCATGCCGACGAGATTCGTCCGGCCGCTTTCGGGCACCTGCACCATCAGACGGCCGTCTTCGACGCGCACCTCGTCAACGACGTAGAACGCGCGCAGCAGGTCTTCGTCTGAGAAAGTTGCGTTCTTGACCAGGTCTTCCAACAGCGTGTCGCCCAACGCTCTCTTCTGAAACGCGTCGCTGAGCCAAACGCCCAACGCGCGCAGGAAAATAGTCGCCAGGAACTTGCGCTTGCCGACGCGAACGTACAACAGGTTTTTCTGATCGTATTCGAACTCAACCCACGAGCCGCGGTACGGAATGATCTTCGCGATGAACATCGCGCCGCGTTTGAAGAAGACGCCGGGGCTGCGATGCAACTGCGAGACGATGACGCGTTCAGTTCCGTTGATGATGAACGTGCCGTTGTCGGTCATCAAGGGAATCTCGCCAAAGAAGACTTCCTCTTCCTTGATGTCGCGGATCGACTTGATGCTGGTATCCGGATCCTTGTCGTAAACGGTGAGGCGAATCTTGACCTTCAGGGGCACGCTGTAGCTCATGCCGCGCTCCTGACACTCCTGCTGATCGTGCTTGTGCTTCAGGCCAACGGGCTCGCCGCAGTTCGGGCACAGTTCCGGACGCACCGAATTGAAAGTGCCGCAGACGTGACAGAGGGTCTCGCCCGGGCGCAACGGATCCACTTTGATCTTCGTGGCGCAGCTCTTACAGGCCGCCCGCAGATACTGGAGCCCTTCAAGGTTGCCGCACTTACACTGCCAGTTACCGATTTGATACTCGACGAAATCCAGCGTCGCAGTTTCGCGGAAATCAGAAATCGGAAACACCGACTGGAACACCGCCTGCAGTCCTGTGTTGACTCGCTCTTCCGGCAGCAGATCCATTTGCAGGAACCGGTTGTACGAATCGCGCTGAATTTCAATCAAGTTGGGGATGGGTACCGCCGTCTTGATCTTGGAAAAGTCCTGCCGCTTCGGCGCCTGACTCGTGCGCCGTCCCAATCCCGTGTTAGTTGCTTCGAGAAGATTTGCAGACATGAAAGCTCCTGATGTCGATGTGCGACGAATTGCAAGTTGAGGTCGCGCGATTACTTACGTGCAAAGACACGTAATCGCGGCCGGGACGCACAATTGCCCGGCCGCTTCAAAAAGTGAAACGCGCTTGCATTCGTTAAAGTTTTTCGGGAGTAACGACAGCCCCTCAATACTCCACTAAGTTAGCCGCTCAGTTACCAAAGGTCAAGCCAAAGGCCTGGTCTTTGGACTTTGATCTTAGGTCTTTGACGTGGATTCGAACGTTGACCCTCGCCGTAACGAAGACCAAAGCCCAAAGCCCAAAGACCTTCTTTTCTGTTATTTCACTTCAACGGTTGCGCCCGCTTCGGTCAGCTTGTTCTTGATCGTTTCAGCTTCTTCCTTGGACACGCCTTCCTTGACGGCCTTGGGTGCAGCTTCGACCAGGTCTTTCGCTTCCTTCAAGCCGAGCGCGGTGACTTCGCGAACCACCTTGATGACGTTGATCTTGTTGCCACCGATCGACTGGAGGACGACGTCAAACTCGGTCTGCTCCTCAGCCGGAGCCGCAGCCTCACCGCCAGCCGCCGCGCCCGCGGGCGCTACAGCCACCGCCGCCGCGGCCGCGGAAACGCCAAACGTCTCTTCCATTGCTTTGACGAGCTCGGAAGCTTCCAGCAACGTCAAGCCCTTAATCTGATCCACAATTGCCTGAATGTCAGCCATGATTTGTTTACCTTCTCCTGTATCGCTCTTGCGCAAGCCACGCTGAGATTTCAAATTTCAGATTTGAGATCTCAGGGATGAAGCTCACGAATTTCTTTGGCATCAATCCCGGCTGCATCGCCGCAACTTTTGCCTGCCTCGACCGTCCACTGACAATTAGCGACGGCCACAAACTAATTTCGAATTAAGTGGCACAGACTTTAGTCTGTGGGTGAAACACGCTGCGAATCACAGACTGAAGTCTGTGCCACTCCCCGAATTTCTTTACGCGCCCGCAGCTTCTTTCTGCGCGCGCACCTGATCCATTACCACCGCGAGATTGCGCGGCACCGCCTGAATCACGGTGACTAATCTTTGTGCCTGTGCGTTGATCAGGAACAGCATCTTCGAAATGAGTTCCTCACGCGAGGGCAGATTTGCGATTGCTTCGACCTGTTTCAGCTCCAGGACCTTTCCTTCGACAAGGCCGACTTTGAAACTGAAAATCTCAGCGTTCGCTTTCGTGAACTTTGAAATCGCTTTCGACAGGGCGACTGGATCGGTCGTGCTTAACGCCACGCCGGTCACGCCTTTGAATTCATCAGCGAGCGGCTCAAGCGGTGTTCCAGCGGCAGCCCTGCGCGCCAAAGTGTTCTTGACGACGGAATAGGTCACGCCTGCTTCGCGCAGTTGCCGGCGCAGCTCCTGATCCTTGGCCACGGTCATTTTCTTGAAGCTCACCAGCATCGCCGCGTGTGCATTCTTGAACTGTTCAGCCAGCGCGTCGAGATCTTCCTGCTTTTGTTTCCTTGTTTTCATGGCAACTCCTTATCTCGCGAACGCGGTTTCATCGAGCAGAATGCCCGGGCTCATCGTCGAAGCCAGGTTTACTTTCTTCATGTACTTACCTTTGGCGGTCGACGGTTTCGCCTTCGCCACCGCGTCAATCAAGGCGCGCGTGTTCTCGACGAGCTTGTTCTCGTCGAATGAAATCTTTCCGACGCCCGTGTGAATAACGCCGGTCTTATCGACGCGGTACTCAACCTTGCCGGCTTTAGTTTCCCGGATCGCCGTCTTCACGTCCGGCGTGACGGTGCCGGTTTTCGGATTCGGCATCAGACCGCGCGGGCCGAGCACCTTTCCGAGCCCGCCCACAAAACGCATCATGTCGGGCGTGGCAATCACGGCGTCAAACTCGAGCCAGCCGCCTTTTATCCTGGTCACGAGGTCTTCGCCGCCGACAAAGTCCGCGCCCGCCTCTTCGGCTTCGCGAATCTTGTCGCCCTGGGCGATGACGACGACCGTCTTGGTTTTACCGAGACCGTGCGGCAAAACGATGGTACCGCGCACAAGCTGATCGGCTTTGCGCGGATCCACGCCCAACCACACCGTCAACTCAACCGTCTCGTCAAATTTCGCAAACGCGATCTCTTTCAGCTTCTTGACCGCGTCTTCCAAACTGTACTTACGCCCATCTTCGAGCTTCTCTAAAGCGGCGCGATACTTCTTTCCGTGCTTTTTCATTTTCTAACTCCGAGGTGCCGACGGAATCGTTTGATCCCTCCCTCTCTCGTGGGCCCTGTCCGTCCTATGCGTCCTCTATGGCCATAGGACAAACGGACTGATGTGACCTATTCGACCGTCAATCCCATCTGCCGCGCCGTCCCTTCGATCGTGCGAATCGCGCTCTCGAGGTTCGTCGTGTTCAGGTCGGGCATCTTCGTTTTAGCGATTTCTTCAATTTTCGCCCGCGAGATCTTTCCGACTTTCTCCTTCTTCGGATTGCCTGCGCCTTTTGCTATTCCCGCGGCCTTCTTCAGCAGGTCGGCGGCCGGCGGCGTCTTAGTCTCAAAGGTGAACGAGCGATCGGCGTAGACCGTGATCACGACCGGAATCTTCATGTCCGGATCCATCTGCGCGGTCTTTGCGTTGAAAGCCTTGCAGAATTCCATGATGTTCACACCGTGCTGACCCAACGCCGGGCCAATAGGTGGCGCCGGATTAGCTTTTCCGGCCGGAACCTGCAACTTGATGTAACCTGAAATCTTCTTTGCCATAATGCTATTGACTCACTGGCTCATTTGTTCATTGGTTCAATGAGGGAATGAACCATGAATCAATTTGCCTCTATTCTTCTTCGGTAAAAGTAACCTTCTCTACATCAAGAAAATTCAATTCAACCGGCGTCGACCGTCCGAAGATCGTGACGGTCACCTTCAACGTGGATTTCTCTTCGTTAACTTCCTCAACCTTGCCGGTGAAACTCTGGAACGGACCCGACTTGATGCGCACAGTTTCCCCCGCCGCGTACGAGAACTTCGGCTTCGGCTTCTCAGCCGCCGCGGCCTGCTGATTCACGATTTGACCGAGTTCCTCGGCGGTCAAAGGGGTTGGATGCTGGCCGCCGACGAAACCGGTCACCTTTGGCGTCGAACGAATCGTATGAAAGACATCGTCAGGAACATGGCCCTTATCGTCGCAATCAATTTCGATCAGCACGTATCCGGGATAGAACATCCGCGTCGACTCGATCCGCTTATTGCCGCGCATCTCGACCACGGTTTCCGTCGGAACCAGCACTTCGCTAATCGCGGCATCCAGAGGCGTGCCGGCAACACGAGCTTTCAGGCTTTCGCAAACCTTCTTCTCATGCCCGGAATACGTATGAAGAATAAACCACTGCTTCATAAGATTTTCAGCCTCCCAGCGCCTTGACCAGGTTATCAACCAGGAATGTCCAGACGCGATCGACGGCAAACAAATAAACCGCGAAGAAGACAACGGCGACCAGAGTGATCAACGTCGTGTTCCGCACCATCACAAGCGTCGGCCACGAAACGCGGCGCATCTCGCCACGGGTGTCGCGCAGAAATTGGGACGTCCGCTGAAAGAAACCGGTGCGCGGTCCGGCAAGGCCACGCTCGCGTCGCGCCCCTCGTCCTTCAGCGCCTTCGCCAAACGCGGCTGCGCGCGGGCGTGGCGTTCCGATCGGTTTTTCGACAGATGTGTCGCGCGCCGCCGGTGGCTCGGCCATCCCCATTTCGTCGTCGTCGTCTTTCCGTGTCGCCACTGGTTTCCTCACCACTCAAACTTCTTTACCGGTCTCTGGCAGGGGTACCAGGATTCGAACCCGGACTTTCGGTTTTGGAGACCGACGTGCTAACCGTTGACACTATACCCCTGCAACAGGTGTCAGTAGTCGGGTGTCAGGGTTCGGCTATTTCCGGCACCCGGCACCTGAAACCCGGCACCTTACTTCGTTTCCTTATGCGATGTGTGCTTGCGGCAACGGCGGCAGAACTTGCTGAACTCCAAACGCTCAGTCGTTGTCTTCTTGTTCTTAGTCGTTACGTAATTGCGGCTTTTGCAATCGGTGCACTGCAACACAACATTGTCACGCGGCATAACACAAATCCTTTTTCGGTACGCGCGCCTCCGGCGCGCTTCTGTTACGCACGCCAGAGGCGTGCGCACCTAACTATTCCACAATCTCGGCGACGGTTCCGGCGCCAACGGTGCGGCCGCCTTCACGAATCGCGAAGCGCAGGCCTTTCTCCATGGCGATCGGCGCAATCAATTCGATGTCCATCTGAATGTTGTCGCCCGGCATGACCATCTCCACGCCTTCCGGCAGATGC
>DASUTF010000205.1:0-3032 GCA_036374695.1 Pyrinomonadaceae bacterium
GGAAGCATCTCGACTTCGGCCACCTGCGGCGTAATCCCGGCTGACTTGAGTGCGTTCTGCACCGCTTCAAAATTATCGGGCGCAGTAATGATTTCCCAGTTGTCTTCATCGTCGCGGATATCTTCAGCGCCGGCTTCGATCGCAAGATCGAACAGTTCGTCTTCGGCCTTTGCGGCTTTATCAACCACCAGGTAGCCCTTCTTCTCGAACATCCAACCGACTGAGCCTGCCTCGCCAAGGTTGCCACCGTTCTTCGAAAAGATATGGCGTATCTCCGCCACCGTGCGATTGCGATTGTCGGTCATTGCTTCGATCAGCAAGGCGACTCCGCCGGGACCATAGCCCTCGTAAGTGATCTCGTCGTAGTTGACGCCCTCTTCTTCGCCCGTGCCGCGGCGAATGGCGCGGTCGATCGTATCGTTCGGCATGTTGCCGGCCTTCGCGTCGGAGATCGCTTTGCGCAAGCGCGCGTTTGCGTCCGGATCGCCGCCGCCGGTGCGCGCCGCGACGGTCAGTTCTTTGATGAACTTCGTGAAAAGTTTGCCGCGCTTGGCATCTGCCGCGCCTTTCTTGTGCTTAATCGAATGCCACTTCGAATGTCCCGACATGGAAAGAGATCCTTATTGAGTTGGATTGATTGAGGGCAGACTATATCACGCGACCCGCGCGTCGAGGTAGCAGGCGGATTACTTCAACTTGTCGTATTCCTGACGAGCTTCAGCGATGAAAGGAACCGTCGCATCAGCGTTTTTCCAGAGTTCGAAAAAGTCCTGGTAGGCCTTGCGAGCTTCGGCGGTGTTGCCACTCTGTGCCGAGGCCCGCGCGTATCCCAGTCGCGCCAGAACGTAGAGCGGCGAGAGCGGGTGCCATCCACGATGGTCGAGGATGTATCGGAACTCGTTTGCTGCTTGCAAGCCGTTTCCCTGTTTCGCATACGCCTGAGCGCGCACGTACTGCGGCCAGTAATCGCCGTACACTTCGTACTTGCGCGTGGACTCGAGCAACTGCACCGCTTGCGCGCCGTTGCCCCGTGCGAGTTCAAGCTGCGCCCGAATCAAAGGAATCCAGACACTGTTCTGCAGCGTGTCCTGCGGAAATCGCTTTTGCATCTCGCTCACCAGCGATTGAGCCGCGGCTGCCTGCCCGCAAGCCGCCAGCGCGTGGGCGGAGTGTTCCAGGTACAAAAGGTCGCGCGAAAACGACAACGCCTTGCTGGTTAGCGCGCTCACTTTTCCGCAATCGCGAAATGTCGCGGCGCGAATAGCCTGTTGCGAAATTAGCTGAGCCGCCGCGTCGCGATTGTTGTCCACGGCCTTTTCGATGAACTGATTCGCCTCAGCGAATTTTCCATAGAACTCCGCGGCGCGGGCTTGCCAGACATTCGGCAGATATCCCGGCGATTTTTTCGAAGCCCAATCGAGTTGCTCCTTCATGCCCGCCGCATCACCGCTAATGAACGCGAGATGGTAAAGGTGCTGGTGCATCGAGTCAGTTTCCAGTTTCTGACGCAGCGCGTTCCGCAAAACCTGCTTTCCGTCCTCAAATCGATTGAGACCGATGAACGCGTTGGCGAGGTTCGCGTGCACCTTCGGCTCCTTGTCATTCAAACGCACCGCCTCGCTAGCTTCCTCAATCGCCTTGTCGAACGGGCCTGTCAGTGTATAGCGAACGGCGAGCAGGTGGTGCGGCTCCCAATCGCGCGGAAACGTTCGCTTCCACACATCGAGGGACTCTCCGGCTTTGTCGAACTCGCCGGTGACTGCCCCGTAATAATTCCACTCGACATACAGTTTCTCCCGCTCGCTGGCGCGGTCGCGGTATTCATAGGCTTTCGATGAAGCGGCCCGCGCCGCGTCTAGTTGCTTCGTGTTGTTGTAGCAAGTGGCGAGTCGTGCGTGCGCGATCGCAAACCGCTGATCTACTTGGATCGCGTGCTGATAGAGCGGAATCGCCTCGTCATAGCGACCACTCGAATGCTCCTTCAAACCCAGCGAGTAGTAACGCAGAGCCTCAAGCTTCGAGGTCGTTACCTGTTCAATTGGCGCATCGAATTTCTTAATGTCATTAAGCGATTCGCCGAGCTTTTCACGCAGGCGGGATGCCGCCTCTCCGAGCGCCTTCAGTACCTGTTCCTTGTTGGTCGCCTCAGCCTGATCAGCCGCGATGGTGTCGCTCGTTTCACCGTTCAATGCGTCCAGCGAAATCACATACTGATTTCCCACGGAGGAGATTTTGCCCACCAGCACTACCTCGATGCCCTGGCGGAGGGCGATTTCATGCGCGATTTCAGGGCTGACGGGCTCGTCTGGCGACTTCTCCATAAACTTCAGCGCGTCACGCACGCGCTCTTCCGACAGAATGTCGAGAAATGGCGACTGCCGCAGTTGGGCCGCCAGGGCCTGCTTCAAGGTGTCATCGAAAACCGGATCACCGGTTGTATTCACAAAGTCGGCCAGCAGAATTGTGTCCTTGTTAGTCAACGCGGGAGTAGAGCGGCGGAAACCGAGAAACCAAATGCCGCCCACCAGCAACACGACCGCGACGGCTACGGCCGCGGCGGTGAGTTTGTGACGCTTAATGCCGCCAAAGATGTACTCAACACTTGATGCCCGCGTTTGCGCCGCGCTCTGGACGGTGCTGGTCGAGTGCATCGTCGCCGGCTGCGACGCTTGAAAACTCAAATGCGAAGAGTGGTGCGGGACGTCCGTATCGCCGAAGGTGGTGATCGCGCCGGTGAGACGGTCGGGACCCAGAGAGCGTTCCAACTCTGTTTGAAAAACGACTTTCTGTTTCAGCTTCTTGAGATCGGACTCGAGTTCCTTGATCGTCTGGTAACGCTCGTCGGCGTTTTTGCGAAGCGCTTTCATGACCACCCACTCGAACTCAGGCGGAAGTCCGGGCGCGAAGCGGGCGAGCGGCGGAGGCTCAGTCTTGGCGATGGCTACGATGACATCTGTTTTCGTTTCGCCGGTAAAGGGGGCGCGGCCGGCTGCCATCTCGTAGAGGATCACGCCGAGGCTCCAAATGTCGCT
>DASUTF010000206.1:0-8941 GCA_036374695.1 Pyrinomonadaceae bacterium
GGCGCATGAAGCGGCCGTGCCTCGTGCACATCTCAACCTGTTTCGTCGCCGGAAATCGCTCCGGTTCGATTTGGGAAGATGATGAGGTAATGGGTTATTTCCCGCGCCGCGACGAACTAACCGGCGTCGAGTTTTCGGTCCAGGAAGAAATCAGCGATTGCGCCAGAATGGCCGAACGCGCGCGTGAAGAAGCGAAAGACGCGATGATGGCAGCGTACTTTCGCGAGCAGGCCCGCAAGCGCCTCAATGAAGAGATGCGTGACGCTGATGATCCCGACGCGCTCGGTCTCGCGGTCGCGCGCGAGCGTAAAGTTTGGGTCCGTACGCGCCTCACCGAAATGGGAATGCAGCGCGCGGAGTTCTGGGGCTGGCCCAACATTTACACTTACACAAAGGCCCTCGGTGAGCAGCTCGTCGCCGCGGAAACCGAAATGGTGCGCAGCATCGTGCGGCCGAGCATCGTCGAATCCGCGAAAGACTATCCCTTCCCGGGTTGGAACGAGGGCTTCACGACTACCGCGCCGATCGTCTTTCTGACTTTCAAAGGACAACGCCAGCTTCCGGCGAACAAGAAATTGATTCTCGACATCACGCCGGTGGATCAAGTCGCCGCGGTGATGCTCGCGGTTTCGGCCCAGGCATGCGTCGAACAGCCCAAGCTCGTTTACCAGGCGGCGACCGGCGATTCGAATCCCAACACCATGGACCGAATCATCGGCCTGGTTGGCTTGTATCGCCGTCAGGAAGAATTGAAGAAAGAGACCGGTTTGCGCCTGTTTCGTGAAATTTCAGCGCGTTTTGAGCCGTTTCCGGTCTCGCCTGAGCGCTTTGAATCGGCTTCGATTCCGCGCATGAACAAGGCAGCGAAGAAAGCCTCTGAGCTGCTCGACCGCGCGCGTCCGCGTTGGGGCGGTGGCCGCTACGAAGGCGTGATCAATCGAATGCAGCAGACCGTCGATCGCGTCGAGGAGCAGACGCGCGAAGCAAAAGAAGCATTCGAGATGTTTCTTCCCTTCACCGTGAACAACGAATACGTCTTCCGGGCCGACAATGTGCGCGCTTTGTTCAAACGCATCAGTGAAGACGAGCGCCAGCTTCTGACGTGGAATCCGGATCAGTTCGACTGGTACGACTACTGGCTGAACCAGCATCTGCCGGGACTGAAGAAGTGGGTGCTGCCCACGCTGGAAGAAGATATGCGCGCGCAGCCGAAACGCATCTACACATATCGCGATCTGGTCGAGCTGTTTGAAACGACGACGAAGCGTCACGCGACGCGCGTGGCGATGCGGATTGAGCGCGATGGGCGCAAAGAACAATACACGTATGCCGATCTGCGCGAACTGGCAACGCGCGCCGCGGCTTTCTTCGCGAGTCACGGAATCAAATCAGCCGACCGGGTCATTCTGTTCAGTCACAACGCGCCCGAGTGGGGCATGAGCTACTTCGGCGTGCTGAAAGCCGGCGCGACGTGCATTCCGATTGACGCGGAAAGTTCGACCGCGGAGGTCGTAAATTTTTCCGGTGCGGGTGACGCAGCGGCGATTGTCATCAGCGCAAAGCTGCTTGAAGAGCATTCAGATCTGCGCGACAAGCTAACCGCGGCCGGGCTGAAAGAGGTTCGCGTCTGGACGTTCGATGAAGTGTTTGAGCTGCCCCCGCAGGAAGTGGAAGACGAGCGCATCGCGCTTTTGCCGCAACGCATCTCGCCGCAATCCGTGGCTTCACTCATCTTCACCTCGGGAACGACGGGACGGCCCAAAGGCGTGATGCTCTCGCATCGCAATCTGACGAGCATGGTTTCGATGCTTGCGTCCGTTTTCGACATGGACACGAGCGACGGCGTTCTGTCCGTTCTGCCGCTTCATCACACGTTTGAATTTTCGACTGGCTTCCTGACGCCTCTGAGTCGCGGCGCGCAAATCACGTATCTGGACGAGCTCAACAGCGAAAGTCTCGCCAAAGCAATCAAGAACGGTCACGTGACCGGCATGGTCGGCGTACCGGCGCTTTGGGAGTTGTTGCATCGCCGCATCAAGACCCGTCTGCACGAACGCAGTAAGCTGGTGGGTGATACTGCCGATCTGCTGATGAAGTTCAACGCGTGGCTGCGGGACAACACGCCGCTTAACTTTGGCCAACTGCTGTTCTATCCGATTCACGAGGGGATGGGCGGCCGTGTCCGCTACTTCATCAGCGGCGGTTCAGCTTTGAGCGAAAAAGTTCAGCGCGATTTCCAGGGGCTCGGTTTCACCATTCTCGAAGGCTACGGTCTGACTGAGGCCTCGCCCGTTTTAACTGTGACACGTCCCGACAACCGTATGCTTTCGGGTACGGTCGGACGGCCTTTGCCGGGCGTCCAGATCGACATTAAGAATCCTGACGCGAGCGGCGTCGGCGAAGTAATCGCGCGCGGCCCGAACGTGATGCTCGGCTATTTCGGCAATGAAGAAGCAACGCGCGAAACGCTCGTCGATCGCTGGCTCTTCACCGGTGACCTCGGCCGTTTGGATGATGACGGCAATCTGTATCTCGTCGGGCGATCCAAGGACATCATCGTCGATACGAACGGCAAGAACGTGTATCCGGATGAAGTCGAAGAGGTCTACCAGGATTCCCCTTACGTGAAAGAGCTGAGCGTGTTCGGCCTGCCGGACGGCATCGGCGAAAAAGTCGCGTGCATTGTCGTTGCGGACAAGGAATATGACATCGCGCTTTCCGACGCGGAGCTGCGCATCAAGATCGAAGAACATTTCCGCGAAGTCTCAGCGCGCCTGCCTTACTACAAGCGCGTGAAGGTGCTCCATTTCAGCGATGAAGAGTTGCCGCGCACCGCGACGCGGAAAGTAAAGCGGCGCGAAGTTTTGACTATGGTGCAACAGATGGAGGCGGGCCGTTCCGGTGAAGTTGGATTGGAGCGGGAAGAAGTTAGCGGCGACGCCGCCTGGTTGGCGGAAATCGTCGCCTCCGTTTCAAATCGATCGGTGCAGGAGATCACGATGAACACGCGACTTGCCGATCTCGGCTTTGACAGCCTGATGTTCGTCGAGCTGGCGGCAGCGGTTGAAAACGCCGGCGGATCGCTCACCGCGCCGGAACGTCTGAACGAAGTTCAGGACGTTCGCGAACTGCTTACCGCGGTCGAGCGCGTGGCTTCCGCCGCGCGTCGCGAAGCGCCGAAGCTGCGTCTGGAATCCGAGAAGGCCGACGAGATTCATGTGCCTGAGCCGGTGCGCATTGCCGGCAACAAAATCGTCGAGATCGCGCAACGCGCTTTGTACGAGCGCATCCTGCGCGTGAAGTACGATGGCCAAACGAATATTCCCTATCACACGAATTTCATCGTCGCCGCGAACCATCAATCGCATCTCGATATGGGCCTGGTAAAGATGGCGCTTGCCGAAGCCGGCAAGGATCTGGTGGCGCTCGCGGCGGCAGATTATTTCTTCGACACAAAGTACAAGCGCGCGTACATGGAAAACTTTACGAACCTGGTGCCGATGGAACGCTCGGGTTCTCTGCGCCAGTCTCTGCGCCACGCGCGTTCGTTTCTCGATCGCGGTTACAACGCGCTGATCTTTCCTGAAGGCACGCGTTCATTGACCGGCACGATGACTGACTTCAAACCTGTCGTCGGATATCTGGCGCTGGCCGCGCGCGTGGGAATTCTGCCGGTTTATTTGGAAGGAACGTACGACGCGTTTCCGAAGGGCGCGACGATTCTTAAAAAGCGCGATGTGGCAGCGCGTATCGGAAGGTTCATTTCCATCGAGGACCTCGAAGAAATGACCAAAGGGCTGCCACGTGCCGAGGCTTACCGCTTGATCTCGGAACGCGTCCGGCATGAGGTGGTGAACCTGCGCGATCGCACGAATGTGAAGTTCGACGCGACGGCCGTGCATGAGCAATGGAAAGCCGAACGCCGGGCCGGCAAGCTGCGCATCGAGGCGAGCGACGAAGAGTACACGATGGCGAATGCCTAAGAGGAATAATCCACAGATTACACAGATTACACAGATAAACAGGAAAGACAGACAACTCTAAGCGCTCGCTGAGTTGGTTTTGAATCTGTGAAATCTGTGTAATCTGTGGATAAATTCTTAAATGCCCACAAAGACTCCAAAGAAACGCACCGCCCAAATCGTGCCAAAGAAGAGCACGAAGCGGCACGCCGCCATCGTTAAGAAGGTCCCGGCGACCACGCTGATCACCGGGGGCACCGGATTTCTCGGTTCGCATCTCGTCCGGCAACTGGTTGAATCCGGCTCGAAAGACATTCGCGTGATGGCGACTTCGATCCCTGAATGGCTCACCGGGCTGGGCGTCGATACTTTTGAAGGTTCTATCACGAACGAAGAGGACGTTTCACGCGCCGTCGAAGGCGTCACCGAGATTTATCACCTCGCCGGCAAAGTCTCGCGCGACAAAGACGACGCCCGCGAGATGTATAAGCTGCATGTTGAAGGGACGCGCCTGCTTTGCGACGCAGCGAAGAAAGCCGGCGCGAAAACAATCGTGCTCGCCTCCAGCAGTGGCACGATTGCCGTGACTGAGAAAGGCGACCTGGTTCCGGACGAGAACTACAACCCGCCGCTCGACATCGTCGCGCGCTGGCCTTATTACGCAAGCAAGGCTTACCAGGAGATGGCGGCGCTCGAGCGATTCAACGGCGATGGATTACGAGTCGTGATCATGAATCCGAGCCTGTTGCTCGGGCCCGGAGACGATCGCCTCAGCTCCACAAAAGTCGTGTTGGATTTCATGGCGCGCAAGATTTCTGCCGTGCCCAACGGCGGATTGAATTTCGTGGATGTGCGCGACGCGGCCCAGGCTTTTCGGGTCGCGATGCAGAAAGGCCGTCATGGCCATCGTTATTTGCTCGGCGCGGTTAATTGGACGTTCGTGAAATTTTTCGACCGGCTTGAACGGCTGACCAAAGTTGCTTCACCGCGGCTGGCGTTCCCTTCGAAGTTTGCGGTAACGGGCGCGCACGTCATCGATTCGCTATTCCGCCAGTGGAACTTCTCACCGCCGGTCAATGCCGAAGAAATCGAGATGGCGGAATACTTCTGGTACTTCAAACACGACAAAGCCCGCCGTGAACTCAGCTTCATGCCCCGCGACCCCGGCGACACGCTCAACGATACTGTGCGTTACCTGCGAGAGAATTTTTTGGGCGGGAAGTGAAGTTACGACAGCCGGTCTGCTTAAGGCTTTACCTTTGTTTGGCTAGACGAAGTGCTGTTACATGATGGATCGAGTCCTTTGATCTCGACTTCCACGTAAACAGTCCGGCCCGCCAAAGCGCCCGTGGGAATTGAAACAGTTGAATCGCGGCTGCTTAATCTTCCAGAAAGGTCTTCCCCGCTGGAATCACGAGCATACCAAACGTACTTGTACCTATGTGACTGGGGCAAGACAACCTTACAGGTAATAGGGGTCCCCGCCTTCACTTCGTCATAGCAATCCAGATACATCGGCGGACAGAAGTCGTCATGCGTATGCACACACTCTCGACACTCCTGCACCTTTACAGTCACGGACGAGACTGCACGATGTCTCTTGTTGTCTCTAACTTCAACGGTCGCCTTGTAGATGCCCGGCATTACTCCGTTGAGGTCCCAGACAACGAAGTTCCTCTCGCCGATAATTCGCCCGACGTCGACTGTGTAAGCGAAATCGGGATTTCGGAAACCGTCCGTGTGCGACGTCATATTAACTTGCGGGCCATTAGAAGGACACGTGTCATAGAAAGTGCGCATGCCCGGCGGGCACGGAATCATGACTAAGGTCTTCGAGGCACTTAGGACGACGGATCGCTTGCTCTTCAACCTTACGTTTGCGGCGGGCGTCGATAACGTTGCAAAGGCGAGCAAAGCACATGAAACCGCCATGAGTGAGATGATGCGCATTCTCTTTGGCGCGGCTCCTGGCACGCAACCTCCGTTCGCCTTGGCACGGACAGCAGCTTAACCTCATCGCCCCAACTGCTTATACATCCTCGCGAAGTCAAAGCTGTTCCAGGTTTCGACAAACATCCCGTTTTCGACTCGGCCGATAGCGATCCCGTCAAATTCGACCAGCGCCTCGGTTGCTTCGAATCCCAGACTATCGCCTTCGTGCTTGCCTCTGACTGAACAGCGCACAGCGACCTTGTCTCCTTCCGCCAGTGCATCTTCGACGACGACCTCGATGTGGGGAAACGCTTCGCGAAACTGAGCGTGAAAAGGCAGGAAGCCGGTGGCTCCGCGGAGCGGTTTGTCCGCATCTTCCGATAGGCCGTGGTTCACGCATTCTTCGGACATCATTTCGCTAATCGCTTCGGCGCGGCCCTTGTTCCAAACCTCTTCAAACCAGCGGCGCATTAGGGCTTTATTGGCTTCGAGGGTGTCTGTTTGTGTCATGAGGAACCTCCATTGTTGGGTACGCACGCCTCCGGCGTGCTGCATGCCAGAGGCATGCGTACCGGTGCAGCACGCCAGAGGCGTGCGCACCGCTTACGGGTACCGAACGCGCAATGCTTTCGGCACGATTTGAAAAGTTGATGGCAGGCGGCCGACTACCTCGCCGTCCAATTCCACGCGCACTTCTTTTTTGTTAGCCGGACGGGCGACGACCTGCTTCGCCAATGCATGCGTGACCTCGCTCATGCGCAGGTGGGCGCCGATATAGAGTCTTGGCGCGTTCGTGAGCAAGCGAAAGGAATTTGCATCCCCGATCGTCACAACATCGAAGTAGCCGTCGTCCAGCTTCGCATCGGGAGCGATCTTCATCGCGCCGCCGTAGTAACGCGCATTCGCGACGCAGAATTCCGCCACGCGCAGACGGCGCTCAGCCGCTTCATCGATTTCTACAATTACATCGGCAGGCGAGGCCGACAGCGTGGTCTGGACTGTGGCCGCCGCGTACGAGAGTTTGCTGGTGACTTTGCGCGGAGTAAATGCCGGGACCCATTTTTTTGCTTCACCACTCGCCGCCCGATCCAGGACTTCAGTGCTCATCCCGAAGCTGCCCACGTTAATCGAGTAACGTGTCTCACGCTCGCCGGCGTCGTTGATAAACGTGACGCGGACCGCATCAATCGTGTGTGCTCGACCGTTACGCAGTGCGCGGGCCGCCTCGGCCGCGTTGTTCGAAATGCCTATGCTGCGACGAAAGTCGCTACCCGTGCCCGCCGGCAGGATTCCCAATTCGGATTCAGTATTCGACTCGATGATTCCGTTAGCGACCTCCGAGATCGTCCCATCACCACCGCAGGCGATGATAAGTTTTGTGCCTTGCTTTGCCGCGTCGGCTGCCAGCGAACGTGCGTGCCCCGCGCACTCGGTGAAGGCCACGGTGAACGATCCAAAGTGAGTCCGCAGATCGCTGGCAATCTTCGGCCACTTATCTTCCGTAGCGCCGTCGGCGGAAGCCGGGTTAACTATGACGAGCGGCAATGTCATCGGGGAGATTTAACCACAGGGGTCGGTTTAACCACAGAGGACACAGAGAAGAGAAAGAGAATCAGCCACAAAAAGGCCCAGGAAACACAAGGAGTCATGACTTGCGTGATGATCCGTACCGCTGCAGAATCCTTGCGAGTAACAACATTGCGGGCAATCCAAACATCACCAGACCAACAACAATAGGACAGGCATATGAGCCACAGTCATTGCAGCCAATTGCATCAATGGATGACTTGCCGACTAATGTTCTGGTTCCTGGGCAGACAAAGACAACAACTAGCGCAAACAAGACGAGTAGCGCTATCAGGAGAACCGGCGAAAACAATATCGCTCCCGCGCCGAGTAGAATTGTCGTAGCTCTCTTGTTACGCATCTCGCGTTGCGTTTCGGTCAAGTCAATTTTGAGGCTGAGAAAACTTTATCCTGCTCCCCCAATTCCGCAATCATGCTCATCACAAATTCCCCAATCTCCTTGTACGTGCGCACATGATCTTTCTTGGAGATGAATTCCGACAGGTCAAGCTGCTTTCCGAAATGAATCCGAATCTTTGGGCCGCCGAACCAGTTTCCCAAGACCTGTTTCGGCAGATTGTTCCCGAGGCCGGCGATGAAGACAGGAATCACTTGCGGGTTCGCGTCCTTGATCAGTTTGCCGACGCCGGGCTGCGGACGCAGATACGAATATGGATCGTCATTCTTGTTGCGCGTGCCTTCGGGATGAAAGCCAATGACGTTGCCGGCGCCCTCACGGCAAAGCTGCACCAACCGGCGGAAAGAATACTTGTCAAAATCGCGCTTCTCCGGAAGCGGCTTGCTTCCGCTGAGAAAAAACGGTGGATACATCGACCACCAACCCATGACGAGATTCACGAACATGCCGAGCGGGTTTTGATAATAAAAACGGCCGCGCACCGGAAAGAAAAGTTGCTTGCGCCAGGGCGTCGTCCGAAACAGAGTCGTCGAAACCACGTACATGTCGAAGAACGATCTGTGGTTGGCTACGAGCAGCACAGGGCGCGAGTGATCGACGGCATCGACGTGCTCGAGACCGTACACGCGCATCAGGTTGTAAGTCGAAATGTGAATCCAGCCGGCCCCAAAGAAGCTCTGGCACCAGGTCCAGAACCGCTTCCATTTCCCCAAATTCATGCGATGCGTGACGCGAAACGCGAAACGCTCAAAGGGCGAGAGGACGGCGAGTTCTTCGGCTGAGGGAACAATAACGTCAGGCATGATCTATCCGCAGATTACACAGATTACACAGATTGACCTGAAAATTCACTTTCGCGAATGCGAGCACTCGTTTTCCTATTCAATTATCTGTGGAATCTGCGTAATCTGCGGATGATCTCAGTCAATCGAGAAGTATCGCGCCTCGGGATGATGGATGATGATAGCAGAAGTCGATTGCTCGGGATCGAGCTGGAACTCTTCGGTCAGTTCAACATTGATGCGTGAAGGATCGAGCAGGTCGAAAAGCTTCGTTTGGTCTT
>DASUTF010000207.1:0-6613 GCA_036374695.1 Pyrinomonadaceae bacterium
TAATTTCGGTTTTCTCTGCGCAGTCTCTGCGACTTCCGCGTCTCTGCGGTGAATAAGTCTTCAAGAAGACTCACCGCCGAGGCGCAAAGGACGCAGAGCGGGCGCAGAGAATTTCAAAGTTGAGACACTACCAAAGTGACTCATGCCTGGCCGCCACAATCATTTTGTTGCCTGCACGTAAAAAGAATAGTCGATTCGCAGCGGTGATGGCGGATCTATCGTACTGTCGTATGAAGAAACCGTGACCGCGCTAAATCCGATTTTCTGTAGCAACACGATTACTTTTTCTTCGTCGTACATGCGTTTGTGCTCGCCGGACTGGTAGGCAGCAAAATTAATATAATCAATCAGCGTGAGAGTTCCCGGTTCGACTTCCGGGAGAAAGACACCGGTGTCGACCAACTTGAAATAATCAGCGTCATTGTTGAGATAGGCCCGGCAAGCTCCCTTGAAATCCGGCAGCGAAATTCGGAAGGTCCCGTGAGGTTTGAGCAGCCGGTAACACTCGCGCAACTGGCGCAGCCCGACGTTGTAGTCCAGGTGCTCAAAGAAGTGAGACGAATAAATTATCTCGCATGAGCCGGCGTCGAGCGGGATTTCACGACGCAAATCGTAATTTATAAAGATGGCCTCAGACCCTTCCGGCCGGGGGTCCGGCGAATCCAGCCAAAGATCTACATTGATCCAGCCGGGTTTCAGGTCGCCGCCACAACCGAGGTTCAACTTGAGGTTGTCCTGGCCTTGCCACTGCCGGAATTGGCGCTGAGATTTTTTAACGATCCGGGAAATCCTGAGTTCATTCGCGACATTTGAAAGCGCCGTGCGCACCCCTTCGGAAAACGAGCTCAACGCCGGCGTCCCCACTCTCCGGCCCAGTGCTCGGATTCGATATCGCGCACTTGTGCTAAGTCTTGCCAGCGAATTCATCTCAGTTTTCGGTAGTGCCGTATTTTGAAATTCTCTGCGCCACGCAGAGGAAGACTGAAATTAGGGCAGCACTCACTTTTCGGTTTCGATTAACGGCCGTTACTAAGGTGTTGTGGTAGTTGCGAGGTCGCCGACTGCTCAGTCGTCCATTCAAAATCGGGACGGACCACGCCGGGCCATTTCCCGTACCACCCGGCGCGTTCAGCCGTGTCGCACACCTCAAACATAAGAATATCCGGGTAAACAAACAACGCCGTACTCTGGTCCTTGATGACATAGAGCGTCACCCGGTAGGGAGAGTCATTCAGAAAGTCCCCTGGAATACGGCAGACGCTGCGAAACAGACCGGCCGGGAAAGGCCGGCCATGCCAGACCGGCTCTTTAACCGGCCCGGTGTTCAGCACCAGCACGCCTTCTTCGTTGTGCAGAACCAGGCTTAGGTTTAAACAAGTGTCAGGCACCAGGTTCCAGTACTCAAACTCGAGGCTGAGCGGTGTGTGAACAGTAATTCGACCATCAGGCGTGCCCTCTTCCACGCGCACGCGCGCGCTGCGTATTCGCACCTTGTCGTTACCCGGAGCGCTTTCAATGTCATCCCATTTCTGTTCGGCCAACGCAGAGAAAGAACGCTGCAGATAATCGGCTACTACCTGACCCGCATCTGCATCCGCACAAACTCGTCCGCCATCCAGCCAAACGGCCCGGCGGCAAAGACTCTGGATCGCCATCATGTTATGACTCACAAAAAGCACCGTGCGACCCTCGCGCGCGACCTGCCCCATCTTGCCGAGACATTTCTTTTGGAACTGCGCATCACCGACCGCCAGCACCTCGTCCACCACCAGGATCTCCGGCTGCAAATGAGCCGCCACCGCGAAGGCCAGGCGCACGTACATCCCGCTGCTGTAGCGCTTGACGGGCGTATCGAGAAACTGCTCGACTTCCGCGAACGCGACAATCTCATCGAACCGGCTTTGAATTTCCTGATGGCTCATTCCCAGGATCGACCCATTCAGAAAGATGTTCTCGCGGCCGGTCAGCTCGGGATGGAAACCAGTGCCCACTTCCAATAGACTGCCGACCCGCCCGTAGAGATCGACGAAACCTGTGGTGGGCTCAGTAATGCGCGAAAGAATTTTGAGCAGCGTCGACTTGCCGGCGCCGTTGCGGCCGATGATCCCGACAACTTCGCCGGGTTTAACTTCAAATGAGACGTCGCGCAGCGCCCAGATGGTCTGGTCGGAATGGCCATTGCGACGGCTGAATGGCGCGCGCGCTTTCGCAACCAGAGCTTCGCGCAGCGTGGTATAGGCTGAATCGCGTGTACCGATGCGGTATTGCTTGCTCAGATTCTCGACTTTGATGATTGGTCGCAATTAAAAACCCCTAAACGACATCGGCGAAATGTCTTTCCATGCGCCGGAACGAATATGCAGAATAAAACAGAATGAAGATCGTCACCACCGCCGAAACTCCGAGCGACTTCCATTCAAAACTCTGACCGCCGAACAGGGCAATCCGAAAATTCACAATAATGCCGGTCAGCGGATTCAATAGCAGGATCCAGCGCCACTTCTCTGGCAATAAGCTCGTCGGATAAATCACCGGCGACGCAAACATCCAAAGCTGAATCAAAAAAGGGATGGCGTAACGAATGTCGCGATATTTTACATTCAGCGCTGACAGCCACATGCCGATGCCCAGCGCCAGTAATGCGCAAATCACCACCAGCAAGGGAATCATTACCAGGCCGAGGCCGACGCTTACCCGGTAATAGATCATGAGCGGAACCAGCACTATCAGCGCAATCCCCAGATCCACGAGACCCGCAATTACCGCGGCCGCCGGAATAATCAATCGCGGAAAATAGACCTTGGTGATCAGGTTCGCGCTACTAACCAGGCTGTTGCCACTGTTGCTGATCGCATTGGCAAAGAAAGTCCAGATAAGTAACCCGGCGTAAGAAAACAACGGATAAGGAATGTCGCCTGACTGAATTCCCGCCAGCTTCCCAAACAGCAGGGTGAAGATCAGCATGGTCAGCAGCGGTTGAAGAATTGCCCACGCGGCTCCGAGGCTGGTTTGTTTGTACCGAACTTTGACGTCGCGCCAGGTCAGAAAATAAAGAAGTTCCCGGTAAGCCCACACATCTCGGACGCGAAGCGCACCTGACTTGCCCGGCGCTATTCTGACCAGCGGCTGTTCGGGCAGGGTGTCGGCAATGGTGTTTGAAGCCTGAGTGTCGGAAGTGGTTTTGATGGTAACGGTGCTCTGCGCGATCGGGTTTTCAAGAGACGTTTCGACGTTCGAACTTAGCTTCGGCACAGGAAGAAACGAAGGAGATTCAGTCTAGCTATGCAGTGATAAAGCGTCAAGTATAGTACTCGACGCTAAGCTTTAGCCGTCCAAAGCGTTCTGCTTTGAACAGTAATCATCAGGACTTCCAGCCATGGTCCATGGCGCAAGGTCAACTTAAAGTTCCTTAGCTCGCTGTCTTCGTGGAATGCGGCGAGATGATTCGGTGCAGGCAGCCCCAGAAAGGTCGCTGGAAGAGGCTCTCAGGATGGATAACTGCGGCGCGCAACAAACTGCCAAGGGCAGCGACACGATTTCCTGAGTTGCTGGCCGCAAAAGAGCCCCGCAAGTGTCTGGTCGCCGCACACCAACGCCGCCCTGGATTGGGAAGTTGTTTCTCGTAGATGTCCACGATTTCATCAAACTCGCGGTCAAACAACGAGGCTTCGGCCACGGTCTTACTCGCCGCGTGCAGGCGGTAAGCCGCCAGAGGCAAGTCAAGATGCTCGCAGCGCCGCCCTTCCAGCAGCAAGCGGACATACAACTCGTGATCGAAACAATAACGCCAACGTTCCTGGAAACCATCCCGCAAGAGCTCGCGTTTCCAGAACATGCCTGGCTGCGGTGCGAGATAGTCCCAGCATAAACAATCAGCCGCCGTTTTTGGCACTTTGGCGTTAATCACCTCGTCTTTCATTCCCTTACCAAACATCAGCGTGTCGCCACAGATCCATTCAGCTTGCGGATGCTCGCTAAAGTAACGCTCGACGGCGGCAAACGCGCCGGGCAAATACAAGTCGTCCGAATTTATAAAGGCGACGAGGTCGCCGGTTGCTCGTTGCAATCCCTTGTTGATCGCATGCGACTGTCCCCGATCCGGTTCGCTCACCCAACAAGCCAGACGATCCTCGTACTTCTTAATGATGTCCACACTCCCGTCGGTGCTTCCGCCATCGATGATGATGTACTCGAGTGGTTCGTAGTGTTGGTCGAGGACAGAAAGAATCGTTTCTTCGATATATTGGGCCTGGTTGAATGAGGGCGTGATGATGCTGAGTTTTAGCGGCATACGATATATTTAAAAACCTACTGGCTATCGTTCGGCTGCCGCAGTTGAGGCCAAAGCGTTCTTCTCGTACCAATCGATTGTCTGTTGCAGGCCCTCTTCCAGGGACGTGGTCGCCTGGAATCCAAACTTTTCAAAGGCGCGAGAGACGTCAAGGCGGCGGCGAGGCTGGCCATCAGGCTTATCATGTCGCCAACGGATTTCGCCGTCATAACGACAGAGGCGGGCGATCGTTTCTACCAGTTCAGAGATTTTGATCTCGTTTCCAGTTCCGATATTCACCGGTTCGGCTTCATCGTAGGTTGCCGCAGCCATCAGGATTCCCCGGGCGCAATCATCGACGTAGAGAAACTCGCGCGAAGCATTTCCGGTGCCCCACGCTTCGATGAAAGGCAGGCCCTGATCCCGGGCCTCAATGCACTTGCGGATCAGTGCCGGAATCACGTGTGAGTTTTCCAGGTCGAAGTTATCGCCGGGGCCGTAGAGGTTTGCCGGCAAAAGGAAAATCGTGTTGAAGCCGTACTGTTGACGATAACTCTGTCCCTGCACGAGCATCATTTTTTTGGCTAACCCGTAAGGAGCGTTGGTCTCTTCGGGGTAGCCATTCCACAGATCGTCTTCACGGAACGGCGTCGGGGTGAATTTTGGATAAGCGCAAACGGTGCCCAGAGCCACGAACTTTTTCACGCCGTGCAGACGTGACTGTTCGATGAGCTGGGTTCCCATCATCAGGTTCTCGTAAAAGAACTTGCCCGGATTTTTCTGGTTGGCGCCGATTCCGCCCACCACCGCGGCCAGGTGGATTACCAGATCGGGTTGCGTTTGCGAAAGCAACCGCGTGACGCCGGCCATCTCAGTCAGATTGTATTCACTGCTGCGCGGAACGCTCACCTCTACACCAGCGTAGTCTCGCAGCCTGCTGACGATGAAGCGGCCGAGAAAACCTGCCCCGCCCGTCACCACGACCTTTTGATAAGGAAACGTCACGTCCTTCTGTCCCTGGCTTTACTCTAAATTTCTAAGCACCAGTCCCGATTTTCTGCACGTCACCAAAAACTTCGCGTTGTTCGTCACCTGTCACCAGTGACATATCAGCGTCAACCATGAGGCGCACAAGATCTCTGAAAGTGACCTTTGGCTCCCACCCAAGCGTCTTCCTGGCTTTGCTCGCGTCACCAACCAGCAACTCAACTTCCGACGGGCGCAGGTATTTGGGATCCATCACCACGTAATCTTGCCAATCGAGATCCGCGTATGAGAAGGCTTCAGTTAAAAATTCTCTGACCGAATGCGTCTCTCCCGTAGCAATCACATAATCTTCCGGCTTATCTTGCTGAAGCATAAGCCACATGGCCTCTACATATTCCTTCGCGTAGCCCCAGTCGCGTTTGGCGTCGAGGTTGCCAAGATACAGTTTGTCCTGAAGATTTGCTTTGATACGTGCTACGGCGCGAGTGATCTTTCTGGTCACGAAGGTTTCGCCTCGACGTGGCGATTCGTGATTGAAGAGGATCCCGTTGGCGGCAAACATGCCATAGGCTTCGCGGTAGTTGACCGTGGCCCAGTAGGCATAGACCTTGGCGGCGCCATACGGTGAGCGCGGATAGAACGGCGTCCGCTCGCTCTGCGGCGTCTCGAGCACCTTGCCAAACATCTCTGAGCTGCTGGCCTGGTAAAACTTTGACTTCAGACCCGTCTCGCGAATCGCTTCGAGGATGCGAATCGTGCCCAAGCCGGTTACGTCACCGGTGTATTCCGGGATATCGAAACTGACTCGCACGTGCGATTGCGCGGCCAGATGATAGATCTCGTCGGGCTGGATCCGGTAGAGCAGCTTTATCAGATTGGTAGAGTCTGCAATGTCGCCATAGTGGAGAAACAAACGGACGCCATTTATGTGTGGATCCGTGTAGAGGTGATCGATGCGTGCCGTGTTGAAACTTGAGGCACGCCGAATTGTGCCGTGCACCTCGTAACCTTTGCTGAGCAGCAACTCTGCCAGGTAAGAACCGTCCTGGCCCGTTATTCCTGTAATCAGTGCTTTTGTCATCACTTTATCGAACGAGCGGAAGCCTTCAAAATTTAAACCGACATTATAAGCACACCTGATTACCAAATTGGTACCAACGGCGCTTAATTACCGGTAAGAGTCCGCTTTAATTCGGCCCGATTCAACTCCCAAATAACTTGCGTCGCCTCAGCCGGACGGCCCCGCAGTTTATACCAGGTCTTCTGGATAAATGAGACGAAACAGGTGGCCAGCAGGTTAGCAATGCTTTGTCCACGCGATAGGCAGTATCGATTATATTGAAAGTTCGATTGAAG
>DASUTF010000208.1:0-2114 GCA_036374695.1 Pyrinomonadaceae bacterium
CCGCTTGAGAGTCAACAGCTCATGCAGCAATTGGTCGATGTCGGCCAGGTTGGTGAGCATGAACGCGAGCTGTTCCAAAACGTGGTGCAGAAGGCAGTAACGAGCGTGTCCGGTGAAATGGAGTCAGAACCACCTGCGTCAGCGGGTGGGTTAAAGCGACGACGGCGTCCCATGAACATCGTCGAAAAGATCATCGCGCGTCACGCGTTCGTCAAAGCCGGAACAGTCGGCGTCGAGTCGGTCAAACCCGGCGATGCCTTGTTCGCGGTTGCCGACGTGCGCTTCTCGCATGAATACGTGACACCGATGGCCGCTTCGCTCTTGACTCAGGCGCTGGGACCGGATGCGCGAGTGACCGAACCGCAATCAGTCTTCGCTTTTCGCGATCACCTGACGTTCCTCAACAAAGTGATGTCGGCAAAGCATCGCGAGATGGGCCTGCTCGAGAAGGCCGACGGCCTGGCGACGACTCAGGAGACATTCGCCGCGAAGCAGGGAATCAAACTTTACGGCGAGAATCCCGAAGGCGGATCGGAAGCTATCTGTCACAACGCGGTGGTTGAGGATCTGGCTCTGCCGGGACAGATCGTGATTGGCACTGACTCGCACACATGCATGGCGGGCGTGCTCGGCTGCTTTGCGTTCGGCGTCGGCTCAACCGACATGGCGAACGCCTGGTACACGAAAGACATTCGCATTCGGGTCCCCGAAACCGTGAAGTACGTTTTGACGGGAAAGAAGCGCGCGGACGTCACCGCGAAAGATGTGATGCTCTACATCCTCGCGACCGACTACATGAAGACGAGCCAGGGCATCGGAAAGGTTCTGGAGTTCGCGGGCGAAGATTTGATGAACTGGCCAATGGATGAACGCGCGACTTTGACGAACATGTCCGTCGAGGCCGGCGGCTTTACCGGAATCATCGAACCGGACGAGGCGACGCTCGCCTACATCGTCACCACGCGTGGCCTGGATGCGGAAACCGTGCGCGAAGGATTTGTTTATAGCGACCCGGATGCCGAGTACGCGGCCGTGTTCGAGATCGCTCTGGACGAAATCAGGCCGATGGTAGCTTTGCCCGGCGATCCGCGCAATGGAATTCCGATTGACGAGCTGGCGGAAGAAGTGCGCATCGACGCCGCATACGGCGGCAGTTGCACCGGCGGCAAGATGGCTGACATGGACATGTACGCGACCGTCTTGCAGCACGCCCTGGCGCAGGGCAAACACGTCGCGCCGGGTGTGCGTCTGTATCTTCAATTCGGATCGCAGAAGATCAAGCAGTACGCGCGTAGCAAGGGCTATATAGAAATTTTTGAAAAGGCCGGCGCCGAAATGATCGATCCAAGTTGCGGTGCCTGCATCAATGCCGGCCCGGGCGCTTCGCCTTCGGCGGAAACGGTCACCGTCAGCGCGCAGAATCGAAACTTCCCCGGCCGCAGCGGCCCGGGAAAGCTCTACCTCGCTTCACCTTACGTTGTGGCTGCTTCGGCGATTGCGGGAAAGATTGTTGAGCCGGATGAGTTTCTGAAGAACTAACAGTCAGTAGTTATGAATTTGCTCGAAACCGTTCATGCTGCTTGGGGCTTCACCGGACTTGTACCTCGCTCGATAATAGACACGAATAGTTTCGGCAATCTGCTTGTTGAAGACAATAACGGGGTTATCTGGCGCGTCTGTCCGGAAGAATTGTCATGCGAAAAGGTCGCGTCGTCCGCCCACGCGGTTCAAGAACTACAAAGGTCGGCGGAGTTCAAACGCGATTGGGAGATGCAGCCATTGGTTGATGAAGCCACTGCCGCCTTGGGTGCACCCTCATCGGGGCAGTGTTTCTGCTTGAAGACTCCGGCTATTCTTGGAGGCAAGTATGAATGCGAGAATGTGGGAACAATTTCACTTTTGGAATTGATTTCTTTCGCTGGTGACTTGGCAGTTCAGATTAAAGATATGCCGACCGGGTCGAAGGTTCACCTGACTATCAATTAGCAGCCCAACAAAATTGTTCTCCTACATAGCCAATCCACCATCAACCTGAATAACCTGGCCCGTGATGTAGCGCGCGTCGTCTGAGAGAAGGAAGCAGGCGATGCGGGCAACTTCGTCGGCTTCCGCGA
>DASUTF010000209.1:0-2524 GCA_036374695.1 Pyrinomonadaceae bacterium
AAAACACGGCTCATAATCCGGACACTTTTGTCCCAGACAAGTATCCGAGCGCGCATCGATGTGCCGCCAGAACGGCAGGTTCTCAGGCAGGTTTGAAAGCTCCGCGCGATCGCCCGTTTCCGTCTGCGTCGTCCAGCGAAACACTTCGTCGAATTGATCGATCTGCTCGAGCCCTTCCAGCACGGGCATGCTTTCCGCGCGCTTAATCCGATGCAGGCAAGCGTAATTGTTCCGCCCCTTCATCACCGCCGCGCGAAACTTCGCCGGCAAAATTTCCTGAAGAAACGGAATGTCTTTTTCCATCAACTGTTCTTGCAGATTTTTCGTGCCCGTCGAAATGACTATGCGCGCGCCACTGCCAACCGCGGCTGCAATTGCCGGCACCAGGTAAGCGAGCGTCTTCCCCGTCCCGGTGCCCGCTTCGACGATTAAGTGGCGTTTCTGCTCAAACGCGCGCAGCACCGCCGCCGCCATTTCGATCTGGCCCGGCCGGTGTTCGTATTCAGGATGGGTCCTGGCGATCAGGCCTTCCGGCCCAAAGACTTCTTGCATGAGGAGCTTACTTTAATCTGCGCTTCACGTTTTTGGAAACGCATGCTCAGGATTATGGCGACAAAGACCGTCGGTTTTCCCCCTTTCATGATAAAGTGCGCCGCGTTTGTGGTGTGAAAATCATCGGGTCGGTTGAAGTTCTCAAATAGCAGTGCCCACGGAACAACCTCAGAAACAACACTCGCTAATTTATGTCCTGTTACGGCGAAGATATTGGCTCGCGGCGACATTGTTTACTCTCGTCGTTTGGGCGGGTATGTCGCTGGCGATGCGGCCGCTTAAAGATGCGAGCGGATCGCACGCGACCTACCCGTACGGGCTGACGACCGGCCTCGACAATCAGGCGTTAGATCTCCTCTTCCAGTTACGCGACGCCCGCAATCCGCAATTGCGAACGCGCGGCGAGCGCGAGCCCGTCACGATTATTGAAATCGACGACGCGACAATCAAAACATCCGGGATACGAATCCAAAAGTGGCCACGCGATTTGTACGCGCGTCTCATTGACAAGGCGCACCAGAGTGGCGCCGCCGTTATTGGCCTCGACGTCTTCCTGAGCGAGGCAGGTGGCGCTTCCGCGGAAGACAAAGCGGCGGATGAAAAGTTAGCCAAGTCGATCGCCGACGCGGGCAACGTCGTCGTGGCCATGAAGACCTCGGCGGGCGGATTCGAAGAACTACAGCCGTTGCCAATGTTTGCTGATGCGGCCTATGCCGTAGGCTTTGTCGACTTACCGCTGGATAGCGACGGCTTTGTGCGCAGCACGCAGTTACTCCGCGAGCCGCCCGGAGAGCCAACCATGCTCAGTTTCGGCACGCGTCTGGTGGAAGGCTTCCTCGTCGCAACTGCCGCCGAAGGCTCAACCCCGCAATATCTTGAGCCCGGTGCGGACGGAAATCCTCGTCTCGGCGAGCGCGCTATCGTTCTGCGCAACGACCTCAACTTACAATTGGATTTTCGCGGACGCTCGCCGTCGTTCCGAAAGATCTCTGCCGCTGACGTCCTCTTCAAGCAGGAGCAACTTCCGGCCGACCTGTTTCAGGATCGAATGGTGCTGATTGGCGCGTCGAACATCGATGCGCCCGATTTATTCGCCACGCCACACTACGAATACTCCGCCCTGCCGCGCTTGTTTGATCGCAGCTTGCCCGCAGCACCTAAAAGGATGCCGGGCGTCGAGATTCACGCGAACGCCGCAGCGACCTTGCTGCATGGAAAGATGCTGAAGCGGCCACGATTTCCGCTGCAGATTCTCGCCTTGTTACTCGTGCTTGGCGTTGTTGCAATTGCTGTCTTCAGTCTGCGACCGCTGCTGGCCTTCCTCGCCGTCATCGGAATTGCGGCACTTTCTCTGGCGATTTCCTCCTGGGCCTTTAACACTCACGGGACAATTTTGCCGCTGGCGAGTGCGTGGCTAGGAATGGCTGTGCTGACGCCGGTCGGTTTGGGCGTGCGCTATGCGCGCGAGCGACTCTTACGCGGCGAGACCGAAGCTGAGCGGCTGCAGGTCATGGACATCTTTTCGCGATTCGTGTCGGCCGACGTCGCCAAAGAGATGTGGGATCGTCGTGGACAGTCCTCACTCGCCGGTGAAAACCGCACGGTCACAATTATCTTCACGGATATCCGCAACTTCACGACGCTTTCCGAATCTGAAAGCTCGGACAAGGTCGTCGAATGGCTGAACGACTACTTTGGGCGGATGAATGAAATCGTTGAGCGCCACGGAGGCCACATCAACAAATACATCGGCGACGGCTTAATGATCGTTTTCGGAGCCCCCGTCGATCGCGGCGACCGCGAAGAAGCGCTCGCCGCAGTCGAGTGCGGCCTGGCGATGCTCGACGAAGTTGAGCGGATGAATGCGGACTGGAAAGGCCTGGGCCGCCCGGTCGTCAAAATCGGTTGCGGCATTCACACCGGTCTGGCGACCTGCGGCGTGGTGGGCGCTGAACGACGGCTCGAATACACA
>DASUTF010000210.1:0-23793 GCA_036374695.1 Pyrinomonadaceae bacterium
TGCGCCTGGGCCAACTTGGAAGATGTCGACACGAATTCCGTGGGTCAAGTGACTCATTGTATTTAACGCAAATGGATCGCGCGCCAGTGACTTATACTCAATAGTTTTCAGCCAAACCTTGCACATTCCTTTCGTGAATTCGAGCTTTCTTGGTTCAACTGTACTTTTAACCTCACCATCCTGTCGTGTCGTCCGAACTATTAGTTCCTCAGCGTTACGTTGATCGTTTCCAACAAAAACTCGTGTTTGTTTCTCGATGGGAAAATTAGCGAGGCCAGAACTCGAATTTGAATAAGTGAATTCGTAAAACTTGTAGTTGTCATCTGAGACTTGCGGAGAGATAACCGTAAACCGGCCGGTGGTCGTGACCCTGACGACGGTGGCGGCCAAGGCATCTTCGGACAACCCGTCAGCGGGCGACCCTACTTCGCGAAGAGCTTCTGCCAATGTCAGTCGTTGAACAGCAATCCGTTCTGAACAATTGTCCCTGTAAATACCCGATAGCTTTGCTTTCCCGGGCAAAAGCCGTTCGTACAACAAACTGTCAATCCAATTCTCGAGTTTCGTTCGTTCATAACTCGGATTGTCAGTGCTCCTCTGCAAGATTGCTCTTGCTGCCGTTGAACGCAGCTGCATTAGAGTTGGTACATCCATGTTCGTCAGGTACGAAAAGTCAACAAGCATCGCGCGCACATACTTGTGGATAACCTCCGAGACCTCCCGAAGGTGCCAAAACGCGGTAACAATAGCAGCAACAATGAAGGCGGTACCCAGATGGTGAATGAATGCTGAAAGCCGCCATTCGTCCTTGTATAGGAGGCAAAGAATGCCCACTGCAATAGCGAGCAGAATTTGCGCCCAAGCGCTTTTTATAAGATCTTTCATGTCGCCTTCGAGTTAGCAGCAAAGCTTACAATAGTCACTAACAGTTTGAAAATTCAATTAGACGCCGGGCCGTGCAAGTCCGGCGAGACTTCCTCATCGGTCACTTTGTTTTTGGCCGCCGGGTTGATAATCCGAGATTTCTACGCGTCGAAACCTTCTCTCCGCGAAACCACTTGCACGCGTTTCGTATCAACTCGCTTGCGGACCTCGATGATGAATTTGCGGCGTGGATTCGCGAAGCATATGCCGTTGGGTAGCAGAAGCATCTGCGAAAGCAATCGGATTGAATCTTTCCCGTTGCCTCTCTCTTTGCGGTTCCTATCCGGGGTTGGCTTGTCCTTCTTGAGTACGCGATCAATTGTGTTCGAATCTCCAGAGGTTTTCGAGTCCGCGCAGCGGACGAATGTCACCCACCCCACGCGGGATGCCCGCGTGGGGACCCGGTCATAGCCCACCGATTCATCGGTGGGATCACCTGACTTTACAAATCCGAGTCCGTGAAACGGACGGCTGAATGAAAGCGCCGAAGGCGCGAGGTGTAAAAGCCTGGGCCAACGGCCCAGGGATTCTTCAAGATTAATCATTGAGCGCTGAAAGCGCGGAATAGATTCGTGAAATATATTGCGCCCCTACAGGGCGCTGAACATTTATCGGCCGTGATCCCAGGGCGTCGCGCTTCGCGCTTTGCCCTGGGCTATTTTATTTCACGCCTTCAGCGTGAGGATTTGGCATCGCTCGGCAACGCACGACAAACCCGGTCGCTACCGCTCCCGGTTCTGACACTTCTATACTGACTCGCGATGCCGAGTTCCTCTCAAACACCTTCGCCGCTTTGGCGATGCCCCGAATGCGGCCGGGGTTTCGCCAATCGCAACCAGACACACTCGTGCAGTAACGTCAGTCTGCAATCACACTTTGAGGGCAAGAGCGAAAAGGTTCGTGAATTGTTCGACAACCTCGCTGCCCTGATCAACAAGTGCGGTCCGGTAAAGATCCTGCCTGAGAAAACCCGCATCGCTTTTCAAGTGCGCATGTCATTCATCGCGGTGCAGGTGCGCAAAGACCATCTCATCGGTCACTTTGTTTTTGGCCGCCGGATTGAGAATCCGCGATTCTTGCGCGTCGAAACCTTCTCTCCGCGAAACCATTTGCACGCATTTCGCATCGACAGTCTTTCCGACCTCGACGCTGAATTTGAGGCGTGGATTGGCGAAGCATATGCCGTCGGAGAGCAAAAGCATTTGGAGAGGAAATCGGACTGAATCGCCGTGTCAGTACCCCGAGCGGTGGCGAGGCGGATCAGTCATCCAACGTTGCGTGCACGATCCGGTCGCTAAGCTGCGCACCCTCACCCCCACCCTCTCCCATGGGGAGAGGGAGTAGCTCGCTCCCGGTACTGACATCGATTCTAATTCCGCACAACATTCCAAGCTGGATGTGCCGCGATCAGAATCTCTTCTTCCCAAAGATTTTCCAACAGGAAGCTCTGCAGAGTGGCGCAGTAGTCGAGCACCGCAGCTTGATCCACCGGCTCGCTCCAATTCATCGGAAAGTCGCTGTAAATTATATTAACGCGGTCCTCGGTAACCTCGCCGCTGTCCGAGAAATAATAGCCGCCGGCGTCTTTCGTGAACAGTGCAGCCGCCGCACAGCTCAGTGAGTTCATCGATGAGCCAGGTTAGCGTGTCCTGATAGGCGGGGTCGTCGCGTAGCGGAACGTAAACCTCAACGCGAATCCTTGGCACGAAGCTGGGCAAGGCGCTTCTTTCTCCATTCTGAGATGTTCTTTAAACGGCGACGGAACTCGGCAGTTGAGACTGCTGCTTTCGCCGGTTTCTTTGTGGCAGTTTCAGGGGCAACTTGATCCTTGTCCTTCATAAGTACGCGATCATTATGCTCGCCAACGCAAAGATCTCCGAGTCCGCAGCGGACGAATGTCACCCACCCCTACGAGGGCTGCCCGCGCGGGGCCCCGGTCATAGCCCACCGATTCATCGGTGGGATTACGTGACGTTACGAACCCTTAGTCCGTGAAACGGACGGCCGAAATTAAAGCGCCGAAGGCGCGAGATGTAACAGCCCAGGGCAACGCCCTGGGTTTGCGGGCATTAACATCGCCGAGCGCTGAAAGCGCGGAATAGATCTGTTGCGAGAAATTATTTCCCCCTTTCAGGGCGAGGAATCATTTTTGGTGAATTGATCCCAGGGCGTTGCCCTGGGCTGTTACATCTCACGCCTTCGGCGTGATAAACGCCCTCCCTCACGGTCGGGCTACTGCCCCGTCCGCTTACGCGGATAATACTGACTTCACCGTCGCCCGCTGTGTTATGACTTCTCTGCGTAATCCGTGTAATCTGCGGATTCATCTGAAGGAGACACTCATGAACATCAAAGATTTCCTACTCGCTGAACTGAACCGTGAAGTGGAACGTTCGCGACGCGCCCTGGAACAGGTCCCGGAAGGAAAGTCGGATTGGAAGCCACACGAGAAGTCGATGGCGTTTGGCTACCTCGCCAACATGGTCGCGACGATTCCAATGTGGATCACAATGCAGCTCACCAAAGACGAACTCGACATCGCGCCTAAAGACGGCAGCAAGTTCGAGATGAAACCGCTTAACACGAGTGCGGAGTATATCGAAGCGCTGGACAAAGCCGCGGGCGGCGCGCGCGAAGCTTTCGAGAAGACTTCTGCCGAACACCTGAACACCAACTGGCAACTGAAAGCTGGTGGCAACGTGGTGATGGAAGCGCCGCGCTCCGAAATGATCCAGGACTCTTTGCTTCACCTCGCGCATCATCGCGGACAGATGACGGTTTACCTGCGTCTGATGGGCGCGAAGGTGCCGGCCATCTACGGCCCGTCAGCGGATGATAAGGAGTTTCGGTAGGCTTAGCTTCAGTCGCGCTCCACACGTCGAAGGAAGGTCCTTTCATACTTCGTGAAGGGTTTTGTCTTTTCGTAATGCTTCGTGACTTCGACGCATTCGGAATCCTTCGGAACCTCACGCCGGTAGCTTTCATATGAATCGATACTCGGGAAACTGAACAAGGCGATAGCGATATTGTCCGGGCCAGATTCCCCGATGCCGGGAAAACTGAACGCAGCGGAGGGCGGCTCATCGCCCGGCACGAAGTAGCCATGATGCGTGCCGCCGTATTTCTCGATCAATCTCATCCAGACACGCGCGTAAAGCTCAAACTCTGCCCACCGTTTGGCATCGATTGTGTAACGTATGAAGCAGGTAACCACAGTCATTTCTCCTTTTTTTTTCAACCGGGCGACAAGATAGCAGACGACGGTTGGCAGACGCCTCGGATACCCGGTTGCGTTAGTCATGGCCTTCCCGTATCTTTTCGCTTCCGCATTAAACGCTTATTGAAAGCGCCCCGGTAACACTAACAAGGAGCCCTCAGGAAAAACCAAATGAAACGTTGCCCTACTTGTAACCGGACTTATACGGACGAGTCTTTGCTGTTCTGCGCCGATGATGGAACGCAGCTGGTCACCGAATCTGCACCCGCAGAACCATTCAACGCGCCGCCGTCGTCGCAACCAACAATCGCGTTCAACCCAACGACGCCGCCTCCAGCGTCGAGTTATCAGCGAACGCCCAAGAAGAAAAAGTGGCTGGCGGTGATCGCATTGGCATTTGGCCTGTTGGCCCTGCCGTTTCTGCTTTACAGCCTGAGCCAGCCGCTGCTCTGGGAGTACGGCTTCCGCACCCTCCGTTTAGAGCGGTTGCTTGTCAGCCTGTGGGGTGTCGCAACCCTGTTCGGAACGGTCCTGATGATCCTTTCAGTGATCGTGGGGGCGATTGCGCTGGTGCTTTCGATGCGACAGCCGGCGCGCTACGGCGGCAAGGGCTTAGCGGTGGTTGGGCCGGTGCTCAGCATCCTTTTGATGGTGCTGGTCGTCGGCGCGTTCGCGTTTCGTCGCATGCAGGGCCCGAATCGTTACGACATCGATATCGCCAGCAATTCGAACGACAACTCGAACTCCAATTGGAACCGGTCTGGGAACTCCAACTCGGCGTCTAACTCAAATTCCAACGCAACCGCCTCGGACTCAACTGATGAAGCTGACGTTTCGACCGACATGTCTGAGCGGGACAAGTACCGTCTGTTCTATGCGGCGGCTAAGAGCGGCGACACCAGTTTGCAGCAGCGTGCGGCAAAGAAAGTTGGCATCGTTGATTCGAGTGGGATGCCATCCTCAAATTCTGAAAGTTTCACTAAGGGAATGATCAACTGGGCCTTCACCGACAGCGCCTGGGTGCAAACGATGGACACACCAGCGAAAGCCCGCGCCTATGCTGAGGAACGTCTGGATTAAACCACACCTCTCGAAGGGGTTTGCCCAAAAAAGCCGCTTCACAAGTTCGCGAAGCGAACACATTTAATAGCCGTTGGCAACGCCACCGGATCTGAAATCGACGGTCGAGGCGACCTTGAAAGGGTCGAATCGCGAAACGGAAATGTTCGACCCTTTCAGGTTCTGAGCGAAGGTTGACGCTGGTACCGTGGGCGTTGCCAACGGCTACCTTGATTCAACCGCTTCGCGGTTACAAGCTTCTTGGCCAGCCTCTCGACGACATTCCGGAAAGACCTCAACGCCTCGCTCGTGTGTCGAGCATCTTCCGCGGCTGCGCTATAATCCTTCCGGATCGAGCGAATTCCACCAACTGTGGGAAGCCACGTTGTCTCAATCAGGGCATCTAAAGCACTTTATAGGCCGGAGAAATAAGTAATTATGGCCGCAAAACCACCTTTCGATCGTCTCAAGGCTTACAAACCAATGGCAATCGTGAATGCCCCGCCGCACGAACGGAAGCATCTATTGCGACGCTTCTGGTTTCCGGCGGTGCTGCTGCTCGCTCTCGCGGCCGGCGGTCTGACAGGCATCATCGCGGCTTATCAGTTGAACTATTCGCAGGCGGCCAGTGAAGTTGCCGCGCTGGCGACGTACCGCCCGAGCGTCGTTACGCGCATCTACGCGGACGATGGCAAGACGATCATCGGAGAGTTCGCGCTCGAAAAGCGTATCCCACTCAAGTATGAAGAGATCCCGCCGGTGATGAAGAACGCGATTCTCGCAGTCGAGGACGCGCGGTTTTACAATCACATCGGCATCGATCCAGTGCGCATAATGGGTGCCGCCTGGAAGAACCTGACGACGGAGAAGGTCGAGGGAGGCTCGACGCTGACGCAGCAGTTGGCGAAGAACCTGTTTCTGACGCGCGAGCAAAGTTACCGGCGCAAGGTGAATGAATGGCTGCTGGCGCTTCAGATTGAGCGTTACTACACGAAACAGCAGATCATGGAGTTGTACGCGAACCACATCTTCGTGGGCGCTAACGCGTATGGTGTCGAAGCCGGGGCCCAGGTTTATTTTAACAAGCAGGCGAAGGACCTGAGTCTTGATGAAGCTGCCTTACTCGCCGCGATTCCGAAAGCCCCTGGTGAATACTCGCCAACCGCAAATCCGGCAAAAGCGAAAGAACGCCGCGATCTGGTTTTGGATCTGATGGCTCGCCATGGCTATGCGACGGAAGCCGAAGTGTCCGCCGCCAAAGCCAAACCGATTCAGCTTTCCGATTCGGCCTATTACCAGCCGCCCCAGGCGACGCATCCCGCGTTCGACTACGTCGTCGAATACATTCGCCAGGACCTGGAAGACAAGTTCACCACGCGCGTCGCGCAAACCGGCCTGTACGTTTATTCGACAATCAACGTAGACGCGCAGAAGAAGGCTTACGAAGTTGTGCGCGCGGGTTTGCGACGATACGACAAAGGCCGCGGCTGGCGATCCTCCTACGAAGCGATTGCCACGTCGTCGAGCAACGGAGTGCCGACGCAACAGGAACTGAACAGCTACAAATATCCGGATTGGTATCGCAACGACTATGTCGAAGGGCGCTACATCAAAGGCCTGGTAATGAAAGTCGGCGCTGACGCCACCGTTCGCTTCGGCAACTACACGGCCACCGTAACTAGCGCCGACATGGGTTGGAGCGGCCGCTCGCCCAGCGGCGAATTCAAACCGGGTTATCTCGCCGAGTTCATCATCCGAAGCGTGGACAAGAAAGCCCGCCGTTTGAAAGTTGAACTCACTCAAGTTCCCGCGGTCGAAGGCGCGCTGATGACGCTGAACGCGAAGACGGGCGAGATTGTCGCCATGCAGGGCGGCTACGATTTTCTTACTAACAAATTCAATAACGCGGTGCAGGCCTATCGACAGACCGGCTCAGCCTTCAAGCCTTTCATTTACACGGCCGCGATCGAATGGGGCATGACGCCTGAGACGACCGTCAGCGGCGCACCCATCAGCATCGGCGGCTGGCAGCCGCACAATTACAACGGCTCGACCAGCAACGGCGATATGCCTCTGAAGACCGCGCTGGCGCAGTCGATGAACATTCCGGCCGTGCACCTGCTGCAAACCGTCGGCATTCAGACGGGCGCGCAGATGGTGCGACGCTTTGGAATCAAAGTGCCGATGGCGCCTTATCTGCCGTCAGCTTTGGGCGCGACTGAGGTGCCCTTGGATCAGATGGTTTCGGCATACTCGGTCTTTCCAAACAAAGGCGTCCGCGTCGATCCGCACATGGTGCGTAAAGTTTTGGATCGTGATGGCGCGGTCCTGGAAGAGTGGGAAAAAACGACTTACAAAGTCGTCAACGAGTACGTCGCGCTGACGATGGCGCAGATGATGCGCGGCGTCGTCACCGGCGGCACTGCGACTGCGGCAAACGGCCTGCCGCATCCAATCGCCGGTAAGACGGGCACGGTGAACGATCACACAGACGTGTGGTTCATTGGCTACTCGCCGACATACGTAACTGGCGTGTGGATGGGTTATCCGGGCCGCAAGAAAAATCTGGGCACGGGCATGACGGGCGGAGTGGGTGCGCTTCCCTACTTTATCGAATTCATGCGCGACTTTTTGAAGGACAAGCCGAAAGAAGAATTCCCGAAGCCGCCTTCAATGCCGGAAGACATGCGCGAAATGTACCGGCAGCGGCAACGCGAACTCCAGCTCGAGCGCGCGCAGATGCAAGCCGAACCGTCGCCCACACCTGAAGACGGAACAACCGCGCCGACGGTAATCACGACTCCTAAGTTAGAAGACACGACACTGCCGCCGGCGCCAAAGCAAGATCAACCTGCCGAGCCGCGCACCGACCCGGCACCGAAGCCGCCCCCAGCGGAAACGCCGCGTCAGGAAACTCGTCCGCGCGAAGCTGAACCGGCCAAGAAGAAGGGGAAGAAGGGCGAACCTGACGGGCCGGGTTAAAAGTATGAAAGCGGAAGGATGAAGGATGAAACGCGGCGAGTGAATTCGCCGCGTTTTTATTTTTACTAACGTCACGAAATCCAGGCCATGACTTCTTTTTCGATTACCCACTTATCATCCTTTTTTGTGAGCAGTATGTACTGGCCCTGGCCGCAAAGCCCGCCGCAGAAGTATGCGTAGTAAATGAGTGCCTGGGTCTTTTTCGTGTTGAAGCCTACACGCGACAAGTTAACAATCGAACCCGCTTTGGGATACCGAGCGTGAAAGACTTTCCACGCTTCGTCTAAATCCGAATCCCCGAATATGCCCCTAACTTCGTCCCTGCTTATTAAAACCACCGCCGCCTTTAACTGAAACCGATTGGTTAACGCCGCTGATCTTTCGTTTTTTATAGCGAAATCAGCCACGGTCTCTTTTAGTAAAGATGGGCCAATCATTTTTTCTACTTGCTCCTGATCAGGCTGTGTCAGATCATTCCATCTCGCCGCATCTTCCAGAACTAGCTTAGTCGCTTCTTTGTCGTAACCCTTCTCTCTCAGCAACGCTGTATAAACCGCATACTCATCTGCGTTGGGCCCAGGAATTTGCGCGCAGACGTAATGAGTCCATAGGCCAGTCAGAGCGACAAGCACTAATGCAACAATGGTGGTGAGTCTTCGTGGAAGCATCGATCTGAACCTACCTATGCGAGCATCTTTCCCAAAACATGCGGCAGCATCTTCCGCCACCAGGGCCAGTCGTGATTTACATCCGGGCCCCACAAATCCAAAGTGTGCGGAATGCCTTTTGACTTGAGGATGCCGGAAAGCTGTTTGCTCCGCTCGGGATCTTCGTAAGCTCCCTGCCCCGTCATGATGTAGATTGAATCGGCCTGTCGCAGAATCGGCAGGAAGTGATCGTCCTCAAGTCTCGACAGGTAATCAACCGGGTTGTTGAAGTAAACGTTGTCGTCGTAGTAGCCGTCCAGGAATGAACGAATGTCGTAGCTGCCGCTCATCGGAATCGTGCCCTTGAAGAGATCCGGATGCTTGAAGTATTCGTTCGCGGCCAGGTACGCGCCGAGGCTCGCGCCCGTGGTGATCGGCCGCGCAAACTGTTCTTCGTTGTCGTTGCGGATTAGCGGCAGAACTTCTTCAGTGACGTATCGATCGTAACGCGTCAGCAACTCAGCCTTCAGCTTCGGCGGCATCTCTTTATTCAGCAGGCTCCACTTGTTCACGCTGTTAATTGAGTACGCGCGGATCCTGCCGTGCTCGATAAGGGGCTTAATCGCATCGACCAGATAAAAGCGTTCGTATTCGAGATAATCTGCCGCCGCGGTCGGCAGCATCAGCAAAGTTTGCCCGCCGGTGCCGTAACGCACGAGCGGCATTTCCATCTGCAAATTAGGGCTGAACCAACTGGTAATATGACGTTCCATTACCACCTCAATACACTTAGTTTGTGAAAGCGAAGCTGAGATATTGTCGCAGTTCGGGATGACGCGCAAGGACAAGCAGTACGCACGCCTCTGGCGTGCTCAGCAGGCCAGCGGCCTGCGTACCGGCAGTGTTAAGGCGTTGCGGATTTCTCTACCAATAATTCCTTGCGATTGCTCCAATCCTGAAATGAACCATCGTACAAGCGCGCGTCATAACCAAGGTAACGCGCCACGAAGTAGAGAAGAGTCGCCTGTTGACCGGTATGACAATAGGTCGCGACGGTGTGGTCGCGATTCACACCGGCGTCGGCGAAAAGCTGATGCAATGCTTTCGGGTTTTTGAACTTGTTGATTGCATCTTCGACCAGACTGCCGAACGGAATGTTTTTCGCCCGGGGTATTCGTCCCGCGCGCGGCATATTGCCGGCCTGCGCGCCCGTGTAGAACTCGGAGTTCCGCGCATCGAGAATCGCGACATTCGGCTTGTTGAGATTTGCGCTGACCCAGGCCGCATCAACCACCAGCTTTGGCTTCGGACGGGGCGTGAACCTGCCGGGTTTCGGCGCGATGACCTCTGTGGTAACGGGCCGTTTTTCCGCCACCCACGCCGGCAATCCACCATCCAGGATCGAAGTGCGATCACCGAGACCGAGATAATCCAGCGTGAAGTAAACCCGAGAGGTAGGCGATACCCAATCCTTGCTGAAGTAAACGATGATCCGCGAGTTGTTGCTTATCCCGAGCTTCTCGAATGTAACTTTAAGTTGTTCGACGGGCGGCAATTCAAGGGTCAGCCCCTGTCCGCGGGGCGTGGAGATATCAGCCGTTTGAATGAACTGCGCGCCGGGAATGTGCGCCGCGTCGTATTCCTTCCGGTCACCCACCTGAAGCAGCACAAGCGAATTGTCGTGCAGATGTTTCCCGAGCCACTCGGTCGTGACGATCATTGACTTGCGCACCTTGCCGTGTGCCACACCCGTCCCAAGGGAAGCCGAAACGGTCGGCAGGATCATTGCTACCACGAATGTAAGCAGTTTCTTTTTCATCGCTCTTTCATCTCCTGACCCAGGGTAGTGCATAACATAGCGCGGTTTTCTTAGTGAAGCTACCAGTGGCAAAACCGCGTCAATCGCCAGTCCGCAAATCTTCGGATAAAGTTGGATCAACTTTCCCGTCACTCGACCTGGCCAGTGCGTTCCCTTGCTGATCAAATAGCCACGTTCTTAGCAGTCCCTTCCAACCGCTTTGACTCGACTAGAAAAGTTATTGACATGCAGGGACAGTTTGGATAGGCTGCGCGCACTTTGCGCCCGAACTCTCTTAATCTGACGCCCAAAACGAGTACGAGCCCCAGCGTACTTATTTTTACCGCGACATTGTTCTGCGTCCTCATCAGCGCGGAAATACTAGTCGCGCAAACCCCGTCTCCTTCACCATCTGCGACGGCAATTGCGTCGCCTCTTACTTCCCCGACTCCGGTTCCCGACCCCAAAGTTGTAGCGGTCGATGGAAACCTGGAACTTGACGACCTCATTAAAGTTCGGCTCGAAGGATTGAAAGACTGGGCAGACGCGAACGACCCGTCGAAGTTAGTCCCTTACATCAACGGTCTCGCAATCCGGGGAAATTACCCCGAAGAGATTCACCCCAGCAAAAACCATTTGCAGTTTCACCTGCAGATCACTCCTGAAAATAAACAAGTTTGGATCGACTTGCTGGGCGAGCCTCGCGCGGCGCGAAAACCGGTGGCCTTCAGTGTCGGTCTCGAGAATCAAGCCCCTTTCGATTCCGCAATCGATCAAAGCAACCCCGTCTCTTTGACTGTTATTTCAGCTGTCTATGGTTGGTTAGCCCTTGTGGTTGTCCTGCTGACATTTATCCTGTTGATTTGGCTGGCGCGCACAACGAATGTGATTCGTGACGGCGGCGAGTGCCCCGTTCCGGGAAAGCTAAGGCCATATAACCTCGGTCGCACGCAGATGGCATTTTGGTTTTTCCTGATCTATTCGTCATACCTGACGATCTGGCTGATCACTGACGCGCTCGACACGATTACCGCTTCGCTGCTGGCACTGATGGGTATCAGCGCCGGCACGGCTTTGAGTGAAGCCATGATCGATTCGGGTAAGTTGAACGACAGCTCGGATCAACTCCAGAGTCTGTCCGCGGAAAAGCAGTCGCTGGAACAGAGCATTCCTGCACTCGAATCTCAAGTGGCCGAAATCAACTCGAAAACCACGCTGCTGCCTAATGACACCGCGAACCGGGATAGCCTGAACAATCAGCTTCAAGCCAATCGCACTCGTCTGGCACAAGTGACTCAGCAGATTCAAAACCTGACACCCGCGGTAAACGCCGGAGTCAGCAAAGGTTTTATCCGTGACATTCTTTCCGACGCCAGCGGCTACAGCTTCCATCGATTTCAAATCTTCGCGTGGACAATTGTGCTGGGAATAATCTTCGTCTCGTCCGTTTACAACAATCTAACGATGCCCGAATTCAGCGCCACGCTGCTGGGACTAATGGGCCTTAGCTCGGGCACTTATATCGGCTTCAAGTTTCCTGAAAAGCAATAAGCCAGCTTTACGAAGGCTCGGGCGCGCGTAAACGTTACAGTACCGCAGTTTCTTCCAACAACTTCCCTTCCTTGAATCTTTCGACGCCAAGTTGCCTTGCGTCCACCAGGTCGGAATGGTCCTGAAGAATCAGGTCCGCTGTGATTTTGCCTGAAGCCGGCGAATGCATAACGCCGTGCCCGCTAAAGCCGTTCACGAAGTACAATCCTTCCACGTCCGGCGCTGGCCCAATAATCGCGTGGTGATCCGGGGTCATTTCGTAGAGTCCGGCCCACGCGCGCCGCGGATTCACTTCGGCTTCGGCCAGCACCGGGACACGTGAAGCGGCGTGAGTCAGAATCTTTTCGACGAAAGTCGGATCAAATTCAGTTTTAAATCCAGGCGTTTCTTTTGGATCATTCCAGGCGAGCAGGATGCCTTTCCCTTCACGACGAAAGTGAAAACCGGTGGACATGTCGATCACCATCGGAAAACGTTTCGGCAGGTGATCAAAAGGTTCAGTGGGAACGAGTTGGCGCCGGAGCGGTTCAACGGGCAATTCGGCGCCGGCCATCGCTGCGACCTGTGCGGCCCAAGGTCCCGCAGCGTTAACGACAATGCGGGTTGAGATGAAACCCCGCGAGGTTTGGACGCCGGAGATTCGGCGCGGCTCGGGAGCTGGGATCGCGGGCGCCCCGCCCGCTCTTACTTTCGAAGACGAACTCCTATAACCAAATGCGGACGAGTCGTCCGCGTTCCCAGCATCAGTTTCAATTCCGGTTACTTCCGTATCCAACCACAACCGCACACCTTTTTCCCTCGCATTCAGCATAAATCCCATCATCACGCTGTGCGGATCGACGAAGCCGTCCGTCGGGCAGAACGTCCCGCCGAGAACGTCATCCACACGCAGCTGCGGCACCATCCTCGCGATATCTTCAGGTGTGACCCATTCAACATTCGTCACACCCAGCGCGTTCTGCCGATCACGATTTGCTTTCAAGTAGGCGAGATGTGTTTCGTTGGTGGCGCAGAACAGATAGCCGTGCGCGCGATAATCTGCCGGATGACCGACGACTTCATCAAACTTCGAGAAGAAGTCGATCGAATACTTCGACATCTGAATGTTGACGGGAGTCGAGAACTGCGCGCGCACTCCGCCCATGCTTTTGCCGGTCGAGCCCTTACCCTGATGCGCCTCGCGCTCAAGCACGAGTACATTTGTGCAGCCGGCGTGCGCGAGGTGATAAGCGACACTCGACCCGACAATGCCGCTACCGATGATGACGACGTCCGCGGTTTCCATTCCGAAGGCAAAAGTAAAAAGGATTAGCTTGAAAGTAAAGAGTGACGGGAAAAGTAATCGGTAACTTTGTAGATGCAAGAAAGGCGAGGGCCGTGGCATGATAGGCAGCCAACAATGTCTCTTTTTACAAAAATTTTAACAATCGTCCTGTTATTGCTATCGGCGTGCGCAGTCGGCGCCGCCCAGGAAGAGAAGAAAATCGTATATGGGGTCTTGCTCGACAACACCGGATCCTTGCGATCGCAGTTTAATGACGTGAAAGAAATCGGCAAGTCGGTAGCTCGGCAAACCTCTGTGCGTGGGCCTGTATCACTGTTTGTTTTCGAGTCCGGCGGCACCGGCCCGGGCGGGAAGGCGCGACCGACAGTCAGGGTTGAGGGCTCGCAGGATGAGAATCAATTGATTCAAGCCATCGACAGACTATACGTTCAGGGTGGGCAGACGACACTCCTCGATGCGATTGAGTTGATAGTTGAGAGGCTTCATCGGGGCGCGGGAGAGGCAGATAAAGTAATGGTGCTGATCACGGATGGTGAAGAACGAAACAGCGAAGCTAGTCAAGAGACTCTCATCAGAAAACTAAAAGATTTGAAGATTAAAGTTTTCGCTGTCGGTTTAATTCAGGAACTGGAGTCAGAGAGAGGTTTCATTCGCCAGAGTCCACGCTCGAGAGCGATTGACCTGCTCAAGTTACTCGCTAAAGAAACGGGAGGAGTTGCGGTATTTCCCAAGACTCCTCGTCCTAATCTGCCGAAACTCTTGACTGAACTTGCCATTCCGGTTCAATAGCGCAAGCCACTCAACCGTGCGAAATGAAAAAGGCGAGAGCCGAAGCCCTCGCCTTTTCAGTTGAGTCTATGATCCGGTCGCTACCGCTCCCGGTACTGACAAGCCCGCCCTCACGGTCGGGCTACTGCCCTGGAATTACGCCGGCGCTGGAGTCCCGCCCGTAATCGGCGGCAGGATTGGCTTCAGCGGATTCGTTGTCGGCTCTTTCGCTGCCGGTAACTCCTGTTGAGTTCCTGACTCAGATGATGAACCAGTGTCGTCGATCGGCAGCCCGGCGACGATGCGACGAATCTGAACACCGTCGAGTGATTCATACTCGAGCAGCACTTCCGCCAGACGCACCATCGTGTCGCGGTTCTCGTTAATGATGCGAGTCGCGCGCTCGTACTGTTCGGTGACGATCTTCCGCACTTCTGAATCGATCCGAATTGCCGTCTCTTCCGAGAAGTCGCGGTGCTGAGCAATCTCGCGACCGAGGAAGATTTGCTCTTCCTTCTTGCCGAACGTCAGCGGCCCAAGCTCAGACATACCGTACTCGCAAACCATCGCGCGCGCGAGTTCCGTCGCCTTTTCGATATCGTTCGACGCGCCGGTCGTAATGTTGCCAAGGAAAGTTTCTTCGGCAATACGGCCGCCCATCAGAATCGAAATCTGGCCGAGCAAGTATTCCTTCGTATAGTTGTGCCGATCGCCTTCCGGCAGTTGCTGCGTCACCCCGAGCGCCATGCCGCGCGGAATGATGGTGACCTTATGCACGGGATCGGCGTTCGGAACCTTCAAGCCCACCAGCGTGTGGCCGGCTTCGTGATAAGCCGTCACGCGTTTCTCTTCGTTCGAGATGACCATCGACTTGCGCTCGGCGCCCATCAGGACTTTGTCCTTGGCCAGCTCGAAGTCGGACATCGCCACAACCTTCTTGTTGTAACGCGCTGCGTTCAGGGCCGCTTCGTTCACGAGGTTCGCCAGGTCCGCGCCGGTGAATCCGGGCGTGCCGCGCGCGATGATCGTGATATCGACATCTTCGCCCAGCGGAATCTTACGGGTGTGAACCTTCAGGATGCCTTCACGGCCGCGCACATCGGGTCTCGAGACTACGACACGCCGATCAAATCGCCCGGGTCGAAGCAACGCTGGATCGAGCACATCGGGCCGGTTGGTCGAAGCGATCAGGATCACGCCATCGTTCGATTCGAATCCGTCCATCTCAACCAGCAACTGATTCAAAGTTTGCTCGCGCTCGTCGTGTCCGCCGCCGAGGCCTGCGCCGCGATGACGTCCAACGGCATCGATTTCATCAATGAAGATGATGCACGGTGCGTTTTTCTTGCCCTGTTCGAACAGGTCGCGGACGCGCGAAGCGCCCACGCCGACGAACATCTCAACGAAATCCGAACCTGAAATTGAAAAGAACGGCACGTTTGCTTCGCCGGCAATTGCGCGCGCCAGCAAAGTCTTTCCCGTTCCCGGCGGGCCCATCATTAAAACGCCTTTCGGAATGCGGCCGCCTAGCTTCTGAAACTTCTGCGGTTCTTTCAGGAATTCGATAATTTCCTGGAGTTCTTCTTTTGCTTCTTCAACGCCCGCAACGTCCTTGAACGTCACACGTTTCTGTTGATTGCTAAGAAGCTTTGCGCGCGACTTGCCGAATGACAGCGCCTTGTTGCCGCCTGACTGCATCTGCCGCAGCATGAATATCCAGAAACCGAAAATCAAAAGAAACGGCAGCAGGTAATAAAGGGCCGGCCACCAAAGGCTGGAACTTCCCTCTTCCTGGACGTTGGCAACCTTGGATTTGCCGTTCGCGTCCACGCTGCGGGCCTCTTTCAAAATCTCGGCCTTGGTATGCTCGTTCGTAAGTTGCACGACATAAGTCTTGCCCGAACTCGGTTCAACCGCGACCGTTTCAGACTGCTTTACCGTCAAATGCGACAGTTGACCCGACTGAATCTTCTGCTCGAGTTGCGTCAGATCGAGAGGGCTAGTGCCCTTGGTGCCCGGATTGACGAGCTTATAGATGAGCAGCGCGCCCGCCACAATCAACAGCCAAAAAATTATTTGTCTCGCAGTGGAACTCAAAATCTTCCTGCCTCCGTCGCCCATGATACCGTAAGTTACCTATAAAAGTCGCTTCCGAACTGATTTCCTTAATTTAAGAGTTCATTTCCTTAATTTAAGAGTTCTAGGATGCGAATTTGTTCCCCTCCGGTGTCCTGAATTGCCTGCGGTTGTTACGCTTTCGTGTTCGTGGAGGTTCGAAGATTAAAAGTCAGCAGGCCCCTTTTGCTCGAGACTGTGGCCCCGCCCGGTAGCTCGATCGTGCGTCCGCCGCGGTTTTGAGTCACGAGATTCTCCACGGCACGAACATGAACCAGCTCCAGCCGGCGCAAGTCTCCGCGACGCTTTTCCAACCAAAGTCGCAAAGCGCGACGCCGCAGTGCGGGAGGCGCGTCAGCTAGCAAATCGGTCCGTAGTTCATGCCGCTTCGCGCTGCCGTCCGTCGAAAGCTCTAACAATCGTTGCGCGGCGCTATCCAGTGCCCGGCTGTCGTCTCGCAGCAGTTCGGCTGTGCGGGCCAGCGCTTCGGCAATTCGCGGGTTGAAACTCCGCATCATCGGCAGAAGCTGCCGTCGCACGCGGACGCGCGCGAATGCCTCGTCTTCGTTCATTTCGTCGTGGCGAATGTCGATGCCGCGAAAGCGACAGAATCCTTCCGTATCACGACGACCGGCCCAGGCGAGCAACGGCCGGGCCAGCATTGTCTTGCTCGCGGCGTTTAGCGGACGGATCGGCTCCATTCCGCTCAGACCAAGGGTTCCGCTTCCGCGCAGCAGATTCAACAGCACCGTTTCTGCCTGATCGTCCATCGTGTGTGCCGTCAAGACGAGATTGGCGCCGCGCTTTTGCGCCAGTTCGGCAAACCATTTGTACCGTGCGAGCCGCGCCGCTTGTTCGAGATTGTCGCTGCTGCGTCGCGCGATACTCTTGACCGGCACTCGTTTAATTGACGCTTCGTGGCCGAGCCGGGTCGCCAGCTCTTTCACCCAGCGAGCGTCGTCAATGCTTTCCTTCCGCAGTCGATGATCGAGATGCGCAACCACTATCCGGACGTTTAGCTTGTTTGCCTTGATTAGTTCATCGAGCGCAAGAAGCAAGGCGACCGAATCAGCGCCTCCGGAAACTCCGAGAACAGCGACGGCGTCTGAAACCGGCAGATTGAGACTTCGCCACTCCCGCCAAAGAGCCCGAGCGAACCTGCTGATCGGCTGTTTGCGAAGCAATCCACTGGAGACCGCTCGACCAGCCTGTTGTCGCTGTTTCTTCATCCGCGGCAATTCTAGCATCGAAAACCGACGCCTCAGCCGCGGTTCTCCGGTGCGCATGCCTCCGGCATACTGACCGAATGCAAGCACGCCAGAGGCGTGCGTACCGCTCTCTTGTCTCAGACGAACCTCCTTGCTAACGCTTCGGAGCAAACGTAAGATCCATCTCCCGATGGAACTTACCGTTGGCATCACCGGCGCTTCCGGCGCGATCTACGCGCAGAGAACTTTGGTGCACCTGGCCGCGAGCGGCGCCGTCAATCGCATCAACCTGATTCTTTCAGATTCCGCCAGGACGGTTGCCATGGTCGAACTCGGATTCGACCTGCGTTCGGCTGACGAGGAGAGGATCAACGAGTGGATCGGGTTGGCGGCGGATTCGAAGATGATTCGCCTGCATCGCCTGGACAACATGGCGGCGACGCCGTCTTCCGGATCGCATCCGCAGGCCGGGATGATCATTGTGCCGTGCTCGATGGGCACTTTGGGAGCAATTGCTTCGGGGGCCGGAACAAATCTAATTCATCGCGCCGCCGATGTGACGTTGAAGGAAGGTCGCAAGCTTGTCATTGTCCCGCGCGAGACGCCCTACAATGCGATTCATTTGGAAAACATGCTGAAACTTTCGCGCGCCGGAGCTAGAATTCTGGCGGCAAGCCCGGGTTTCTATCATCGGCCACAAACTATTGAAGCCTTGGTCGATCACCTATGCTTCCGCATTCTGGATCAATTCGGAATCCCGCATTCGACGGCCACAAGGTGGAAAGGACAAGCGAACTAAGGCGAGGTTTAGAGGCGGACTACTGCCCGCCGGTTCTTAATGAAGGAAGATGGCGGGCAGTAGCCCGCCTCTAAACGAAATGGCAGTTCTTTCCAACATCCGCACCACGCTCGAAATGATCAAGATCGAGCACACGCTGTTTGCCCTGCCGTTTGCTTTTCTCGGCGCGGTGCTCGCCGCGGGGGGGATTCCCTCAGCCTGGCAGATGGTTTGGATCATCGTGGCTATGGTCGGCGCGCGCTCGACGGCGATGGCGTTCAACCGAATTGCCGACAAAGATCACGATGCCCGCAATCCGCGCACGAAGATGCGCGCGATTCCCGCCGGACTTCTGTCAACCGGATTCGTTTGGGGATTCACCATTGTCAGCGCTGCGATCTTCTTCATAGCGGCGGCGATGCTTAATCGACTTACGTTGCTGCTATCGCCCGTCGCCCTCGCCAGCCTTGTGCTCTACTCCTACACCAAGCGTTGGACGCTGCTTTCCCACCTCGTCCTCGGCTGGTGCCTGGCCATTGCTCCGACCGGCGCCTGGATCGCGGTGCGCGGCGCGCTCGACAGTCCCATTCCGCTCCTCTTATCCCTGGTCGTGATGCTTTGGACAGCGGGATTCGACGTGCTCTACGCGTGTCAGGACTTTGAATTCGATCGGCGTGAAGGTCTTTACTCGATTCCGGCTCGCTTTGGCATCGCTCGCTCGTTATGGATTTCGCGAACGGTGCACGCGGGAGCATTCGCGGCGCTCGTTGCGTTATACTTTCTGACGAACCTGGGCGCAGTCGCTTTGGTGGGAGTTGTCGCGACCGGCGCACTGTTAATTTATCAGCACACTTTAGTGCGCGCTGATGATTTGAGCCGGTTGAATGCGGCGTTTTTTACGACAAATGCTTTTGTCAGCGTAATCCTATTCATAACTTTTGGCAGTGCCGTTTTCTTAACACGTTAATTGCAAATGAACATTTCACACGACCCCAAGCTGAATGAGATCAGCGCGAAAGTCCGAACCGGAGAACGTCTGACGTTCGAAGATGGCGTGGCGCTTTTCGCCACTGACGATTTGAACGCGCTGGGCAAGACCGCCGACTCAGTGCGCCGGCAAAAACATGGGCGCACCACCTACTTCAACGTCAATCGCCACCTCAATCCGACGAATGTCTGCTACGTTGACTGCAAATTCTGCGGCTTTTACCGCACGCCACGGCAGCCGGACGCCTACACGCACAACATCGACGATTCTTTGAAGATCGCCGGCCAGGCCGTCAACGAAGGCGCAACGGAACTGCACATAACCGGCGGTTTGAACACTAAGCTGCCGTTCAGCTATTTCACCGATTTACTCTCAGCTCTGAAGAAGCAGTACCCCCAGCTGCACTTGAAGGCCTTCACGATGGTTGAGCTGGATCACTTCGCGCGCTTCTACAAGATGAGCGACGAGGCCGTGATTCAACAGTTGATGGATGCCGGTCTTGATTCGTGCCCCGGCGGCGGCGCTGAGATTTTTCGCGAGCCAACCCGCTCGATGATTTGTTCGCACAAGTGTGACGCGCAACGTTGGCTGGATCTCGCCGGCATGGCCCACAGAGCCGGACTGAAGACCAACGCGACGATGCTCTATGGTCATATCGAATCCATTGAAGATCGTGTCGATCACATGGTTCGCCTGCGCGAGCAGCAGGACAAATCGGGCGGCTTTCAGTGTTTCATTCCGCTTGCGTTTTATCCCGAGAACACACAGCTCGCGCACCTGCCCGGCCCCTCGGGAATCGATTCGCTGAAGACTATGGCCGTCTCGCGACTGATGCTCGACAACTTCGCGCACATCAAAGCCTACTGGGTGATGCTCGGCAAGCCCCTGGCGCAAGTCGCCTTACACTTTGGCGCGAACGACATTGACGGCACCATAACCGAAGGCGGCGAGTTGAGCGAGAGTTATTCGATCGAGGCGAACAACGAAGTAAAGATGTCGAAGAGTGAGCTGATTCAACTGATTGAAGAAGCCGGCTTTGAGGCAGTTGAACGCGACACAGTTTACAATCGGATCCAGAAAGTAGCCGTCTCAGTATAACTTTGTGAACCTCTGTGTCGCCGTGGTGAATGTCCGCAAACACTGGCCACGGCGACACAAAGAATCACAGAGACCCACGAAGTCACAATTATGACGACAGCAACCAAACAACGCACCATCACGCTCGCCCACTCGCCCGATTCGGACGATGCCTTCATGTTCTACGCGCTCGCGACGCACAAGATTGAAACCGGCGATCTCGAATTCGAGCACGTGCTCAAAGACATTCAGACCCTGAACGAAGCGGCACACACGGAAACTTACGATGTCACCGCGATTAGCTTTCATGCCTACGCGTACGTCGCGGACAAGTACGCGCTGCTGCCGCATGGCGCTTCGATTGGCGACAACTATGGGCCGATCGTGGTCGCTAACGCGGAACTCGACGTTTCCGACTTATCGAACTTAACGATTGCGGTGCCGGGGCTTCTGACCAGCGCGTTTCTCGCGCTCAGCATTCACACTCCGAACTTTAAGTATGAAGTAGTGCCCTTCGATAAAATTATCGACGCCGTCACTGAAGGCCGGTGCGACGCGGGGTTGCTGATTCATGAGGGGCAGCTCTTCTATCACAATCTCGGTTTGCACAAAGTGCTCGACCTGGGCGAATGGTGGCACGAATACACGGGCGGTTTGCCGCTGCCAATGGGCGGCAACGCAATTCGGAAAGACCTCGGCGCCGAAACCATCCGCGAAGTTTCGAAACTTCTTAAAGAGAGCATTCAGTACTCGCTCGACCATCGCGAAGACGCGCTGGAGTACGCGATGCAGTTTGCCCGCGACATGGATCCGGCGCTGGCCGATCGGTTTGTCGCGATGTGGGTAAATGAACTGACCCTTGATTACGGCGAGCGTGGCCGTGAAGCCGTCCGCCGCCTGCTCACCGAAGGCCACGAACGCGGCATCATTCCACATGAGGTGAACGTGCAGTTTGCGGACTAAGCCTGGCCGGTACGCACGCGTCTCGCGTGCAGCACGCCAGAGGCGTGCGTACCGCTTAATCTTCTAAAATCATTACGGTCCGCGGTGGTGGTCAATTTCACCGTTGACATCGCGGAAGACTCCTCGGAGAATCGCGCTCACATGAAGTCTCCACGATTTCTTTTGCGCGGATTTCGCCGGCCCAGTGAGATGGCCCTGGCCGCTCTCGGACCGCTCGAGCGTCAGGTGCTCGACGAAGCCTGGCAACGGGGCGAAGTCAGCGTGCGCGAGATCTGTGTCGCTTTCGGCGACCAGGTTGCTTACACGACGATCATGACGACGCTCGATCGTCTCTATAAGAAGCATCTGCTTGAGCGGCGAAAATTGGGGCGCGCATTTCTTTACTCGCCGGCCGTAAGCCGTGAACAACTCGAAACCGGAATTCGCGAGGACGTTATCGAAGGATTGCTCGACGGCACGGAAGGTATTCAGCCGGTGCTCGCTTGCATAGTTGACGCCGTCAGCGAACGCGATCGCGAACTTCTGGATGAGTTGGAAAGATTAGTGCAGGAAAAGAAACGGCAGCTAACAACTGAGTAATGTACGAACTGCTCGGCATCAGCCTGGGATTGGCCGCGTTACTAACCGTGAACGCGGTGGCTTCGTTTGCGGGGGCTGGTGTCTGGCGTCTGATCAAAGCGCCGCTGCAACGTTGCTCTGCGCGCACGCGCGCTGAGTTCCTGTTCGCTTTCCGCGTCGCGCCGCTGTTGCTTTCCACGATGTTCGTTGCGGGATTCCTGATTCCTGCCTATCTGCTGCATGAGCCGTACGGGACTAATGAAGTCGTTTCGGGAAAACTGGCGACGCTCGCCGTGATCTCGGCGATCGGGGTGCTGGTGGCGGTTTCGCGCGGCGTACGTTCGTGGCTGGCTACCCGGCGGTTGCTGAGGGCGTGGCTCAACGCGGCAACTCCGATCACGCTCACGGGCGTTGCGATTCCTACCTTCAAACTCACTCATGAGTTTCCTGTGCTCGCGGTGGTCGGCACATTTCGTCCGCGTTTGTTCGTCGCCGAACAACTCCTGACCACGCTCACTACAGATGAACTCAAGTCAGCCATCGCGCACGAGGCCGGCCATCTGAGCGCGCGCGACAACTTGAGACGAACGCTGCTGCGCGCGTGTGGTGACGCGCTGTTAATGATTCCGTGCGGCCGATCGCTTGACCGTGCCTGGGCAGACACTTCTGAGTCTGCCGCCGACGAATACGCGGCCCGGACGAGTTCCTCGGCCGCCGTTAATCTGGCCGCGGCCCTGGTGAAAGTTGCGCGCATGGTCCCGAAAGGATCACGCGCGACCGTGCCGGTGGCGGCTTTCCTGGTCGGCAACGAAGACGACCGCGGAATAAGAGCGCGTGTCAGAAGGCTTTTGGAAATTGCTTCAAACCAGGGCATGCGCAACCGAGCGGTTGTGCGTTACCGGCTCCTACTGCCGTGGGCGTTGCTGGTGATGCCCTTAGCCACCGTCGTAGTTCACCACACGAACTCTGAAATTCTCGCGTCGCTGCATCTGCTGATTGAACACACCGTTCATCTGCTCAGCTAATCAAAGCCCGTCCTGATTCGAATTGCTGTCTGTCTCTGTGGTGGCTTCTTGTCACGTTATTTTTCACCGCAGAGGCACAGAGCACGCACAGAGACACGGAGCAAAACCGCAAATCAGGTGCCGCCAAAACCTGGATTCATTTCGCTCTGGCTGCCTCAGTCACTTTCCCGTGCAGCAGGAGGAACATCACGCCGGCAATCAGCTGCGCCGCAATCCCGAACACGACCAGGGCGGTGATCGAGTAATCGTAAAGCATTCCCATTACGACACTGCCCGCAAACCACAGCAGCCCGTAAACCGCATTGAAAGCTCCGTAAGCGGTGCCGCGTTTGTTCATCGAAATGACCTGCGCGATGCCTGAACGAAGGATCGAGTTCTGCGCGCCGAGACCGGTGGCCCAGCAAGCGACGCTAAGAACTACGGCCACAGGCCCGCCCAGAAAACCGAGCGGCAGGGCAAACAACGCGACCGCAATCGCCACCGCGAGTATGCGAAGGCCGTACCGATCAAACAGTCGCCCAAAAACGAGCGCGCTCAAACCGGCCACACCCATCGCCACGGCGTAGTACAAAGGAATCGCCGCCGGCCTCGCAAGTTGTGCATTCTGGAAGTGGTAAGCCAGCAGCGCAAAATCAACAAAGCCGCACGCCAGCAGTCCCGCGGCGACAACGTAGATCCAGAAGAAACCCGGCAGCCGTTGTTGCGCTAACTCAGGCGGCGGCTCGGGCTCTTCCGGGCGCATAGTGCGCGCAACGAACAGCGAAGTGAACGCAACCGCGGCCGGCAAGGCTAACCATAGAAACGCCGGTCCGAATGTATTTTCGCGCGCGACGATCGCGGCCATGAACAG
>DASUTF010000211.1:0-8741 GCA_036374695.1 Pyrinomonadaceae bacterium
GAAACTCGGAATTGGTTTGACTTGCCGCGACCATTGAATTCGCGGGCAATTCTACACGCACCAGACGCCGTTTGACAGCCTAACACGCGTCGCATAAGATCGCCGCGAAATTCCTGCCCGCCCTAATTCATTCGAAAGAACTGTGCCTATGTCTGCACCCTCGAATAACTTTTTTGCCGGTGTTGAAGTTGCACCGAGCTTGATGCGCGCGGCCGTCGTGTCGGCGGGCGGCGAAGTTGTAGCAAGACGCGAAGCGCCTTATCAACCGGACGCATTCATCTCTGACCTGGCCGCTCTGGTTTCGACTTTGAGGGAAGCCGGCCACATTCAATGTGTCGGGCTGGCCGTGCCGGGTCTCGTTAATCGCGACGCTGATCGCGTGCTCCTTTCGACCGGCATGCCGTCGTTTGTTGGCGCCGATTTGCACACGGAATTGACGAAAGCCATTGGCACCAAGCTCGAACTCGAGAATGATGCGAACGCGGCAGCCTACGGGGAACTGAAAGCCGGCGCGGCCCGCGACGCGCTCGACTTTTTTTACATCTACATTGGCGACAATGTTGGCGGCGCGTTCATCGTCGACGGAAAGCTTTGGACAGGCGCGTCGGGATGCGCCGGCGAAATTGGCCACACAATGATCAATCCCGACGGGATTCAGTGCGAGTGCGGCAACATTGGGTGCCTCGAAACAGTAGCTTCAGCGCCAAACATTGCCCGGCGCGCGCGCGAACGTCTGAATCGCGATTCGACTTCTTCGCTTTCACGGCTCGCGATCCACGACGATTTTACCGCGGCCGACCTGGCTCACGAGGCGACCAACGGTGACGACTTTTCCATCATGATGATCGAACGCACCGGAAAATTCATTGGCACGGCCGTCTCCGGCATTATCAATTTACTGAGTCCGCAGCTGATTGTTCTGGGTGGCGCGGTGATGGACGCGGGCGAGCTGATCCTCGCGCCGATCATGAAGGAAGCCGGCAAACGGTCATTTCAGCCCTGCTTTGAATCGACAAAGATTGTTGCCGGCGAGTTGGGCGTGGATGCGGTCTCGGTGGGAGCGGCCCTGTTGGCGCGCGATACCTAGGTTCGCTGGTGCGCGATCTCTGATTGTTTAGAGTCGGGCTGCCGCCCGGCGGCTGGCGGAAGTAGCCCGCCTCAAAACCTGGCGATCAGTAGTCGCGGAAGCTGCTATACAACCACGCCGTCCGCAGGTGATAGACGACAGTCATCGCGATGATCGCGGTCTCCATCACCAGCAGCGTAATCAAAGGAGCCCACTTCCTTTTCCCGCGCAGTACCGCCGGCAGAGGCACAAACGAGCTAGCTAACAGAACCAGGATACTCACCACCGCCAAAACCGTCGCCACAATCGAGAAAAGAGTAATTTGACCGGCCACCTCGGAGACTCCGGGTCCGGCCGAATTCGGAAAGATCGCATTCAACAGAAGGGATTGCGCGCGCCAGAGCGCGAACATTGGCACGAGGCCCAGGATTCCCCCGATCAGGTAGTACCACGCCGAAGGTGAGGCCGTGGTCGTCGTCGTAAACAATCGCACAAGACCAATTACCACGCCGGCGCCGCCGACGATAATCGCCAGGTACAGCGTGACGAGAATAGCGAGGTTCGCCTCTGAAATGCCTGCTGCGACAGCGCCGATCCCGGCGCCTTCGGCATTGCGCATTGCGCGCAGCACACCCAAAAGAAGCATCGCGCTGACTCCGGCTCCAAGAGCCGGCAACGCGTATGAAAGCGCAGGCACGAGGCGCGCGATAATGCTGACGCGCGCCGGTGTCGGTTGTTGTTGTTCCTCAGTTGTCATGGCTACGGAGTTGCCGCGGGCATGTTGAACTTTGCGTCGTCCACCGCCACGTTTAGTTTCATTTCGGAAAAAATGCGTGTGGAAACGGGATTACCGACTTCGATAGACGATACGCGGATCGTAAACGGAAACTTCACACCGTCCACGTCGCGGTAATCTTCGAAATCGATCTGCTCCGGAATCAGACCGATCGGCGTCTGCATGTACGAGATGCGGCGCCGCAACAAGCCCGTCTGAGTGTCAAAGAAGAGTCGCTCTTGCCGGTTGTCGGCAGTTGTGCCGATGACCACGTGAGTCGTTTGGTCGCCAATCAACTGGGTGCCGCGTGCGCGCATGCTGGTGAACTGTTCTTTCAGACGGATGTGGCGTAACAAGCCGATGGAGTTTAGCAACTGCGCTACTTCAGCAGGTGCCAGCGCGCGCACGCCCTGCGGGCCCTTCTCCCAGCCTGCGCTGCCGTTGAAGCCGCGTGCGAACGCTCCGGTCGGAGTCGTTGCGGTGATAAGAAATTTGTCAGGCGCGCTTTGCGCAATATCAACCGTGACTGACCCATTCGGTTGCGCCACCGAGCCTTTCGCGGTGCGCGACTTGATCTTATCGACGTTGGCCTGGCCGCCGATCGCCGCGATGTACTTGCTGTAGATTTCATCGGCAGTAGGACCTGGCGTTGGCGACTGAGGGCCAGACGGTTGTGTCGGAGCGGCACCGGTGGTCGCCGCCGGGTTGGCAGACGGTCGCGGCAAAGGAGTCGGGAGCGGGAGCGCGGGCACATTCACCGGACGGGTTAGTCCGCGATGACAAGAGAAGCAACTTATCTCGTCCGCGCCGTGAAAACCCTGCTTGCGCAGGCCCATTATCATCGTGATCATTTGGCGCGCCGTGTTCTTCTCCGGCTTGTCATCGAGCGCGTATCCGTCGCGACCCTTGTCGGTGATGTGACAGAAGTTACAGCGGCGCCCCAATGACGCGGCCATAAAATTCATGACCGGAATCAATTGTGAATCCGGCAGTCCCGTGAGGACCTTGATGTTCTTTCGTACCTGCTCGACCGGTTTGTCCTGGGGAGCAACGGGCGTGGCGCCAAGCTCCGCCTGTGTGTTGCGGTTCGAGATTACGAACACTGCGATCGCCGACAACGTTACAGCAGTCAGCTTAAGAACAGTTCGCTTCATCTTTGCGGCTCCTCGACCGGATCCTGGGGTGGACGGCCAAGATAATTGAAACTCTGCAAAAGCGCAAAAAGAAAAACGCCCGGCGTTTTAAGCCAGGCGTTTGCTGGGAGCGCGGACATCCTGTCCGACGGCGGGGGAAAGCCCGCCGCTAAACTATCCAATGCTAACTAGCGACGTGCCACCTTGCGCGCGTGATTCGCTTTCGCCCTCATGAGCGTCTCGAGTGAGTGATAAATCTGGAGATACATCTGGGTCTCGCGCGGAATTAGCGTTTTCCAGCCGCTTGTCCCGCCGCGCCGGATGTAACCAGGAATCTTCGCCGCGTTCGAGTTGTAGCCCGCAGCCATCAGCTCATGTGGAGTAATCTGCTTTGATTCGAGCCCGGCTCGCACTTCTTCATTGGCCACGAGATCGGTCCAGGTGTCCTGCATGTAGAGCAGCATCGCTTCGAGCGCGTTGCCGTGATTGCGCATGCCAAGCACGAAGTCGGGATTCAGCCCGATAGCTCCGTGGCGTTCGCGCATCAGCCGGTAAGTCCAGGGAATCATCTGCACCATGCCGCCCGCGCCGGCTGAACTCACTGAAAAACGATAGGTGTCGAGTTCATTCAGGGCGTACAGCGAATAAATCTCGTCGTAGAGCGCAATCCGATTTTCGTTCCGGAAGCGATCGTGATCGACGTGCTCGACAATGCAAAGCTTCTTCGCAATTTCCACGAGATGGGGGGCGACGGAGAAGCCTTTCGATTTAAGGCGTTTGGCCGCCAAGTCAACCATCGAGTTGACGTAGGACTGTCCCGTTTTCGCGAGATCCGGGCTCAACAAAGCCGGATGCGCAGATGTGTAGTAGGCCATCTCGCGGAACACGCCCTTGCGCTCAATCGGATATTCAACGACCAGCGGCATCAGCGCGCGGTTCTTTTCGTCGAAGATTGTGACGGCCGTGTTGACGCCGTTCGCCCGGAGAATCCGGACAGTCACCGGCAATCCGAGGTTTGAAATCGACGGCATCTCGGACCCTTTTTTCAGGAACGTCTCTTTCGGGACGCGGATCAGGTGAATGTGCGAAGTGTCCGGCACCATCGCTGCGATCGTTACGTAAAAGAGCGCTGGAGAAGTCATTGCCGTGGGATGCGGCCGGCTCTTGAACATGCGTTTCGCCTCGTCGATGCGCGCACGAACGCGGTTGGGCGCTAAGCGGTTCGCATTGGATTTGTTTGGACTTTCAACCGCCGGCTTTTGCGCTGGTTCCTGCTTCGCACGCGTGTGATTCGCGACGTCAACCGGTTTTTGCTTTGCCGAAACAGTTCGCGGTCGTGTTTGCTGGGCAACTGATTGAGCGGAGGCGCTGGTGAAGGCGGAGAGTAAGAGCGTGACGAGAAAAAGGGTCGCTAAAGTTTTCATGATTGCTTGTAACCGAGGGGAAGTAATCCCGAGGAGTTCGGGACTGAGAACTCAGATTCGCGCACCGACAAGATGGTTGTCAACGACTTTCTTTCTGGAAATGTGCGTGTCTTATTCCAAAAACTTTTCTGGAGAAGCGCGCATCTCGTTCCAGACTTTTTATGGAAAGTTCAATGCTGAGTTCCAGTTTCTAATTCGTAAAAAGTCGTAACGTTTTCGCCGCTTAATGCCCTCTCTTACGGTCGGGCTACTGCCCCGCTTCGCATTCCCAGAGCGACGATCACTTCGCTCTTACTTCTTGTTTTCTGAGTTTTCCCCTTCCAAATTTTTCACGCGCTCGTTCAGTTTCTTCAACTCTTCGCGCATGTGCGGCAGGCGACTTATGTGTGCATTAAGCCGCTTGTATTCGTCGAGCGGCTGAATCGGAATTCCCCACCAAACGCCCGGGCGAACGATTTTTCCCGGCAGGATTCCCGCTTTCGAGCCAATCACCGCGCCGCTTTGTACGCGGATGTGATCGCCAAAACCAACCTGGCCGCCAATGATGCAATCGTCTTCGATCGTAACGCTGCCGCTGATGCCCGTTTGCGCGGCGATTACGACCCGTTCGCCAATGTCGCAGTTGTGGCCGACATGCACCATATTGTCGAGCTTTGTGCCTTTCCCGACGCGCGTGCGACCGAGGGCCGCCCGGTCGACACAGGTATTGGCGCCCAACTCAACGTCGTCTTCGATGACCACTGTCCCAATCTGCGGAAACTTGTGATGGCTATGTTCGTCGCGGACGTAGCCGAATCCGTCAGCGCCGATGATGACACCCGCGTGCAGAATCACTCGATCGCCAATCGTCACATCGTCGTAAATGACGACGTTTGGATGAATTACACAGTGACTGCCGACGGAGACATTGTCGCCGATGCTGGCCCCCGACAGGATTTGAGTGCCGATGCCGACTGTGCTGTGGGCCCCAATAGTCACGTGAGGTCCAACAAAGACAGTCAAGGCGACGTCAGCCGTGTCGGCAATCTCAGCTGATGGATGGACGTCCGGTTCGCGCCGCTTCGGCGGATGCAGGATCTCTGCGATCAAAGCGAACGCGAATTTCGGCTTTTTCACTTTGATCGCACACGGCAGCTCAAAGGTGGCGCTTTCCGGAACGATCACACACGACGCGTTCGAGCGTCCCGCGGCTTCAAAGAACTTTTCATCCTCGACGTAGGCGATGTCTCCTTCGCCTGCAGCCTCCAGGCTGTTCACGCGGCGAATCACAACCTCGCCGTCGCCGGCGACTGTACCGCCAACGTGCGCGGATAGCTCCGAGACTCGTTTCTCGTTTGCAGCCATAACGAACTGATTCGTGAATCGCGATAGTACAACGCACTGCCCGAGAACCGCGAACCAGCAACGTGCAAGTGACACCGGCGTCCCGCCCGTAAACGCACGCGCAAGATGCGCGTGCCACTTGTGAACCCCGGGGCATCTCACGCAGGGACGCAAAGTCGCAAAGGATCGCAAAGCGAATCAGCACACTACAGGTGCAGCCGGATGACCCATTTGCTAAGCTCAACGGGCTTATTCAACAACATCGAAGCATCGCGAGGGTATTGATGTCACACAAACTACGGTTAGTGAGCCTATCTTTGACGCTCTTAACTGCTTCACATTTAGCCCCCGGATCGCTCTTTGCGACGTCCAGCCAGTCGCCGGCCGCTCGCGCGAGGGCCTCAAGTTTTCGGATAGACGAGTCGGGCACCCCCACAGGCGGCAGGCTCTACATCACGGTCGCGGGCCGCGAACGAAAGATCTATAACGAAGCGTTTAACGCCTGGCTGGTCAACGACGGGCGCGATGTCGTCTTCTCGAGTCACGACGGTGCCGGAGGTTTCGAGAACGAAGGCCAGTCGCTGCGGATCTACAACGTCGCCACGCGCGCGGTCCGGAAGATTCTCTCTGAAATCGTTGGAATAAACGCTGTCCAGGAAGTTAAGACAAGCACCGGCAAAACCGTTTTGCTGGTGGCGATGAGTGATGGTGGATTGGGCGGATCATACTTTGCCGTTGTCGATCCTAAGCGTGGCGAAGTCTTCTTTCGCAGGTGGGCTGAAGTAACCGCAATCAATGGCGACCACGTCACTCTGGCCCTGTTTCGCGCAGACGATTTTGAAGCAATCAACGATGAGCGAGGCTGGAAACCGGGCCCTTCAAATCAGGTGATCTCGAAAACCAAAGTAGTCCCCTACAAGACTGAGACGCACGATCTGAAGCGCTTACTTCGAAATCGAGTGATCTACAACCGGCGTCCAAACCTTACGGCACCCAGCAAGCCACTCACCTCACGGACGATAAAGATCTATCTCTGGGACGCTAACAGTAACAAAGCCGACATCGCCTTAGTGCCAGTCACCCGACGAATCGGTGGTGACAACGTGCTGAAACTGACGATGGATTGGCTGTTCGGTACGACGCTTTCCAGGGAAGAGGAAGATCGCGGACTCAGTCTGCCCACGTTTGGAATGAGACTAGAAGGCGTGACGCTGAAGAATGGTCTGGCTTTGATTAAGTTCTCGCAGCCCGCCGGAGCCACGAACTACGGTTCACAGGGGCCGTTCATCTTTGCCAAAGCGATCGAGCGGACCGCGCGACAGTTTCCGACGGTAAAGAGAGTAGAAATCTGTGCGGTTGGCGAGACACTAATCGATTCGCAACTGGAGAGGCCGTTCCCCAGATGCGCGAAATGACTGAGTAACCTCGTTTTAGCTGGAATAAGCGCGTATTCCCCGGTGTCGGACGGTTTTTGTCTTGCTACTTCGCCCCGGCCAAACTATCATGAGGGCTATCGCCGATGTCTCATACTCTTGATTTGCGGCGAGTAATACGTGTTTTTGTGCCCTAATAACCCCGGACCGCGTCTGAGTGCGTTCGGATTGCGCTGAGGAGTAGTTTTCATTGTTTAGTGATCAATTTCGTCGAGGCGAGTCAGATAAAGGCAAAATGCCCGGTGTAACCGGCTCGAAAGTTGTCTCGGCTCTGTCAGATGTTGCCTGGAAAGCTTTCCAGTCGGTCAACCGCCTTCTCCCCGAAGGTGAAGCGATCCGGCCAAAATGGGCACCGGGGCCGCTGCTCAAATCCTACGAACGAAGCGCACCGCCGCTTGGCTTCCCGAGAGAAACAGATTCGCTGTGCCCGCGTTGCGTCAAGGAAGTTCGCACCGCGGTGATTTCCGGCGAGACCACGCTCGAGACGCTGATGCACCAGCATCCCGGCGAACTCAAAGCACAGATTCTGGAAGAGAACGGCCAGGTCATCATGCGAAAGACTTGCCCGAAGCATGGCGAGTTTACCGATGTGATGTCCACCGATCCGGCCTTCCTCGAACGAATTGAGTCTCTGTTCTTTGGTCGCGATTTTCGCGCCGCTGAAGACGCCAACGTTCATAAGCACGGAACTTCGAACATTAAATTTGGACGTGGCGCGGTGTTGACCGTTGACCTGACGAATCGCTGCAACATGATGTGCGACCCGTGCTTCATGGATGCGAACCAGGTGGGCTACGTTCACGAGCCGACGTTTGAAGACACGAAGGCGATTCTCGACCGCGCCGTGTCATTCAAACCGAAACGACAGGTCATCATTCTTTTCTCGGGTGGCGAGCCGACGTTATCGCCTTACTACCTCGACGCAGTGGCTTACGCCAAGAAGACTGGCTTCTATCGAATTCTTGCCGCGACTAACGGAATCCGCTTCGCCGAAGATATTGAATTCTGCAAAGCCGCGAAAGCGGCCGGCCAGCATGGCGTCTATTTGCAGTTCGACGGCGTCGGCGAAGAGAAAAACAAGCACCGCGGCGTTGGCAATCTGTTCGACGTGAAGGTACGCGCGATCGAAAACCTGCACAAAGTGGGAATCAAAGTCACTTTGGTCGTCACGATCGTCAACAGCATCAACAACGACGCAATTGGGCAAATTGTTGAGTTCGCGGCAAAGAACATCGACAAGGTTCAGACGATTGCTTTCCAACCGGTCTCATTCACCGGCCGCGATGAAGACATCTCAGACGAGATGCGGAAGAAGTGGCGTTACACGCTCGCGGGCATGACCCACGATCTAAAGGATCAGCTCGGCGGACGTATTCAACCGCTGCGTGATTGGTTCCCGCTTTCGTCTTACTCAGCTTTCACCAGCGTGATGGACATGCTGCAGGGCGCGGATGCGCCGTGGGGCTGGTCGTCGTGTAATTGCCATCCGAACTGCGGCATCTTCACGCTCGCGGTTGTTAACAAGAAGACTGGCGACTTTCGCTCGCTGTTCGAGTTCTTCAACTACGAACAGTTCATGAAGGACGT
>DASUTF010000212.1:0-7027 GCA_036374695.1 Pyrinomonadaceae bacterium
TGTTATCAATCAAACGCGTCTTGCCGATGTACACCGCAACTGAGAGCAGCGCCGGTCGCTCTTCAACTTGAACCAGCGGTTGAAACGTCTCGGCATCATTCAGGCTGATGTAGTCGACGCGCGCCAAAGGCTCTGCGGCAATCGTCGAGCTTACCATTTCAATCAAACGCTCGGCGCTGCGCTCACCGTCGCGGTACGCCTGCGATGCGCGCAAGAGACCGCGATGCAGAACGGTCGCGGCGCGCTTCTGTTCGTCAGTCAGATACGCGTTCCGTGACGACAGAGCCAATCCGGATTCTTCGCGCACGATCGGCAGCACCACTACTTTCGTGTCGAACGCAAGATCGCGGACCATGCGTTTGAGCACCGCCGCCTGCTGCGCGTCCTTCTGGCCAAAGAATGCCACGTCCGGCCGCACGATGTTCAGCAGAATTGCCACGACGGTCGCCACGCCGCGAAAGTGACCCTGGCGCGAAGCGCCCTCGAGTTGCTCCGAGAGCCCTTCCACCGTGACGTACGTCGAAAATTCCGGCGGGTAGATGTCGCTCGCGGACGGCGCAAAAAGATAATCCACGTGTTCGCCGGCCAACAACGCGGCGTCGCGATCCAAATCACGCGGATATTTCGTGAAATCCTCAGCCGGTCCAAACTGCGTCGGGTTAACAAAGATCGAGACCACCAGCGTATCGCATTGCGCACGCGCTTCGCGCATCAGACTGAGATGACCCTCGTGCAGCGCGCCCATGGTCGGCACAAAACCAATGCTGCGGTTCGCGCGCTGAATTTCACGCGCAATCGAGATCATGCGCTGGCGACTTTCGACTGTCTCCATAAAAGAAGGTCTTTGGCCCTGGGACTTTGGTCTTAGTTTTCAAAGACCAAAGATCAAAGACCGAAGACCATGATAGCGTCTAAGCTATTTGGACCTCTCTACCTTGCTCGTTTCCAGCTTCAATTCCTCGGCAGCGGCCGCAGGCAGACCGTACGATTCACTTTCAGCAGGATAGTTGCCGCTCCGCACATCCTCAGCCCAGCGCGTGACGGCGTCGGTAATTGTTTCGCGCAGGTTCGCGTATTCGCGCACGAAGCGCGGCAGCTTTCCGAATGCCATGCCCAGCAAATCGTGAAAGACCAGCACCTGAATATCGCAATGCACCCCGGCGCCAATGCCGATGGTTGGAACCTTTATGCGTTCAGTGATCATCTGCGCGATTTCGCGCGGGACCAATTCAAGCACAATCGCGAACGCACCCGCGTCTGCCAAAGCATAAGCATCATCGAGCAGACGCTTCGCCGCATCCGCAGTCTTGCCCTGAACGCGATAGGCGCCGAGCTGATTAATCGATTGCGGCGTCAAACCGATATGACCCATCACCGCGATTTCTTCGTTGACCAGGCGCTTGACCAGCTTCACACGTTTCTGCCCGCCTTCGAGTTTAACCGCTTCGGCCTCGCCTTCTTTCACCAGACGCAACGCCGCGCGCACCGTATCGTCCGCGCCCGTGTGAAACGAACCATAAGGCATGTCGGCGACCAGCAGCGCCCGTTCGACACCGCGCCGCACCGCCTTCACATGAATCAAAATCTCGTCGAGCGTCACCGGCACCGTGTTGCCGTAGCCAAGCACAACGTTCCCGAGACTGTCGCCGACCAGAATGATGTCGATTCCGGCTTCATCAACAATGCGCGCGGTCGGATAATCGTAAGCCGTAATGCACACCAGCCTTTCGCCGCGTTCCTTGCTGGCTTTGAGTGAAGGCGCGCTGACTTTTTCGGGGCGTTCAGGTTTGAGATATGGCATCGATGGGCCTCTCGCGAGTTGGCTGGAAACCGCTGGGATTATAGGTGAGGGGTCACGGTGTCGCAACCTGATTGCCCGCGAACCTGCGTTATAATCGCGCCTGCATGACAATCAACCTTTCCGGAGTTTTGCTGCCCATCACAACGCCCTTCATGGCCAATGAAGACGTCGATATTGCAGCTCTCAAGGCGAACATTAACCGCTGGAACACCACGGGAATAGCGGGCTACGTCGTGCTTGGTTCGACGGGCGAGCGCGTGAACCTGGATGAGCGAGAATATCTCCAGTTGATTGAGACCACCCGCGCCGCCGTGCCTGAATCGATGACGTTTATCGCCGGCGCTGGCCAACAGAGCACGCGCGGCACGATCGCTGAAATCGAAAGCGCCGCCAAAGCGGGTGCGGAAGCGGCCTTGGTAATCACGCCGCATTTCTATCGGCCGGCGATTACGCAGCAAACGCTGTTCGAGTATTACAGCGCCGTCGCTGACGGCGTTTCCATTCCGGTGGTTCTCTACAGCATGCCTGACCTGACCGGAATCAAGATCGAGCCCGAGACGGCGGCACGTTTGAGCGAGCACCCAAACATCATCGGGATCAAAGACAGCTCGAACGACGTGGCGAAGTTGCGCGAAACGGTACAGATGACTGCGGAGGACTTTACCGTCGTAATCGGCAATGGAACTGTTTTCTATGAGGCATTGCAGGCCGGCGCCATCGGCGGGATTCTCGCGGTCGGCTGCGTCGTGCCGGCACTTTGCCTTCAGATCTATCGTGCCGTCAAAGCTGGTGAAAACGATCGCGCGACTTCTTTGCAGGAGAAGCTAACGCCGCTCGCGCGCGCGGTCACTCGCACATATGGCGTCGCCGGCTTGAAGGCGGCGATGGATATGGCAGGCTATGTCGGCGGCGGCGTGCGTGCGCCGTTGCAACCGGCGACTGAAGAAGCACGCGCGGAGATCGCAGAGTTGCTACACGATGTAGTGACCGTGTCAGAAGCCCGAGCGTGAGCGAGGGCAACGCTGCATAAAGAACGGTCGGGCTTCTGACTCACTAGCACTCACCACATTCACCGCGTAAAATGCTCTGACCAAGGAGCATTCCCCGTTTGAGCACTGCTGAAACCGCCTGTCACGCCTCGCCGCAACAGGCCGGCTTGCGCGTCGAGACGCTCCCGTTCGAGCAGATTCCACAACAATCGAAACTGTTCCTCGACTATTTAAGAGACCCGCTCGCGCTTCGGCATTTTTATCCTGAAGCCGTGCGCGCTCATGTGGATCTGCCCGCGCGCAAAGATCGCGTACTGAGTTCGTATGTGACTGATCGGCAGCCACTCTGCGCAGCGCTCGAACGAATGAATCGGGGCTGGGGAGCGAGCGAAGCGACGCTCAGGAACATTCGTTTGCTCGCGGAACCCGATTGTCTTGCCGTCGTGTCGGGCCAGCAAGCGGGTTTGTTCACCGGACCGCTCTACACGATTTACAAAGCGCTATCGGCGGTAAAGCTCGCCGAATGCCTGACCCAGCGCGGCCTAAAGGCCGTGCCCGTGTTTTGGATTGCGACCGAAGATCACGATTTTGCGGAAGTCGCCTGGGCAGAATTCATCAATCGTGATTGCGCGCTGGAAAGAGTGGCCGTGCCGGCTGAGATCCACAACGAAGGTTCGCCGGTGGGTCTCGTGAAACTCGATCAGTCGATCGAGAGTGTCATCGAAAATCTGCTGAAGTCGCTACCGAACAGTGAGTTCACTAAAGATGTCGAAACACTCTTACGCGCCGCTTACGCGCCCGGCACGGCGTACGGTGACGCTTTCGCGCGCATGGTGACGGCGTTAACGGCGAAGCATGGGCTGATTGTTCTCGATCCACTCGATGCGGAACTAAAGAAGCTTGCCGCGCCGCTTTACTCAAAGGCGGCCCGCAACGCGCCAGAAATTGCTGCGGCCATCGCGCGTCGCAGTAAGGAACTCGAAGAGGCCGGCTATCACGCGCAGGTAACTCCGTCGGAGGATTCGTTTCCGCTGTTCCTGCATGATGAAACCGGTGCGCGTTACGCGCTGACTCGAACGACGACCGGCAAGTATCGAACGAAGGGCGATGGACACGAGTATTCCACGGAAGACCTCGGCGATTTGGCGTTGCGTGAGCCCGAGCGCTTCAGTCCAAACGTGACGCTGCGCGCGGTCGTGCAGGATTATCTGCTGCCGACGATTACTTATTACGGCGGCGCGGCTGAGATCGCTTACTTCGCGCAGATGTCGGAAGTTTACCGGCTGCTCGATCGGCCCGTAACACCGATTCTGCACCGCGCCAGCATCACGATGGTGGAAAAACACACGTGGCGGTCACTCGAGCGATACAACCTGACGCTTAAAGATTTCTTTGCCGGTTACGACCAGGTCGTGGCTAAAGTTGTCGAGGAATACCTGGGCAAGGAAACTTCGGAAGCTTTCGATCACACGACTGAGACGTTCAACAGCGAACTCGACACGCTGCGAGACAAGTTACGACAGGTTGATCCCACGCTGGCGGATGCGCTCGACAAAGGCCGCGCCAAAATCAAATACCAACTCGACGGGCTGCGAACGCGTTTTCAGCGCGCCCAGATCGGGCGCGATGAGGCGCTGCGCCGCCAACTTGAGCGTGCATTCGATCTGCTCTATCACGAGAAGAGTTTGCAGGAACGGCGAATCAACATTACTTCGCTGCTGGCCCGTCATGGACGATACGTGGTCGATTGGATGTTTGACGCGATTGATCTGGGCTCGAATGAACACACGATTGTGTATCTTTAGAGATATAGAATATGAAACGTGCGCTTTGGATATTGGCCATCGTCGCTGTCATGACTCTGGCAAGTGTTGACGCGCTTGCATGTACCTGCGAATTGCCTTGGCCTCAGCGCAGCCTCAAACAACAGGTCGAGAAAGCCCGCAAGGATTCGCGCGCGGTTTTTTCAGGCAGAGTTCTCAGAATCGATGAAGCCGGTTACATGCTTAAAGTGACCCTCATAGTTGAGAATTCGTGGAAGGAAAGGTTACCGAAGGAAGTTGTTCTGTTCACAGGCCGGGGCGGTGGCGATTGCGGCTACCGTTTCGAAGTCGGCGAAGATTATCTTGTGTACGCTTACTTCGGCGGAACCGCGCTTGGCACGAACATCTGCCAGCGCACAACGCCTTTGTCGGGTGGCGCGGATGATATAAAGATTCTCGGGAAACCCAAGCGTAAGCAAATGCGCCCCGCGTGAATGGTTGTCCGAGACCTTCGATTAGGTTGCAAAAATGCTTAACGGTCTTACTAAGTTGAGCATAATCCAGCGTGACTAACGTCTAACATCCAACATCTGCCTTTATGTCAAAAATTCGCGTACTCCCCGATCACCTTTCCAATCTAATTGCCGCCGGCGAAGTCGTCGAACGCCCGGCTTCGGTCGCCAAAGAACTCGTCGAAAACGCCATCGATGCGGGCGCGACGCGCGTCGCAATCGATGTGGAGGGCGGCGGCCGGCGCCTTTTGAAGATCAGTGACGATGGCGAAGGCATGACGCGCGACGACGCCGTGCTCGCATTCGAGCGTCACGCGACTTCAAAGATCAGTAAAGCTGAAGACCTGGCCGCCATCGGCACGCTGGGATTTCGTGGTGAAGCACTGGCGTCGATTGCCTCTGTCGCGCGCGTCGAGCTGGTGACGCGGACCGAAGACGCCTCCGCCGCGACACGAGTCGTGATCGAAGGCGGCCGGATGCGCGATGTGAAAGACGCCGCCCATCCGCGCGGCACAACCATCGTGGTGCGCGATTTGTTTTTCAACACGCCGGCGCGCCGAAAGTTTCTGCGCTCAGAGGCGACGGAAAGCTTTCATCTCACGAACCTGGTAACGCACTACGCGTTGGCGCATCCCGAAATCAGTTTCACGCTAACTAATAATGGACGCGAGACGATTAGAGTGGCGCCGGCGAAGGATCTGCGCGAACGCGCTTACCAAATATTTGGCGCGCAATTTCTCGAAGGCCTGCTCGAAGTGAACAGCGACGTGTCAGTACCGGGAGCGGTAGCGACCGGATCAACCGGCAGCACATTGGAGCCGCGCTACTCGCCTTCACAAATTGCCAAGGTCGAAGGGTTCGTTTCCGCGCCGCGCGAGCGCCGCACTTCGCGCGACGCGCAGTTCCTTTTCGTCAACGGCCGGTTCGTCCGAGACCGTCTGATTGGCCGTGCCCTTTCGGAAGGTTATCGCTCGATTCTGCCGCACGGTGTCTATCCGGTCGCGCTCCTGTTCATTGATGTGCCGCTCGAAGAAGTCGACGTCAACGTCCATCCCGCGAAGACCGAAGTGCGTTTTCGACGCGCAGCCGCCGTCGCCGACTCGGTTCGCGCGGCCGTGCGCGCCGCTCTGGCCAGCGCGGGATATGCGCCCGCTGCTGAGACGCAAATGTCCGCGGAATTTCGACGAGATGAAGTCGGCTCGGATGCGGACGAAAACCGTATCACCCCCACCGACGTGGCGGAAACCGAAATTCCATCACGCATCGAACCGCCGCGATCAACTTTCGCTTTGCGCCCCGAGCCGCAGCAGGAGCGCATCGGCTTTGGCTTTGCTACCGCAGTGCAAGCGCAGTTGTCGGCTGAAGAAGTTGCGGCGTCACCGGAAGCCGGCCGCTCGGAACCTCTGCCGGCGGACCCGATGCCGGTGGCGAAAACGATTTCCGATGAGGAGGTTGAACCTGAAGTCTCGCCGGCCCTTCGACCTGCGCCTGCTTTGCCGCCGCTGGATTCGGCGACAAAGTTCATCGGCGCAGTAACGGATTCGCTGCCACAAAACATTCGGCCGCTTGGTCAACTGGACGAAAGTTTTATTATCGCGACAGATGACGAAGGTCTGCTGTTAATCGATCAGCACGTCGCGCATGAACGGGTGCTGTTTGATAAGTACCGCGCATTGGAAACCGCGCGCCAGTCTGAATCGCAACGAATGTTGATTCCCGAAACGTTCGACCTGACACCGGCGCAAGCCACAGCTTTTGACGCCATCGCGGAAGAGTTGGAGAGTTATGGTTTTGAGCTGATGAGGTTGTCAGGCCGAACCGTCGCCATCAAGGCAACGCCGGCTGACTTGCCGGCGAGCGAAGCGCGCAACGTTTTGTCCGAAGTGCTCGACAGCATCGATCAAGAGAAGCGTGGGAAATCGCGCGAGGTGCTGCGCGATGAAATTGCTGCGTCGCTCGCCT
>DASUTF010000213.1:0-2509 GCA_036374695.1 Pyrinomonadaceae bacterium
AAGAGCCTGCTCGAATTGATCAACGAACCGTCATTGAACATCAACGGCATGAGCAGTGGCGACGTCGGCTCGCTGGCGCGGAATGTGATTCCCACGACGGCGACGGCGGTGCTCGATCTGCGGCTGGTCAAAGGAAATGATTACCAGCGGCAAGTGCAACGCTTGATCGAACACATCCGCGAGGAAGGCTTCTACGTTATCGATCGTGACCCGACGGAAGCGGAACGAAAACAGCACGCGCTGATTGCGAAAGTCTTCATGCGCAAAGGCGGGTACAACGCTGAGCGCACTCGTATGGACTTGCCGATTTCAATTGCGGTCATCGAGGCGGTGCAATCAACGGCGAAAGATCCTGTCGTTCGGCTGCCCACCCTGGGCGGCAGTCTGCCTTTGTCGATCATCACCGATCATTTGCGGACGATTACGATCACGGTGCCGATTGCAAACTACGACAACAATCAGCACGCTGAGAACGAGAACATTCGTCTGCAGAATCTTTGGGACGGCATTGAGACCTGGGCCGCGGTGATGATGATTAAGCCGAAAAGTTAGCCGCAGCCTGGGAGCGCGGGCATCCCTGCCCGCATGAGCGCGAAGCGCGAACGCAGATGACACGGCTCAAGGCTAATTACCTCAAGGTGAGGAAGGGTGGCTTGCCCCCATCTCTTAACTTAAGAATCTGAGAGCGGGCGCAAGCGCCTCTTCCCGATCATGAGGTTGCCAGGAAGAAAGCGAAACGGCATGAACCAACCAATTTGTTTGTTCCATTCTACTCTGCGTAAATCCGTGTTTGTCTGCGGCTTGTTCCTGCTTTTGTTCCTGGCGGCCTCAGCGGCGCGGGCACAAGGCGGTGGCAAAGCCGAACCCAACCGCATCGAATTCAAGCGCGGCGCGTCGAGCACGACAATCAGCGGCGTCGTCCGAAACGACGAAGAAGCTGAGTACGTTCTGTCGGCGCAACTAGGTCAGCGCCTGATTATCAAGCTGACTAACGTTCCGGCAAAGTCATCTTGTTTTGATCTGAAAGGTCCGGATGGTTCTGATGTCGGTTTGGAAACGGACTGCAATTGGAGCTATTCGAAAGTGCTGCAGGCAACCGGTGATTTCTTCATCACGGTCGCCCGTCCGTCGCAAGCGCGCGGCAGATCCAGATACAGATTGACGGTAACTGTGAGGTAGGCCTCCGGATTCCAGTTCGCAACCAGGAGAGTCTTAACTCCGTGTCGCTGTGAAATCCTCTGTGCCTCAGTGGTGAAATGGTTTTGTCGAAGAGTCTCCACCACAGAGACACAGAGCTCACAAAGAAACACTGAGATCAACTTCAAACCAAATTCAGACTCAAGCCTTCTCTAAAATCACTTCCGCAATCGCGTGTTCGGTGGTGTGCGCAATTGAGATGTGCGCCGTCGTAGCGCCGGACGCTTCGTACAGTTCGCGCGCGCGGCCGTGAAAAGTAATCAAAGGCGCGCCCGACTCCTTCGCTGAAACCTCAACGTCCTGCCAACTGATGCCGCCGCTCCAACCGGTCTGCAAAGCTTTCAGCGCGGCTTCTTTTGCCGCAAAGCGCGCGGCATAATGTTGCGCGGCGACGGCGCCACGCGATTCGCAGTAAGCGCGCTCGGCGTCGGTAAAGACGCGTTCGGCAAAGCGCGGCGTGCGCGCGATGGTTTCGCGGACGCGGCTGACTTCGATAATGTCGATACCGATGGAGACAATCACAGGCGAGACAGATGTTAAGCGCAATGATGCCGCGCTCCAAGACGCCGGATTCTACTGGCGCGAATGCGATGGCGTGAAGGCGTTGGTTTGCGGGCCGCTGGAGCGCGACGGATTCGCGAATGCATTTTCCACGCGGCTCGGCGGCGTCAGCCCGATGCCGGAAAATTCGCTGAATCTTGCCGGCTTTAACGAAGACGCGGCGGAGAATATTTACGAGAACCGGCGGCGCTTTCTCAAACTGTTTCCGGGCGAATGGACTTTGACCGGATGCTGGCAGGTACATGGCGCTGACGTGCGCGTCGTGCGCACCGAAGCCGAAGCGCAGCCGGCGCCGGGCGTGCTCGGCGAAGCGCAATACTGCGACGTACTGGTCAGCCACGTGCCGCGCGTTCTGGTAGGCGTGAAGACTGCGGACTGCGTGCCGGTGCTGATTGGTGATCCGATTTCGGGTGCGTTCGCCGCCGTTCATGCTGGTTGGCGTGGCACAGTCGCGTCGGTGGTCAGGCGCGCAATCGATCAGATGCAAGCGCAGTACGGCGCTAAGCCCCGCAACCTGCGCGCCGCGATTGGTCCGGCGGCGAATCTGTGTTGTTACGAAGTTGGTGTGGAAGTTATCGAGCAGTTCACCGATCGATTTCCGCAATCCCAGAACCTGTTCGCGCCCACACGCGACGGGCACGCGCGTATCGATCTGCAAACCGCCAACCGCGAGCAACTGGTTTCTGCCGGTGTCGAGCCCGACAGGATTCACATCGCACCGCTATGCACGATGGAACGAACTGATCTTTTC